>JAJRQQ010000045.1 GCA_024280155.1 Bacteroidota bacterium
AACCGGTTGCATCAATAGTTGCAGCGCCAGTTCCATTTGCTACCGACCAAGTGTAAGTCATATCAGTTGCCGTTGTAGGCATTACAGTTGCTTCCATTTGTAGCGTTCCTGCATTAGTCGAAATTGTAGTTGCTCCACCTGCTCCTTGAACAGCTATTGAAGTTACTAAAATTGGTGGTTGGGCTGTAATCTCAAAATTGTCAATAAATAAATCGTTATCATTTAAAGTATTATCTAGAGATGAGGCAGCATAAAAACCAATTTTTACAACACCCGTATAAGCAGATAAATCAATTATAACATGATCTCCTGTGTTAGAAGGGCTTGTGCCAAATTTCCAAAGTTGTAAAATATTTGAAGTTGTCCAAGTTGTTCCGTTGTCAGTAGAAATTACAACGGCCAATGTATCATCAGTCCCAAGAGTTGAAGTATTTGTACCATTAAAATTAGTTAAAGCAATATCAAATTCTAATTGTAAATTACCAGCACTTAAATCAATATTCGGACTTATTAACCATTCTTTTGTTTGATCACCATAAATGTTAATTCTTGCAGAGCCAGTAGCTCCAATGTTTGAGAATCCATCTTCACCCCAAGAAGATGTTGGTATCATTACTGTGTTAGGTGCAGATAATGTCCCCCTAGATTCGGACCAACATGGATCTAAATAGGTTGTAAAGTCTTCAGTATAATTCGGTACAATACTTGCGCATGATGTAGTAAAAGAAATTGGACCAGCCCAAGTACTATTACCTTCGGCTCCACAATTGGTTTGAACAAAAACATCATAGTCAAATTCAACATCTAATCCTGAAACAATTACTCCACTTGCTGCACCTGAGCCAAAAATAGCGCCTGCTGTTCCTTGCCATGTCCCCTGAGGTTGTATTTCCCAATTATAATCAACAAAAGAACCCGGAGCATCCATCCAGTTAATTGTGACACCTGTTCCTGTAATTGATGTTAAGCTTATTGCAGAAGGAGCACTACATGCATACAGCTCAGAAACTTTTATATCATCAATTGCTATATCATCAGAAAAATCATTAGGATTAGAAACCTCTTTGAAAGTAAACTTAAATTGAACATCACCTGTTATAGTGTATCCACTTATGTCGATAGTTTTTTTCTCCCAACCAGAAGTATTTGTATTGTATATACCTATAAAGTACCATGTTGAACCATTCCAAAACTCTACATCTAATTGTGAATTAGCTTGACCTTGATTATTACTTATTTCAAAAAAAGATAATGCTGGCACAGTTAATCCTGTAATATCAATAAATGGGCTTAGCAACTCTCTAGGCCCTAAATTTGCCGTCGCATCTGCCCAGGCATAATACCCATCACTTGTAGTCGAACCAGAGAGTACTCCTCCATTCCCAACGTTCCCTGTTCCTGTATTATTAAAGAACCAATCTTGTCCACCACTCATGTTCCAACAAGGAGGTAGTCCACCAGCACTTTCAAAATCTTCATTCCATGGTGCTATTAAAGTAGGACATGATGCAGTAAAAGAAATTGGTCCAACCCAAGTACTATTACCCGTACCACCACAATTTGATTGTACAAATACATCATAGGCAACTCCTGAACTTAACCCTGAAACAATAATGCCACTTGAAGCACCTGAACCAGAAAGTGCCGTAGCCGTTCCTTGTGCTATTCCTTGAGGCTGTAGTTCCCAGTTATAATCAATAGGAGAGCCAATAGCATTGACCCAGTTAATTGTTGTACTTGTAGCTGTTGTTGCTGTTAAATTTACAGCTGTTGGTTCACTACATGCAGGAATAAAAATTGAAGGCCCAGCTACATCATCAATAGCAATATTAAAAGAACCATTGTCAGAAACAGCTTTAAATCTAACATAAGTGTTATTTCCTGTAAAATCAACACCTTGATAAGCGGTTAAGTCAATTGATGTTTGAAGCCAACCACTGTCTTGTTGACCATTTATAAGATTAACAGAGCCAAGCGTCCATGTTGCACCACCATCAGCTGATACATCAACATAGAGTTGAGCATAATCAGCAATTGCTGGTGACCCTGGTTTTAAATAGTAATTCGCCCAAAAAGAAAAGGTTTTATCCGTTGCACTAACCAACAATCTGGGGCTTCTTATGTATGCTGGTGTTGCATCATTATTATTAAAACACCTATACCTAGCAAAGCTATCAGATCCCGTAGTGTTATCGGCTACTTCATTTGATTGGTCCCAAAACACTGACCCACCAGTGAGAAACCAGCCAGTTGCAGGGAATGTATTGTCAAAATTTTCCGCTAGTTGGGAAAAACTGTTGAGCGTAATAAATAGTCCAATTGAAAGTAATATTAGTTTCATAAATGTTAAGCTTAACAAGATTATTGTATGTAATTTGTGAAATTACAAGTTATTATACATCACAAATGTAGTCTTTTATATTAGTTACTGGTCTTTTCTTTAATATATTTATGAGTCTAAGCCATGCTGCTCTTTCACTGCATTAGCAGGTGTTTTTACTTTTATTCTCGTTATACGCTACGTCTCTTGTAGAGATTGTAATGTGCCGTTCATTAAAGAACAAAATATCTCATGAGTTGTATTTTGTTTTTAATACTTATCCGCAAGTTTTCCCAAGAATACTCCATTGATTATTTACAGATGCTATTAAAACCCTGTCAAACAGGTTAGTAAAGTGTATTCTATTCAGTTTGAACACGTAAGCGTTTAAATAGTTCTGAAGAAAATCATCATCTATTCTATGGTGCACATCTAATTATACCAGTTAGTAATTGAATTGCGCTTTAAATGTGTCTACGAAAATATCATGATTTGTAATTGATTTTATAATTTTTGGGTTTAGACTTTCACAAATAAAAGTATGTAACCAGTTTTTTTACTTTATCTAAGGTTTCAAATACTGTATTTTTATAATGCTGCTTAATATAATGCCATATTTTCTCGCTAGGATTTAATTCTGGGGGAACTTGCGTATAAGCATTTTGTTTTCCCATCAATAGCAACAACTTCTCCGTCTATTAAATTAGTTATTGAAGCAACCCATTCACTAAAACAAAGTTCAAACTTATTTGGACAGAGGTTAAAAAACACTCTATTAAAAGTGTTATGCGATGGAATACCGTTTGGTAATTCTAAGAACGTTTTTAGCCAATGATACTTAATCTTACCATAAACCTCTATCTCATTCCACGAATCGGCACCACAAATTACTCCACATACTGATATTGCAATAATATCTAAAAGTAAGTGCTTTTTACATTTTTCTCGTCTAGGACCTTCTAAATTGTCAAATAAATCCAATAATTTTTCCTTTTTATTCAAAACTATATATTTAACTGATTATCAGTTAAATATACGAAAAACAAACTGAATCACAATAAGTTAGCGAACTGATTTTTAATTAGTTACGCACAATACAATTGTTGATAAATTGTTGACAATTTAAATGCGTTTGCCCTGCAACATAGTGAAATTAATCAACTTATGGATATATTTTTGTACATTATCACCGAATGAAGAAGTCAGGTATCATAGCAAAACATGTTTTCAATAAAGTGGAAAAACTCATCGATAAAAAGATGGGAAAAGCTGATTTGTCTCTTTTTTTAGCTGAAATACAGGGTCATAAAATTGAATATTGGGACAGCCAAAAAGATTTACCTGTGATGATTCTATTGCACGGATTTGGAGCAACTACCAAATATCAATGGTTCAAACAGGTTGTTTTTTTATCAAAGAAATATCGTTTGATTCTCCCAAATCTTATTCATTTTGGAAATACAACTACAGAAAAAGAAAAAATTGGAGTTGCAGATCAAGTAGAAATGGTTCATCAATTATTGGAATTTTTAGGAATAGGGAAATTTACCTTAATGGGTATTTCTTACGGTGGATTGGTGAGTGTTGAACTTGCACAAAGATTCCCCCGTTCTATTCGACAGCTTATTGTTGTTGACGCACCAATTAAATTCATGTTGAAAGAAGACATCACTTCTGTTTGCCATCTTTTTAATGTTGAAACGGTGGAAGACTTATTCGTACCTGATTCTCCGAAAGGATTGAAAAAAATGTGGCATCTATCTTCTGGGAAGAAAATTTATTTACCTGACTTTGTATTCAATGAGTTTTACAACAGAATGTATGCAGAAAGTCGAGCGAATAAGCGAGGATTAATGCAGAATCTTATTGCAAGTCTCAAAGAGTTTTCTCAGCATGAATATGATTTCAATATTGAAACACAACTTATTTGGGGGGATGACGATCTTGTGATTCCTTTAGAAAGAGCAAGGTTGTTGAATCAATATTTGGGCGAAAAATCTCAACTTCATGTGATTAAAAATGGTGGGCATATGGTTAATTTGAATAAACCGGAAGAGTTTAATCAAGTTTTAAAAAACTTCTTAGGGTAAAGTTATTCAGAGATTAGGGGGTTATTCTCTATTCCTGGTTCTTCTTTACCTTGCTCTTTTTAATTCACTTTCTAATCACTGTAACTTTCCCATCCAAATCAACTTTTATAATTTGAGAAGGAGTCGTCATTTTCATTTCTTGTTTTTCTTCGACGATTGAATCAACTCCGTTAATAATTCTTTCATCTATTTCATCGTAGCAAGTTGGATTTCCTTGACCAGAAATATTTGCAGATGTACTCACAATTGGTTTTCTAATTGAGCGAATGAGTTTTAAACAATTGGCATCTTTGGTTATTCGAATACCGACAGAACCATCTTTTGCTAGAACAGAAGGTGCAAGACCTTTTGCATTTGGGTAAATGATAGTCAATGGTTTATTTGCAAAATCAGCTAAATCGTAACATACTTCTTGAAATTCAGGAATAAATCTTTCTAACATTGCAAAACCATCAACCAAAAGAACAAAACTTTTATTCTCAGGCCTTTGTTTAATTTCTAGAATTTTCTGACAAGCTTCTTCGTTCGTTGCATCACAACCAATTCCCCAAATCGTATCCGTAGGGTAGAGGATTGTTCCACCATTTTTTAATGTCTCTATTGCTTTTTTCATTGTCTTTTGTTTTGAGTACTGAGCTAGTCTAAGTATGTAGTACAAAGTGCTGCACATTCTCTCTTAATCATTCCCCAATAAATCCGGTCTTCTTTTTTTTGTTCTCTCAATTGCTTTTTGTTCTCTCCATTTGTCAATCTTAGCAAAATTACCGGAGAGTAATACATCTGGAACTTTCATTCCGTTATAATCCGAAGGTTTTGTGTAAACGGGTGGTGATAATAAATTATCTTGAAAACTATCCGTTAACGCAGAAGTTTCATCGTTAATCACACCGGGGATTAATCGGACAACACTATCAACGACAACACAAGCCGCCAATTCTCCTCCAGTTAAGACAAAAGAACCGATAGATATTTCACGTGTAATGTAGTGTTCTCTTATTCGTTCATCAATACCTTTGTAATGTCCGCAAAGAATGATAATGTTCCCTTTTAAACTGATGTCATTACTCATTTCTTGGTCCAAAACTTCACCATCGGGCGTCATGAAAATAATTTCATCGTATTCTCTTTCCGATTGCAATTTGTCGATTAAATCAGCGATAGGTTGGATTGTCATCACCATTCCTGCGCCACCACCATATTGTGTAGCATCTACTTTTTTATGTTTATTCGTAGAATAATCACGGATGTTGTGAATGTTAAGTTCCAATAACCCTCTTTCTTGTGCTCTTTTTAGAATTGATTCTGAAAAAGGTCCTTCTAAAAGTCCTGGTAAAATGGTAAGAATATCTATTCGCATGATGCAAAAATAATGAAATAGTGTAGCTTTCCTCAAATAAAATAGAATTCAATAAAAGAATGATTAATTTTGTAACAAATTATTCTAAAAAAATGAATTATGACGTTTGATATCGCGATTATTGGAGGAGGAATTGTTGGAGCTGCTACATTTTATAAATTACAGTCCAAATATCCTGAGCTTAAAATCATGTTGGTCGAAAAAGAAGAAAAACTAGCAGATCATCAAACGGGACATAATTCAGGCGTAATTCATTCAGGATTATATTACAAACCGGGTTCTTTAAAAGCGAAGAATTGTATCGAAGGTCGACATGAATTGGTCGCATTTGCAAAAGAACATGGTATTGATCATGATGTTTGTGGTAAGGTTGTGGTTGCGACTGATGAAAGTGAGTTGGCTAACATGGAAAAAATATACAACATTGGTTTAGAGAATAAAATCGAAGGATTGAGAAAGTTGACAGGGGAGGAAGTCAAAGAATTTGAACCTCATGTTGAAGCCATTGCTGGACTATCTGTTCCTTGTACGGGGATTATTGATTTCGTTGGAGCAACAAATAAAATGGTTGAACTTGCCTTGGCTCTAAATTCTGATAGTACATTGTTTCTAGGTCAAGAGGTTGTTGGAATAACAAAAAACAACTCAGATGAGACTTCAAATGTAGTAACGAAACAAGAAACGTATCGAGCTAAGCATTTAATTTTTTGTGCAGGTTTGGAAGCAGACCGATTAGCCAAGAAAGATGGAGTAGATTTAAAAGAAAAGGTCGTTGGGTTCCGTGGTGATTACTACGAACTAACAGAACAAGGGATGCATAAAGTGAAAAACCTAATTTATCCTGTTCCAAATCCAGATTTCCCTTTCTTGGGCGTTCATTTTACACGAATGACCAATGGTGATATTGAATGTGGACCAAATGCAGTTTTTACCTTTAAAAGAGAAGGATATGGTAAAACAGACTTTTCATTTAGAGATACATGGGATGCTTTAACTTATGGAGGAACGTGGAAATTGTTCTTTAAAAATGCTAAATTCGGAATCAATGAGTATCGTCGTGCATTTTCGAAGAAATTATTCTTAAAAACATTGCAGCGAATGATACCTTCTTTAACGATGGATGATTTAAAACCGGGTAGAGCAGGTGTTCGTGCATTATTGTTACGTCAAGATGGTGATACAAGAGATGATTTTAGAATCGAATACCACGGAAACTCAATACATGTTTTAAATGCTCCTTCTCCAGCTGCAACTGCTTCATTAGCTATTGGTGGTTATATTGTCGGTAAAGCAGAAGAACATTTTGGTTTGAGTAATAAATAATGAGTTTTGAGATACGAGATTTTATTTTCGAGGGACGTAAACTTTAACGAAAACCCTAAAATTCTCTAAACGTTTTCCTCTTGCTCGAAACAGCCCATCATACTACCCCTTTCTCCGAAAGTAATATTGCAATCGATTTTGTTCTTTCGAATTGAGCGAAAATAATAATCATTGCGACAGTAATTGGTACACATAGTAGCATTCCGATGATTCCCCAAATACTTCCCCAAACTGCAAGAGAAATAATTGTTACTAAGGGACTTATGTTTAATGAATTGCCCATTACTCGAGGCTCAACAAGACTTCCGATAGATACTACAGTTGTACCTACACCAAAGAAAATGATTAAAAAAGGACCGAAATCACCAAATTGCATTAAAGCATAAATAGATGGGATTACCGTACCGAATATAGGTCCAATTGCAGGGATGAAATTGAAAATAAAAATCAAGAATGCCCAGAAAATTGGTGAATCAATACCCGAAAAGTAAAGGATAAAAAAGGATAAGAATGCTGAAAGTAGGTTGACCAATGACTTTAAACTGATGTAACTTGCCATTGACTTGTCAATTTTATTGAAAATTTGCATGACGTTTTGATACTTTGTTTCCTCTGAAAATATAGTTCGAATTTTGTCTTGGAAAAAGTTTTCCTCAAAGAATAAAAAAGTCACGTAAAAAGTAATCATTAAAAAATTACCTAAACCAACTGAAAGAGAATTAGCTATAGATTTGAATTGACTAGAAAAATTGGTCATTGAGACGTATTCTTTTACTTTTTCATCAATATCAATATTAAATGTCTCATTAATTAAAACCAATAAGTGATCTATATTTTTGGAATTATTAGAGAAAGAGTTTGTAAGACCTTCAATATTCGAACTCATTACTTTAAATAAAATAAATAAGAAACCGAAGATAAAAAACGATGCGAGAAAAGTTTTAATCCATTGAGGTATATAGTTCTTGATGAAAGAAGACCTGTCCAAAAGATTCCTCACCTTTTTTACGATAAACCAAATCAATAGGGCAATTACAAATGGAATCAAAATAGATTGTGCAAAAATCAACAACCCAATGATTATCGAAATCGTTATTAAGGAGTATGTTACATTTTGAATCTTCATAGTGTAAAAGTATAAAAAGACTAGTTTAGTCCTAGAAAACGATAGTTTATTTTTAATTCACCATTCATTTTTTCTTTGGAAGAAAAAATAAGAAGGCAATCCTCCGTGTACCATTCATTTTGATAAATGAAATCAATTTCTCCTCGTTTTAATTTTATTTCTTTGATCTGTTGACCATCTGTGTTTTCGGTTGTGATTGTTAAATTACTCGCAGACTCCCCTAGTATTTCAATTTCTAAAGCAAAAATACTTTCCTGTTCTGGGTTTTTATTTAATGTCAATGTTGAATCTTTTGATAAATCAATAATAGTTGTTTGTTGTTCATTATTGATGTATAACGGAGAAACATATTCTTTATAGAGGTAAAATCCTAAAAATAGAATTGCAATAACGAGGAGTATTGTTGTCTTTGTATAGTTTCTTTTCATTACTTCTTTTTTACAAAAATAGTTAACAGAATGAAGATAAGGTTTAATTCATTGCTTATTATCATAATAGAAATTTTATCTTTGTGTAAAATTAGAAAAAATGACAGATGAATTAAAAGCAGTAAGTTACTGTGTTGGTATGAGTTTAGGAGGTTCTTTATTGCAACAAAATTTACAAGGAATTTCTCCTGAAGTTTTAGCAGAAGCAATCAAAGATACTTTTGAGAAAAAAGAATTAAAATACACACCGGAAGAAGCAAATAAAATCATTCAAGATTTTTTAACAGCTGAAGGTGAAAAGAAATTTGGTGCAAATAAAGAGAAAGGTGCTACTTTTTTAACTGAGAATGCGAAAAAAGATGGTGTGACAACAACGCCTTCTGGTTTGCAATATGAAGTAATTGAAGAAGGAAATGGTGATAAACCAAATGGAACAAGTAATGTAACTGTTCATTATCACGGTACTTTAATTGATGGAACTGTATTTGATAGTTCGATTGAAAGAGGTCAACCAGCGAGTTTTGGTGTGAACCAAGTGATTTTAGGTTGGACAGAAGCTTTGCAGTTAATGCCAAAAGGAGCAAAATACAGATTGTATATCCCTGAACATCTAGCGTACGGTGCAACTCCTCAACCTGGTGGACCAATTGAGCCATACATGACTTTGATTTTTGATGTTGAATTATTAGAAATAGCATAATGAAAAAAATATTATTTTTTGCTTCGATTCTTGTCTTGACTGCTTGTGGAGAGAAGAAAGAAGAAGCGTTGAAGTTAGAATCATTCGAAGCTAAATTAGCATACACACTAGGAGCTTTTAGCGCAAGAGATTTGATGGATAATCAAAACTTCGATGCAAAGCGCCTTGATAAAGCAAAATTGAATGAAGGTTTTGTTTCAAGTTACAATAACTTTGCAGAACCTGATTGTGGTCCTGCTATCGAAGGATTATTAGGTAAAACTGGAACAGATTTTAACGAAGATTTTCTTGCAGACGGTTCTCGTTGTATTGGTCAGTTTTTGAGTTTTTCACTATTTGCTCAATTGGATGGATTCGATAAAGCAAGTAGCATTGATACAATGTTATTGTACAAAGGTTTCTCAGATGGTTTAACAGGAAATGATACGATTGTATTAACTCTTGAAGATCAAGAAGCTGTTAATAAAGAGTTTTCTGAAGGAATTCAAGCCTTAATCCAAGAAAAAATGGATAAAGAGTGGGAAGGAAACCGTTTGGAAGGTGAGAATTTCTTAGCTGAAAATGGTCAGAAAGAGGGAGTAATAACTACAGCTTCTGGATTACAATACGAAATCATCAAAAAAGGAAATGGTAAAAAACCAACTCCAAATGACCAAGTTAAAGTTCATTATCACGGAACATCAATTGATGGAAATGTTTTCGATAGTTCAGTGGAAAGAGATGAACCAGCTGTTTTTGGAGTAACGCAAGTTATTTCAGGATGGACAGAGGTTTTACAACTAATGGATGAAGGTTCTAAGTATAGAGTTTATGTGCCACAAGAATTAGCTTACGGTGCTTATCCTCAACCGGGAGGTCCTATTAAACCTTATTCTATGCTCATTTTTGATATCGAATTACTCGAAATTAAATAAGTGTTTACTTTTTATAAAGAAAAAACGTTCATTAGAGATAATGAGCGTTTTTTTCTGCACTAAAATTGTATTTATCAACTAATTCCTCAATGAGTTCTTGCAATTCACTAACAGGTATTTTAACTGAAGTTATGAGTGTATTGTTCTCATCTTCTAAAACCAATGTCCCCAGCTGATTTTCTTCATAACCAACTCCTCTAATTGATACTTTACATGATTTGATATCAAGTTGGAATTTAATTTTTTCCTTAAATAAATTGATGTCATTTGTTTTGTACTGGATTGAACCAGAAGAAAAGGTCAAGGTTTCTTTCCCTTTGTAGCTCCAAAGAAAAAGTCGAAATAAATAAAGACTAATCAATAAACACGTGACGAAAGTAAAGACAAATCCTACTTGAAAAGAATTGTCTGAATAGATGTAAAAAAATATTGCAGCAAGAGGAAATACAATCGCTAAAAATGAAAAGAAAAGAAAAACAAAAAGGATGAAAATGGGCGCTTTTTTGACTTCAAGAGTTAAAATGTTGTTACTGAATCGAGCTAATTTCATTTTAAAAACTATTGTTTGATCTGTTTATATTAAATCCAATGCCAACAAAATAATTTAATCCTTTACTGTATTGATTTTGATGAATCACAAAACGAATTGGACCGATAGGTGATTTGTATGCAATTTCTCCCCCAAAACCGAATAATTCGGTGTATGATTTAGTATTTATTGTAAAACTTTCAGAGGATAGTTGTGGAGTGAATAGATTCATTGGGTACTGACTATTTAAATAATTCACCCTTCCAATGAGGTAAAAATCACTGTAGAAGTTCCACTGAAAACCTGCGCCAGCAGTAAAAACTTGAGTAATATGGAATTGACTTCTATCTCCTCCCCAAAAATCTGTTGCAGAATGTAAAATAGGGGCAACACCACCAACTTTAACATAATCATTGAAACCAATATTATTTTGACTAGATATTTGAATCGATGAATTTGCAATTAAAGAAAATCTATTCGCTAACTTAATGTATTGTTTGTAATCATAATGAAAAGAGAAGAATGGAGAAACCTTTGTAAGTTTATCAATTGCTGATTGAGGGACGGAAGTTATTTCTTTTCTTAAAAGGGCTCTATGTTCAATGTTGAAATTATATTGACCACTAATCGATAGAACAATCCCTTTTGTTGGAAACACAATTTGGTCCAATGAATTCAACTTTATAAAAGTCTTTAACGGCTGAGAACCTTGTGTCCATTTGCCGATAATCGAATCAGCATTTAGCCCTGGATTCATTGTTGCACCTTGATAACCATATTCAATACCAAAAATCCAATTCTTAATTGTGTATGCAAGTCCTATACTAGCTTGAAGTTCATTGTATTTATATTCAGAAGGGTTACCGTAAATATTCTCCCATTGAAAACGAGCATCTCTTGTATAGCGAACTCTTGTATATGCAATTGTGTTCTGACTTGCTCCAATATATTTTAGGTATTTTGCACCTATGATCGGGTTTTCTGAAAGGAAAGCATCTATGAATAATCGTGAGTTTTTCAACAATAAATTTCTAGCAGTTATATTTAGGTTGATACCAACACTATTCTCTGTGTCGTAATACAATGAAAGTTTTAATTTAGTAGGATTATCTTCTTCAACATAAACAATTAACTCTTCAGTATCATCCGCTTTGGAAATTAATTCATATTGAACCGTTTTGTAGTATAATGTACCAAAAAGATCATCAATTTTCTGGTTGATTTGATCGATCGTGTATTCCTTCTGAGAATCAATTCTTAACCTACCTCGAGCAAAATTTTCAGAAGTGTTTTTTGTGCCAATCACTTTTATGGAAGAAATTGAATAATTATTTTTATCATTCACTTTTTTAATTACTACTTCATTTCGACCGGTTGGATAGATTTTCTTTGCTAATGCTTCAAATACTGCTCTTTGTTTCTCTGCTTCAAGATAACCATAGGTTATAATAGAGTCTAAATTATCAAAATCAAAAGTTGAAAAACCTCTCACAGGTGGCGAAATAATGTAATCACTAATTTCCAATTGCTTTTTGGTGTCTTGTGAACTCAAAATCCATGCAGTTTGATCTACGATAGAAAGCATGCTTTTTAAATTTTCTTTTGAATTTAATCCAGCACCAACATCCACAGAAATGATAATGTCTGCACCCATATCTAATGCTTCTTGAACAGGCAAATTTCTCGTCCAACCACCATCAATCAATAATAATGAGTCAATTTCAACTGGAGTAAAAGCTGTTGGAATAGCCATACTTGCCCGAATGGCATCAACAATACTTCCGTGATTCAATGCTACCGGAATTCCTCGTTCTATATCTGTAGCAACACATGTAAATGGAATAGGAAAGTCTAGAAAATTATCAATCCCATGAACAGGTCTAGAAAGGAATGATAATTCTTCATAAAGATTCTGTCCTCGGATTAATCCACCGGGCAATGATACTCCTTTTTTTGTAACGTCTAATTCCGTCCACTAAGAACCGTAATATTGCTTCTCTGCGTAAGTTATATTATTCAATGGAATTGTATTCGATAAAACAGTTTCCCAATCTGTAGAATCCGATAGGTTTTTGATTTCATCAGGTGTGTAACCCATTGCGTACAACGCGCCAATGATACTTCCCATACTCGTCCCTGTAATGTAATCAGGGATAATCCCACATTCCTCGAGTAGTTTTATGGCACCAATATGTGCAAATCCTTTTGCTCCACCACCACTCAAAACTAAGCCTATTTTTGGACGTTTTACTGTTTTCTCTTGTGAGAAAAGGGGAGTGGTCAGAATTAAAAAAAAGAGGATAAATAAAAATTTCATCATTAAAAACTAAATTTAAAACTAGGTTTTATCATAAAGGTATAATATTCTCCGATACCGGGGGTCAAACGCCAAACAAATTCAATGGAAGCAAATTTAAAGATGTTCTCAATTCCAAACCCAACCTCATGGTAGGGCTGTTGAGTTTTTCTCAATCCTGAAGGGAATAAATGAAGTGATTGGTTGTTCTCAGAAGATAATTTTCCGAAGAAGGATTTGCCAAAAACATAACTTCGAAATTTAAACTTGTTAATGAGTGGAATCCTGTCGAGGAGCAAGCCTTCAAAATGATGCGATAAATGAACCGCTAAATATTCGTCGGAAGCAAACTCCATGAAATTCATAAGATTGAATGCGTATTGGTCTGCAAAGATTAATTGATTCCCAAAAGGAATGTCTAAAATAGGGTAGGGAACAGTTCCAAAAGTTTTTCCTCCTTCAAAATTGTAGGTGAAATAACCCCACTTTTTTGCATTCACCCGCTGACGAATGGATAGTTTAATTTTTTGATAATCAAAATCTGAAGCAAATGTTTTTTTATCTGCGTATTCGTATGAAAGTGCAATGTCAGGGAATTTTCGTTTTGGCCGATACAAATCATTCTTATCGTAGAATGTTCCAGTGATTTCTTCGAAAAGATAACTGAATTTAACCGTCATTCTTAAACCTGCTGTTTGGTACTTTGGTCGAATTATTGGTACTTGATTCTCGATGACGTCCACAAATTGATGTATCGTAGTCGGTTCATATTTCGTGTTGAAATAGGTCATTCTAGCGATAAAACCGCGCACAATTTCTTTCTCAAAATAAGCTTCAAAACGAGTGACGTAGTTCTTGGAATTAGAAACACCAATCTGTGATAATGAACCGACAATGTGGTCGAGGGCAATCTGATTGAAACTTCTGCCCAGTTGTTCAATGTCGTATTTATAACTGCCTCCAATTCTTGTTTTTAATTTATTCGTAAAATTGAAATAACTCGCCACAGAATATTTCCATTTTTTATCATAAGTCCCGTATGCTATATATGTTGAAGCGTGCAATGGGAATACATTTCTAGGGTCAGTTCGAAGTCCAAATTTCAGACGAGAATGTTCAATATCATTGTAACTGTAAAAGGTGTAAATGTCTCCAATTTGTACGCCTTTGAGAGGTATGTAACCTGTTCCTATCGTATAGAATATGTTTTTACGAAGAATAAAAGCCGGATCTTTCTCAACTCTGTTAGTGAGTTTTAAAAGTTTATGTTCAGCATCCGATAATTCTTCACTGCGTTGATTATTCCAGAATAAACTGTCTTTTGATTTTGCATCCTCAGCATAACGAATCAATTCTATCCCTTCAAAAATTTCATCTTTAATGCTTTCTTCGAGGGTATAGTTTGAATAAAATGCTCTTTTTCTCCCGAAGAATCCGGTCATATCTGTAGCATTCTCGACAACAGTAAAATCACCAATGACTTGCGCTTCTGAAATCATCCATTTCCCAGGTTTAACTTCTTCGTAAAACTGATTAATGATGTAACTTCGAACAAAATTCACATTTGCCTTGATGTCAAAACGCATCTGAATTTTTGTAATTGCATAGCTTGAAGAGTCAAAGAACATCTCTCCAGAAAAAGCCAATTCTCGCTCGTGTTTAGGGATAAATCGGATGTTGTAAATCTTTTTTCCATCTTGATAAGTACTGTCAAGCAAGTAAAATTTGTAATTTCTTTTGTAATTTTCGTTAAGAGGACTCGGAAAAGGCTTGCCTAAAATTTCAATGTAATTGTCATAGACATTTGGTGTGATGTACAAGTCTTCGGTAAAGTTCATCAACTTAGGTCCTGCAAGACCTGTTCTTTTTTCTCCGAGAATTATATCTTTTTGGTTTTTCGGTTTCTTTCTGTAATAATGCTGAATCGACTTTTCAGTTAAAAGAACAGGTAAGAATTTTACCCCATCTTCGGTTTCTTGTGTATTCTCCCAAATGTAATCGAAAGGACGCATGAGCAGATTTGTCTTAATCTTATCCGTGAAATTGTTCAAGTCAAAGCGAATCTTAGCGTATTCTTTACTCGAATAATAACTCAGATTATCTGGATTATTTTCTTCTTTGTGCGCAATGAGTTTTCGCATATATCTCCACGCAGGATTTTCACCAGCGACAACGGTTACCTCATCTAAAACTTGAAATAAACTTGAGGAAAGATGAATTTTTAAATGATCTACTGTTGCTCGATTAAATCCTATTTTCTGTGTTTGATACCCTAATAATGAAACGATAATTGTATCGTATTTTAGATCTCTTGAAGCAATTTTAAGTTCAAAACTTCCGTCTTCTTTGCTAATTGCACCGTTTTGCGTTCCCATGAAATAAACTTTAGCATAAGCAATTGGGCGAGATGTGCTGTCTTCGTAAATAATTCCATCGATATGAATTGTTTGCGCTTGAACTCCATAAGAAAAGAGCAAAGCAAAGAAAAAAAATGAATATTTAATCGTTTGAAACACAAACAAAAGTAATGAAATTGAATTTATTCTCCCTTAATTCGATACTTTTGTTTATCATGAAAATTGAGTTCACGAAAAAGAATTACAGAAATATTTTCAAGCATCCGCTAATGGGAGTGACTTTTCCTATTTGGTTACGCATTTTGTGGATGAATAAATTTGCTATTTCTCTAGGGTTTATCCCAAAAGTTATTTCGATTACTTTTACCAGCCTTTTTAATACACCCTTACATTTTTTAGAATTTTTAATCTATTCTCGTAGAATTAAAAAGCAAGAAGTGAAGGAACCTATTTTTATCATCGGACATCCTCGTAGTGGTACTACACATTTGCATTATTTGATGTCGAAAGATAAAAGCAAAGCTTTTTGCACACTTTATCAAGGATTGTTGCCTCATTCTTTTTTAATTGGAGGAAATTTACTGCAAAGAATGATTGCAAAATCAATTCCATCAACTCGTCCACAAGATGAGGTGAAAGTTAGTGTTGATTCTCCAAAAGAAGAAGAATTTGCCATCGCAACAATGAGTGGTGTGTCTTATTTAATGACCTTCTATTTTCCTCAATTTGCTATGAAACATTTCGAAGAAAGTGTTTTGTTTAAGAGTGATAAACGAAAAAAACAATGGCAGAAAAGTTTCAAATATTTTATCCAAAAGTTAAGCTATTATAACAGTGGTAAACAATTGATATTGAAAAGTCCTGCAAATACGGGGAGAATAAAAGAGATTTTAGAAGTTTTCCCTGATGCCAAATTTGTGCACATTCACCGAGATCCTATTGAAGTTTATCAATCTACTGTGAGATTATATGAAAAGATCATTCAAGAAACGAGTTTTCAAGAAGTAGAGAGAGAAGTAGTGGACGAATATATTATCTCATCTTACCGCTTGATGTATGATAAATTTGAAAAAGAAAAGTCATTGATTTCTGCATTTTGTTTCAGTTCTATTTCATATAGTGAATTGCTTCAAAATCCCCTTCAAGAACTTCAAAGAATTTATACTGAATTGGGAATAAACGGTTTTTCTGAAAGTAAAACAAATTTTGAAAAGGAGATTCTGGTAACAAAAGATTATAAGAAGAATTCATATTCTCAATTGTCAGCTAAAAAGATAGAAAGGTTAAAAAAGGAATGGCGATTAAACAATGATACACTTAATTGAACAGTCACCTGAATACAGACTTGCTGTTGTCTGTTTCTGTTCTCTGTTCATCTTATTCCTCAAAACATAACAACTCTTCTCGAATTCCCTTTTCTATTTTAGCCATTTCTTTTTCTGAAAACAAATGCTCATAATAAGGAATAACAAGCTGAATTTTATCATCAAAACGATTGTAGGCAAAAGTTAATCCTGGAGGGTATGTGTTTGGTGGAATACTAATTGCGTTGGTGATTCTACAACCATTGATTTTGGTTAAATCTTTAGGATGCTCAGCAGCAACTGTAAATAAAAAACTAGAAAGCGATTCTCCGTTCGGACCTTTTATCAATTTTGCGTATAAACCGGTTGGAATATTCCGCATATAATTCATCAAGTGAGAATAAGCCGTTGGAATTTTATCTTTGATTTGTGCTAACATTTGCTGATTCAAATCGCTTGTCATCTCTTTTTTATCAGAAAAATAAGATTTGTTAATTCTGTAGAATAGAAAAGATAAATGATTTCCTGTAATCGGCCATTTGCTTCCTTTTTTTCGAGTGTCTTGGGGAACAGGAACCCAAAAATCTTTTATTTTGTGTTGATTTTTATTTATGAGATGCTCTGCAACAATAATTGATGAGCAAGCTAAAAAATATGAACTGATTCCAAAGCGAGAACCATTTTCTTGAGCATTTCGTTCAATTTCTTTCGATTCTTCTTTTGTGAACTGTATAAATTTAAAATTTTGCTGCACTTCACTTGTAAAGATATTCTCCATTGTTTCAATTTCACCTTTTGAAGTTGAATCTACAAACTTTTTAGCCTTGATGCATTCTTTTAGAATTGATAAAGAAAGAGTAGATTTTTTTCTTTGAACACTTTTTCTTTCGATAGGTTGAACAAGGTTTTCTAAAAACAATACAGCACCAAAACCGTCCATAAGAAGATGGTGCCATGAAAAGACTAATGTTGATGCTTTGTTTGTTCTTCTGAGAATTGAAAAGTAAAAAAGTGGATTTCCCTCTTTGTGGAGGATTGTTTTAGAAAGTTTCGAAGGTAAACGTTCGTCTGTCAGTATCTCTTCAACGAATATAGATTTTGGTGTTCCAATTGACCAATACTTTTGTGAAATGATAGAAGAAGAAATAAACAAAGACGAAAGCCATTGTGCAACTTCATTCTCTTTGAGTGTTTTTTTGAAATTTTGGATGTTAAAATCACCTTTTAAATCGAGTAAATATCGACAAGTATGCCCACTTGTTCCTACAGAAGAATCATTTCTTTCTAATGCAAGCATAAAATGATCTAAACCAAGAAGTGGTGGTGCAGTTGCCATACTTTTTTATTCAAAAGTAAGCATTATTCATTCTTTTCACTATCTAGATTATATAATTCTTTATTGGTTCTCTTTTGATTGTAGTAAGCTACAAAAAGTAGTGAAATTGGAAAAAAGAGGATAATCAACACCCATTTTAAAATTTTAATCAGCAGCATTTCTTAAAATAATTTTGCAAAAAAAGAAGCCGTTAAAAATAACGACTTCTTTTCAATTTCTTGCTTTTTAAACGAAAAGCATATGTGTATCTTCTGTGTCTGCTCTGTTATAGAAATCTCCAATTGTAAGAATTCCATCTAAATCATCAATTAAATCTTTTTCTTCCAAATGGAACATTTCAACGGCTAGTTTACAAGCCCAAAGCTTAACTCCAGAATCAGAAAGGATTTCAAGGAATTCACCTACAGGTGGCATATCCAACTTCTCCATTTCTTTCTTCATCATTTTTGTAGCAATAGCTTCCATCCCTGGTAAACCACCTAACATAGTCGGCATGTGCATTGCTGGATTTCCAACTGTTGCAACGTGGAGATGATCTAACTTCTCTTTGTTAATTGCTTCTAATCCGAAGAAAGTAAAGAAGATTTCTGCTTCAATTCCTTCCATTCTAGCTCCATTCGCCATGATGAATGCTGCGTAAACATTATCTAGTGTCGCTTTCGACAAGATGAATAACATTTTTTTTACTTTAGTCTCTGGCATAACGCTATTTTTTAATTATTAAATACAACTTTTTGGTTTCGGAATTCCCGCAATTTTTGTGGAAACTTTTAAAGGGCCTTTTGGAAATAAAGCGTAGAATTCTTTAATGTTAATAATTCCACTTTTTTTAATTCCACGAATAGATAAAGCATCTTCGTTTTTGAACTTATCTTGCAAGTAAGTAATAACTTCCCAATGTTTATCAGTCATTTCTATGTCATTCTCTTTTGCTATTTCAGTTCCTATTTCTTTTGTCCATTGAGAGAAATCTTTTAGATATCCTTCTTCGTTTCTTTCTACATTCATGATTTTTATTTTTTAGTTATATTTTTTTTAATCTTTTAATAAACAGTTGATTCTAATGAAAAATTACTTTTCGTCGTAATCTCTTCCTTTTTCATTCATATGAGAAGCTACAAAAGGAATTGAAATACCTTTGAGTAACATGTTCCAATAAATCCATCTAAAAGCTAATTTACCAAAGTGATTCATTCGAGATTCTTTCAGTAATTTAAGCGGACCTATTCCTGGGAAAGGGAAAGACCCTTCTACTGGTTCGTGGGTGTAGTTGAAATCAATCAACAATGCTTTTCCATGTCCAGTTTCGATGAAACAATTCGCATGCCCATCAAATTCTTCTTGGAAATCTTTTCCTGCAATATAACGAAGAATATTCTCTTCTAAAATTTCAGCTTCGAAGTGAGCAACCGATCCAGCTTTTGATGCAGGAACATTTGATGCGTCTCCAATTACAAATACATTTTCATAATCTTTAGATTGTAAAGTCGCTTTGTTTGTAGGAACAAAATTCATATCATCTCCCATTCCAGATCGTTCAATCATTTCGTCCCCAAGGTTAGTTGGAATTGTAACGAGTAAATCATATTCTACCTCTCTTCCTTCGTAATCGATAATCTTATTATTCTCAGAATCGACTCTTTCAATATTGAAACCAGTCACTTCTTTTATGCCCTTTTCTTCTAAAAGATAATGTAAAGCTTTTGTTGCTTTAGGTTTTGTGAACGCACCGTCTAATGGAGTAACGTATGTAATTTCTACTTTATCTCTCATTCCTTTATTGATGAAGAAAGAATCAGCTAAAAATGCAAATTCTAAAGGAGCAACAGGACATTTTATCGGCATTTCAGTAATATGAACCGCTAATTTACCACCTTCCCATTCGCGTAATTTATCACGTAATGCTTTGGCTCCTTCATAAGTGTAAAAATCAAAGATGTTCTTATACCACATGTCACCTTTCATTCCTTCGGTTTCTTCAGGTGCTGTTTTTGTACCTGTCGCAATAATTAAAAGGTCATAATCCAAAGTTTGAGATTCTAATTTTACTTTATTCTCTTCCGGGATGATTTTGTCGATTTTTTCTAAGATATAATTTACTCCTTTTGGGATAAATTTAGCTCCTTTTTTCTTAACATCTTTTGTTTTGTATAAATCAAAAGGTAAGAATAAAAAACCTGGTTGGTAGTAATGTGTTTTATATTGATCAATAATTGTTACTGTCCAATCATTGGGTAACTTTTTAACTAAATGGTTGGCCATCATTGTCCCTGATGTACCTGCTCCTAATATGACTAAATTTTTCATTTTTTTTTGTATTAATTTCTATACCAAAGATACGAATGTAAAATATATAATTTTTGAATATTTATTATAATTAAACATGATTATTATCAGTGCTTTTGTACTTAAAAATAGTTATTCATTGCAATGTAAGAAGAATGATTGGACAAATTAATGTAAATGGGATAATTTATTTAAAAAGTTACCCAATGATTGTTCGGTCTCATTTATTTGACTAACTTAATATAGAAAAGGAAACTTTTGGAATATTTATTTAACCTATTAAACCACTGATATGCTAGTTAAAACCTACGGTTCTGCCGTTTATGGTATTGATGCGTCAACCATTACAATTGAAGTCAACCTTTCCACAGGTATTAATTTTTTCCTTGTCGGATTGCCAGATTCTGCCGTTAAAGAATCTCAGCAGAGAATAAAAGCTGCTTTTACAAACAACGATTTTAAATATCCAGGTAGAGAAATTACGATTAATATGGCACCTGCTGATTTAAGAAATGAAGGTTCTGTTTTTGATTTACCAATTGCCATTGGGATTCTTGCAGCGAGTGAACAGATTCCAAATGAGAAACTAAGTGATTATGTTATTCTTGGAGAATTATCCCTAGATGGTCGTTTGAATGCTTTAAAAGGTGTGCTTCCGATTGCATTGAATGCTAAAAAAGAAAGTTTTAAAGGAATTATACTCCCGACAGAAAACGGAAATGAGGCAGCAATGGTGAGTGGTTTAGATGTTATTCCGGTAGATAATATTAAAGATGTAGTTGCCTTCCTCAACGGAGAAAAAGAAATTAAACCTCTCGATATTGATATTGAAGCGATTTTTAATCAAGCACAAGAATCTCTTGGTGTCGATTTTAAAGATGTAAAAGGTCAAATGGGTATTAAAAGAGCTTTTGAAATTGCCGCTTCGGGTGGACATAATGTTATTTTAATCGGACCGCCTGGTGCTGGAAAGTCGATGCTAGCAAAACGTTTACCAACTATTCTTCCACCTCTTTCCTTGGATGAATCACTTGAATCAACGAAAATTCATTCTATTGTTGGGAAAATTGCAAAAGGTAAAGGGTTAATCACCGAGCGACCTTTTAGAAAACCACATCATACCATTTCTGATGTAGCTCTCGTTGGTGGGGGTGGTTACCCTCAACCTGGAGAGATTTCTTTGGCGCATAATGGTGTACTTTTTTTAGATGAATTGCCTGAATACAAAAGAACTGTTCTTGAAGTGATGCGCCAACCAATGGAAGATAGAACGGTAACGATTTCTCGAGCTAAATTTACGGTTGATTATCCTGCTAGTTTTATGTTGATTGCAGCAATGAATCCTTGCCCATGTGGTTATTACAATCATCCAGAACGTGATTGTACTTGTGGTCAAAATACGGTTCAGCGTTATCTAAATAAAGTTTCAGGGCCTCTTTTGGATAGAATTGATTTACATGTGGAAGTGACACCTGTGAAGTACGAAGATTTAGCAAATGATATTCCGAAAGAAGGAAGTGTTGAAATACGCAAAAGAGTCGTGGAAGCAAGAGGGAAACAACGAAAGAGGTTTATTCAAAATAGGGAAGAGGAAGTTACACACTGCAATGCAGAAATGAGCAGTAAAGATATTCGGAAATATTGCCAATTGGACAATGATAGTGCTGAATTACTCAAAAAAGCAATGAACAATCTAGGTTTTTCTGCAAGAGCATACGATAGGATACTAAAAGTTGCTAGAACCATTGCTGATTTAGACCATGAGGAAAATATTTTACCGAAACACATTGGTGAAGCAATTCAATACAGAAGTTTAGATCGAGAGAATTGGGCGGGATAAAAAAAACGCTTCCCTATTCGAGAAGCGTTTTAGATTGATATGAATTGAATGTTATTCTTTTACAATTTTAATTGTTTTACCTCCGTTATTGGTGCTAACATACATGTAGTAGATACCTGATTCAAGGTTGGAAATGTTTTCTGTAACTGAATTGCTCGAAGAATAATTATTCTCTTGAATCAGTGTTCCATTAGACGCAAATAGAAGCGTTTTTTGAATTAAATCATCAGATTTTACAGTTATGAAATCATTTGCAGGATTTGGGAAGAAAGTGATGTTGTTGTTTACATCAAATTCATTCAACGCCAATTGTCCATATTGATAACCGTGGTCATATTGCATTAAGAAATGCCATGCAATGGTTGTTGCAAAAATATCATTTACAGGTGGGTAAGGCCAGATGTGAGCTGCATTGTTTAATCGCCAGAATTCTAATTCAGTACCAGGGTTACATCCATTAAAAACAAACCAGTCAACCGATATGCCATCACTTACAGTATTTTCAATTGCATAGCCAATAGAATCAGAGCAAGAATTGTAATTTTTCCAATATTGAATGGTTTCCGGAACTAAACTTAATGAAGGTAAAGCATTGGAATCATAAGGAACGGTTGGGTCAGCTGTGCCGTGCATGTGCATCACACGTAAAGGTGTTGTTCTTGGGTTGTTCGCAATGTCATCCGTGGACAAAGGTCCTGCAATAGCAGCAATCGCTGAAAATTCTTCGTTGTGACAAGCAATATGATGCGACATAATACTTCCCATCGAAAAACCTGTTGAGAAAATTCTCGTAGTATCAATATTGAAATTGGCTTGCATAGAATCAAGTACTTGCGCAACAAATGCTAAATCATCGACATTGGGAGATAATAGTGTTCCGTTATTCCAACCTGTTTGTCCAAAAGAATTTAATTTGCCTTCCATATAAACAGGAATCATATTAGCTGTATCTGCAATTTGATTGAAACCAGCAGTAATCATGTCACTAGCACTCCCTCCTAAACCATGAAAAACAAACAACAGAGGTACAGTGTCTGTACTTGGATTGTAAACAGAAGGGATGTAATAAATGTAATCCCGTGATTCTTACCCAACCATAATGTTTTCATTAAATTGTTGAGAGAATGTGATGGTCGTTATTAAAAACGAGATGATCAGTAAAATTCTTTTCATAGTAAGATTGATTTGTGTAATAAGTTGCAACAAAAATAAGCAAAAAAAATAGATAGTTTTTCTACGAATAATTACATTTACAGTAATCAAAAAATGAGGATGAAAGTAGCAATTATTGGAGGAGGTGCAGCAGGTTTTTTTTCAGCTATTGCTGTGAAAGAAAATTATCCGGATGCATCTGTTACTATTTTTGAGAAATCGAAAAAGGTGCTTTCTAAAGTAAAAGTTTCTGGAGGGGGTAGATGTAATGTTACCAATGGTTGTCAGAATATCAAAGAACTTTCAAAAGCATACCCTCGTGGAGAGCAATTTTTAAAGAAAGCATTTGGAATTTTTAATACCAAAGACACAATGGAATGGTTTGAATCCCGAAATGTCCCCTTGGTAATCCAAGAAGATAATTGCGTTTTTCCAAAATCTCAAAATTCTCAGAGCATCATTGATTGTTTTTTGAAAGAAACTCAACGACTTGATATAATAGTTGAAACTGGAAAAGGTGTTCGTCAAATTCGTTCTTTGAATGAAAAGATTCAACTTGTAGTGGGGGATGAAGAACTGATTTTTGATAAAGTGATTATTGCCACAGGAGGTTCACCCAAAATGTCAGGGCTAACTTGGTTGGAAGACCTTGGTCTTAATATCGAGTATCCAGTTCCTTCTTTGTTTACATTCAATATGCCCAATGAATCAATTAAATCATTGATGGGGATTGTAGTTGAGAATGCTTTGGTGAATGTACAAGGAACGAAATTGAAATCAGATGGACCATTGTTGATCACACATTGGGGAATGAGTGGACCTGCAATTTTGAAACTGTCTGCTTTTGGTGCAAGATTGTTAAGTGAGATGAATTATTCCTTTAAAATTCAAGTGAATTGGGTCAATGAGGTGAATAACGAAAAAGTGAGAAATGAAATTCTTCGAATAGTCAAAGGAAACGAGAATAAGTTGCTGAGAAATTATCGTCCTTATGGTTTGCAAGACAGATTGTGGCAGTTTTTAGTAAGTAAATGTGATTTTCCCGAAGAACATCGATGGATGAACCTTGGAAAAAAAGGAGTAAATAAATTGGTGAACATTCTTACCAACGATATTTATTCTGTAGAAGGAAAAACGACTTTTAAGGAAGAATTTGTTACCTGTGGAGGTGTTAGTCTTGATGATATTGATGTGAAAACAATGGAGAGCAGAGTGGTTGATAATCTTTATTTCTGTGGTGAAGTTCTTGATATCGACGGAATTACAGGTGGGTATAATTTCCAAGCAGCTTGGACAACTGGGTTCATTGCTGGGAAGTTGAATTAGTAAATACGTTTTATTAACTATATTTTTAGATAGCTTATCTAAATGCAATCTCTAAAATACGTTCTTTATTTAGCGTAGAATGATGTGTTATTGTTTTTTCTATCGAATCAACGATGAGGTATTCTCCATTATGTTCTACGCATAAATCAATGTCGTGGTTTGAGAGAATGATGCATTTCCCAAGTTCCTTACTGACTTTTGATAGAGAATTTAAAACGATTTTTTTATTGGCATAATCCAAAAAAGCAGTAGGCTCATCGAGTAGAATGACGTCCGTTTCTTGTGCGAGTGATTTTGCAATAGCAACCAATTGTTTTTCTCCGTCACTTAATTCTGATGTAAATCGACCTTTTAAATTTTCGATATTGAGAATGGAAAGACAATCATCAATAAGCTCTAAATCACGTTGTGTTTGTTTTCCGAAATAATTAGAATGAGGACTTCTTCCCAATGCAATAAATTCTTCTACACGTAAGAAATCAACAGAAGGAAAGTGGGCCGTAACGAATGATATTTTTTTAGGTAACTCTACAATATCAATTGATTCTATGTTTTGTTCTTTTAGAAAAACCTTCCCAGAAATACTTTTCAGTTGCCCTAAAATGGTTTTTAAAAAGGTAGATTTTCCAGCACCATTACGACCGATTAAAAAGTAAACTTTTTCTGCATTTAGTGCTAAATTCTCAACTTTTAGAAGTGATGAGGAATAGCCAATTTCTAAATTTTCAGTTCGTATCATTTCAGTCGTTTTAAGATGAAAAATATAACCAAAGGCGCGCCAATCATTGATGTTAAAACATTAATAGGTAACATGAAATATGGTTCTAAAAACTGAATGATAATATCGCAAATGAGAATGAACATTCCACCAAAAAGTAAACTGGCAAATACAAGCAAAGAATGATTTTGTGTTTTAAAGAGAATGCGAACTAAATTAGGAACAGCCAATCCAACGAAAGCAATCGGACCACAAAAAGCAGTGACTAAGCCAGTTAGAATAGCAGTAATCGCTATGATAATCAAACGAGTTTTTCGAATATTTACACCCAATAATTTTGCTTCAGTTTCTCCAAGTACAAGAATATTCAATGGCTTTACAATAAGAAACACGGATAGAATTCCGATGAGAGCAACAGCAATGATGATGGGCAATTGTTCAAAGCTTACTTTTTGCAATGAACCCAAAGCCCAAAGCGTAAATATTTTCAATTCTTGTGCGTTACTGACCGATTGAAGTAAAGAAACAAAAGCGCTGATGAATGAACCGAGCATCAATCCGACGAGAAGTAATGAAACTTGCGTTTTTACCATTCTAGAAAAGAAAAGAATTATCAACCCAAAAATGAAAGCTCCAATTAAAGCATTTGAAATTAAGCCAAGTTCTGAAGTGAAAAAAGGAATTCCTGTCATGATGCTCAACGCAACAAATAAGCTTGAGCCAGAATTAATTCCTAAAACATAAGGACCAGCCAAAGGATTGTTGAAAAGAGTTTGCATGAGTAAACCAGCCACAGAAAGACTTGCTCCGGCAATGATAGCAATAAGCATTCTTGGGAAACGAATTTCTCTTATAATTAATTGATTTACAATATTTTCGTTGTAGTTAAATAAACCGTTGATTACATCATTAAATGAAACGTCAATCTGTCCGGCAAATAAATGAATCACGGCAAATAGAGGTAATCCTAGAATGAGAAGGATGGATAGAACACTATGTTTTTTTGCGATTGTCAATTCAATTTACTTTTCTGTAAAAATACAATTCTTCTTCGAGATTAATTTCAGGATGGAAGATGTGTATCAAATCTTTGAGTAAAAGGTGAGGCATAGCTGCAGATTGTTCCCAAAATTTACTTTGTTGAGACGAATAGCAGTAGGTATTCTCTTTAAAGGCATCTAGGAATTTAATTTTTGGATTTATAGCAAGAATTTTTTCTTTGGAAGACAATCCTGGGTTTATCCAGAAAGATGTATGTTCATTGTCTTTTAGAATTTGTTCTATTGATAGTTGAAGACTTGCTGTTCCTTTGGTGTCTTTGTATTGGTAATTCACACCGGCATCATTAATTAATTGTGCAAAGTAACTTTCACCACCTGGTGCATACCAAATATCGCCAATCATACTACCAGCCAATACGATAGTTTCTGAACGATTATTTTCTGCAATTTCAGAGAAAGCTTCATATTCAAGAGTGATTTTGTCGAAGTAATCCACGGCTTCTTTCTCTTTCCCTGTTATTGCTCCAACAAGTTTAATCCATTCAGCTTTTCCAAGAGGATGATTCTCTCTCCAATCGTAAATAGGAATAATGGTAATGCCTAATTTTTCTAATTTTTCTTGATGTGGAAATTTCTCCCCAAAACCACTGTAAAAGATAATATCAGCTTTACTATTGATGATTTTCTCTAGAGAAATAGATGTTTCATCACCAAAAGAGGCAATTTCATTTTTAACATAGATATTTTTGATGAGCGTATCATAAATGTAGTCAATATTTGAGACACCAACGAGTTGATGTTGTTCATTGAGAATCGAAATCATACCATTCAATGTAGAAGTAAGACTGATGATTTTATGTTCTGCACTTGGGGAAATAGAAATTGTTTTTTCAACATCACCTGTTTCAGGGCTGAGGATGTTTAATTTGTAGCCAACATTTGTTTTGATGAGGTCAAAGTTTGAAGCGTAATTTGTATTGAGTGTTATTGTTTCGTTTACATCAGATTTACAACAACTGTCGTTTTGCTCTCTTTGACAAGAAAAGAGTAGAAGAATAGGGATGAAAATAAGTAATTTAATCATGCTACAAATATGGTTATTTTTTGTGATGTATTATTCAAAAAAAAGCCTGATTGAAAAAATCAATCAGGCCTTATAAAACATTTAATCAATGATTACTCACCAACTACTTCGAAAGTAAAAGTAGCTTTCACTTCTTTGTGTAAATTAGCAGTTGCTTCGTAAGAACCAATTTCTCTAATCGGTTCATCTTTGATTTTTAATGATTTTCTGTCCACTATAATTCCTTCAACTTTAAGAGCTTCAGAAAGTTGGATAGTGTTTACAGATCCAAAGATTTTACCTTTTTCACCAGCTTTAGTAACAATCTTAACTGAAGTAGCTTCGATTTTTGTTCCTAATTCTTGAGCTTCAGCTAATATTTTAGAATCTTTGTGAGATTTTTGTTTCATGATTTCAGCGTGAGCTTTCTTTGCAGAAGTTGTCGCTAAAATTGCATACCCTTGAGGGATTAAAAAGTTACGACCATAACCAGGTTTTACTGTAACTATTTCGTTCACGTATCCTAAGTTGTCTACGTTCTTCTTTAAAATTACTTCCATTTTGAAAAATTTTTCCTGTTATTAATCGATTATTTCAACATATCCGCAACGTAAGGAAGTAAAGCAATGTGACGAGCACGTTTGATTGTTTTATTCACTCTTCTTTGGTACTTCGCAGAAGTTCCAGTAATACGTCTTGGTAATATTTTACCTTGTTCGTTAACTAATTTTAATAAAAAATCAGCGTCTTTGTAATCAATAAATTTGATTTTACT
>JAJRQQ010000046.1 GCA_024280155.1 Bacteroidota bacterium
ATTCCAAGTCCCCAACAATTAGTCTTGATCCCTCATCATTCCTCTCAATACAGAATTCTACGAATTATGCAGAGAGGAAGGGATTATTCCGCTTTGCTCCATGGTTTCCACTTCGTTCCAGCTCGAACCTGGGTTCTCATCGTTCCTCTCAATACAGAATTCTACGAATTATGCAGAGAGGAAGGGATTATTCCGCTTTGCTCCATGGTTTCCACTTCGTTCCAGCTCGAACCGGGTTCTCATCATTCCTCTCAATACAGAATTCTACGAATTATGCAGAGAGGAAGGGATTCGAACCCCCGATACATTGCTGTATACACGCTTTCCAAGCGTGCGCCTTAAGCCACTCGGCCACCTCTCTGTTTGTTTTTGATCTCGTAAATGTTTTACGGACGGCAAAGATATAAAATCAATTGAATATCGCGGTAAAAATTTAATTGCTTAATTCACCCCGTAAATTTAGCTGCATTAATTTTTCTGCTTCTTTCCCATTGTGTCCTTCTAAAACTACCATCATTTTTGTCACTGCGGCTTCTGTGGTCAAATCAAAACCACTAATTACTCCAACTTTATTGAACATTGAACTGGTTTTATACAAACCTTGTTTTACTTTTCCTGAGTTACATTGTGTAATATTTAAAACAACTCCTCCTGCTGAAATGTAGTTTTCTAAAATCACTTTAAATTCTTCCGATGAAGGTGCATTTCCAGATCCAAAAGTTTCTATGACCACTCCATCTACTTTTGATTTATCAAAAATGGATTTATACAACTCAAAGTTGATTCCAGGGAATAATTTTAATAGCGCTACTTTCCGATTCAAATTGTGGTGAATAGAAAGTTCATTTTTTTGGGATTGGTAAAATAGATTAGTGTCGAATTTAATATTTACTCCTGCCGAAGCTAAGGGTGGAAAGTTTGGAGAACGAAATGCTTCAAAATGTTCTGCAGAATCTTTCGAACATCTGTTTCCTCGGAATAATTGGTAATCAAAATAGACAGCAACCTCTTGAATTAACGGTGAGCCATCTTCTTTCTTTTTTGCTGCAATTTCTATGGCAGTGATTAAGTTTTCTTTTCCATCTGTTCGAATAATTCCAATCGGTAATTGAGAACCGGTGAGAATGATTGGCTTTCTTAATCCATCAAACATAAAACTCAATGCAGATGAGGTGTACGCCATGGTGTCCGAACCGTGTAATACAACAAATCCATCATAAGAATTATAGTTTTCTTGAATCATCGTTGCTAACTGATCCCAATGATTGGTATTAATTTCTGAAGAATCGATGGGATTCAAAAAACTAATGGTATCAAGTTGTATGTCTAATCGCTTCAATTCAGGAACATGGTCGTAAATGTGATTAAAATCGACATTTGTAAGATGTCCTGTTTCTGCATCTTCAATCATTCCGATTGTACCTCCTGTATAGATGATAAGAATTTTAGATGACATGGTTTCTTAATTTAATTGGAATATTTTTGTTGCATTCTCAGTTGTTCTTTCTTCAATCTCTTTCAAAGAAACATTAAAAATGTCTGCTAATTTCTCGGCAACATGCAAAACATACGATGATTCATTTCTTTTTCCTCGAAAAGGAACAGGCGGAAGGTAAGGAGAGTCTGTTTCAATGACAATTTTATCGATAGAAATATGTTGGATTGCTTCGTCAATTTTTGCATTCTTGTACGTTAACCCTCCTCCAATTCCGAGCAGAAACCCACCATAACTCATGATTTTATCTGCTTGTTCTTTCGTTCCTGTAAAACAATGAAAGATTCCTCGTAATTTTTGGTCATTCATCTCATCCAAAATTTCAAAAATTTCGTCAAATGCATCTCTTGCGTGTATCACAATCGGTAAACTTCGTTCTTTCGCCCAATTAATTTGAATTCTAAACGCTTCTTTTTGTTCTTCGATGAATGTTTTGTCCCAATACAAATCCATCCCAATTTCTCCAACTGCAATGTAATTTCCTTGGTCTAGTTTCTCTTCCATTACCGTTAATTGCTCCTTCCAATCTTCTTTCACATTTCCAGGATGTAATCCCATCATTGCAAAACAATTTTTCGGAAAATCAATCACCAGTTGATTCATAGCATCAATGGTGTCAACATCAATGTTGGGCAATAAAAGTAATTCTACACCTGAATCAATTGCTCGTTGTACAACTTCTTTGCGGTCTTCATCAAAATTATCAACGTAAAGGTGAGTGTGCGTATCTATGAACATTCTTTTTTTGGTAAAGGTAGTAAGTTTTAAGTGATTTTTGATTAAATGAAATTTGAATCATCGTTACTATGCCAATAGTTACCCAACAGTGTTTTTTTATATAAAAATGAATATTTCCAAAGCGAAATCTGGAAGTGTGTTGGCCTGTCGAGACAGCGGGCCTGTGAGGGAGTGAATGTTGAAATGATTTTCATCAAGGAAAAAGGAAATAACAAAATCACCCTCCTCTTAAGCAGGGAATTCAATATTTCTTCGAATTAATAATCGTTTTTAAAACAGCGAAACACTCAATCCCATTTGTACAAGATTCAGTTGTGTACTATTCTTATTTGAGAATATTGTATTGAAATTATAACTTGCAAACAATGCCCAATTTCTTAGTCCAATACGAATATGAGCAGAATAAATCCAATCATTTTTATCAGGAATTCCAAAATTCTTTGTCACGGTTTTATTTCCATTCCATTTACTGACTTGTTTTTGAAACAGATTTGCTTGATAACCAAATTTACCACCAATGTGAACTTTGAAATGTCGCCAACTCTCATTTCTAAAACGAATCTCGATGGGAATGGAAAAACTATTGCCAGAAAGCACACTTTTTGTTATAGGCTGAGTGGCATCCATAGGAGCATACACCGAAGTATTTAATGAATCATTGAAGATAAATTTATTATCATGTCGAATATTGACATATTGATGAGAAACACCAATTCCCAATGAAACGGTATTGCCTTTTGTAAGAGGAATGTCGAACATTAACCTCGTATTCAATCCAATGGAAGACCAATTGTTTTGAAAAGGTTGTTCATCCCCCATCCAATCGTTGTAGGTAAGATCGAAGATTAATCGGTCATATTTTCTTACTTTCTCCACTTTCGCAGGACGAATCCCTGTATAGAACCACATTGCGCCCGGTCGAAAACGAGAGGTTTCATTTTCTCCTTTACTGTCGTATTGTGCAGCAAGTGAAAAAGAGATCAGGCAAAGTAATAAAAGAAGACTATTTTTTATCATTGGTTAGTTTTTGTTCCCAATTCCACGCATCGATAACGGCATCCTTTGCTGTTCGATTGGGTTTCCAGTTCATTAAATTAAGCATTTTAGTAACATCTGCAAAAATCTCAACTACATCTCCACTTCTTCGCGGACCAAATTCCCAATTCAATTTTTGACCTGAGATTTCTTCGAAAGTATTGATTAATTCTAAAACGCTTGTTCCTTTTCCAGTTCCAATGTTTAATTGTTCCACCAAAGATTTGTCTTGATTTTTCAACCAATTAATTCCTTTTACGTGAGCTTCTGCCACATCCATCACGTGAATGTAATCTCGAACACATGTTCCGTCAATTGTATCGTAATCATTTCCAAAAACAGTTATTTTAGGTAATTTTCCCACCGCAGTTTGTGTAATGACAGGCATTAAATTGTTGGGTTTTCCCAGAGGAAATTCTCCAATAATTGAGGAGGGATGTGCTCCAACAGGATTAAAATAACGGAGGTTTAAAATTTTACAATCCACTCCACTTTTTATGAAATCTTGAATAATTTCTTCTCCAATTTGTTTTGTATTTCCGTAGGGAGAATTGGCAATTTGTATGGGAGAATTTTCAGTTACCACTTTTTCATTCTCCGGTTCACCGTAAACAGTACACGAAGAAGAAAAAACAATATTTTTAACATTGAATTTCTGGGCTAATTCTAAAACATTTACCAATCCAAGAATGTTATTTCGATAATATTTTAGAGGTTGTTCTACCGATTCTCCAACCGCTTTATAAGCCGCAAAATGAATAATTCCTTCAAAAGAATAGTTAGAAAAAACCTTTTCTAATGCAGTTAAATCACAAACATCAATTGGTTGATGAATAATTTCTTTCCCTGTTATTTTTTTGATGCCATCCAATGATTTAGCATGTGCATTGCGTAAATCATCTACAATTACAGGAGTGTAACCGCTTTCGATGAGTTGTACAACTGTGTGAGAACCAATGTAACCCGCTCCACCTGTTACCAAGATATGTTTAGCATTATTCATTGCATCAAAGTTAAAAGAAAAATACATCAAATCAGAATTCGGAAGAGAATTCATACCTTTGAAATATGGAAGAACGAAAAAAAATGGATTTTAAACGACATGCATCTCCGCCTGCTTCGAAGAAATACATTTTAAAGATATTGTTTTATGTTGTATTTTTAGGAGCCTTGCTGTATCTAATTTTTTCCCAAACCAATAAAAGAAAAGTTATAGAAATCGAAGGTGTAAAAATTGAAATGGAGAAATAAAAGCGAAGATTAATCGATTTTATATTTTTTCTTCAGACTTAAGATTATTTCTTCTTCACTTAATTTTTCTTCAGCTGTTTTATTCTTTTCAACTAACCAATTATAGTTGTTTTGAATATTCACTGCCAATAAAGTATCATCCCAGTTAATGTTATTTTTCGGAGATTGATCTTGGATAAGTTTCACGAACTGCTTAATGTACTTGTCTTCCGTCACTTTTTTGGTAAATAATTGAAGCGTCCAAGTTGAAACATTCTTAATTATGATTCCTTTTGATTCTTTGTTGCCGACTTTCCAATCGATTGAGTTTCCTAGTTTTTTTACAGGAATTCGATACGAAAAATCTTTTTTATCAATTGATAAATGAAGTACGTCTTCTTTAATTGAGTGTTTCATCATTGTGCTATTTTTTATTTAAGATTTTCTCCGCAATTTTCTTAGCGTCTCGAGAATATTTGTCGTTCCCATTTGATTGCCATACACCCGTTTTTTTAATGTAAAATTCGACTGTTTTCTCCATTACTGCAGCGTAACCACCAAACAAATTCAATGTGTTTTGTACTTCTCCTGCGTATCTAGTCTGATTCATTTTATCAGCTTTCACTAAATCCCACAATCTATTCATGTGAATTGATTTAGCCTTGCATTCAGGGTTGGTGGATTTAAAAGTCATTAAGAATAATGAAAGGGCTTTCGCTTCTGGTGTTGGTTTATTCATTGTATAATTTTATGAAATGCAAAGTTACGGAATTAATATGGATGGAAGGATATGATTAAAGGATACAAAAAGTCCTATTTTTACGTATGGTACAAAAAATCCTCTTCATCAAAGACAAAGAGGATTTTCAAATGATTTAAAAGTTAAATGAATTACACTTTCATTCCTTTTACAACACGATCTTTACGTTTCGTTTTGTTTAATTTTTTCTTCTTCACGATAATATATGCCGTAGCACTTGCAGTTGTTGCAGAAAACATTTCGTTTCCATATTTCACTGCACCTTTATTTTGCCAATCGGCTACGAAGTAGTATTTACCAGAACCAGAACCTTGACGCTGTTGGAAAGTTAATTCTTTACCTGTCCCCAATTCAAAACGAACTACAATTCCTCCATTTTCTGCAAAACGAACAAAAACACATTTTGTTCCTGCAGGAATAATCACACGATGTTGTTGCTTATTAGAAGATTCAACTAATTTTCCATCATCATCTGTATCGAGATTTCCAGAAACTTTATTTTTTTCTAAAATAATCGTTGATGAGGTTAAAAATTGTACTTTTTTAATTGTTTTCTCAGAATCTAAACCAAACTCATCTCTTAAATGATCTGTATAGGGAACTTTAGATGCACAACTCGCAAGCATTAAACCAATAAAAGCAATCAATAAATATTTCATATTCAATTTTTTTTTACAAATATACAATTTCCTTTTATCAATAATAATGCCTTTTCAAACTTTTGGACAATCAATGAAGGGTGAATCTAAAAAATCGTTCTATTTTTGTAAGAAAACCAATTCCATGGGCGTTACTATTAAAAAATTCACCTTTAATCCTTTTCAAGAGAATACAATTATTCTTCATGACTCTAAAAATTGTGTCATTATTGATCCTGGTTGTTATGAACCACATGAAGAGCAAGCCATTTTAAAATACATTAAAGAGAACGAATTAATGCCGGTTGCTTTATTACTCACTCATGCCCATGTGGATCATATTTTAGGGTGTAATTTTATTCTAACTACTTTCGATATTGATTTCTACATGCACGAAGAGGATATTCCAACACTCAATGCAGTGGTTGAATATGCCGCAGCTTATGGTTTTGTCAATTATAAAGTACCGAAAACACCCAATAAATTATTGAAAGGTGGAGAGGTTCTAAAATTTGGTGATGTTGAATTAGACGTTCTTTTTACCCCTGGTCATTGCCTCGGTCATGTCGTTTATTACAACAAAGAAAACGGTTTTGTCATCAATGGAGATGTGCTTTTTGATGGAAGTTTTGGTCGTGTAGATTTACCAGGAGGAAATATTGATGTACTTAAAAACTCTATTTTCAACACGATGTTTAAACTCCCTGAAGAAACAATTGTATATTGTGGACACGGACCAGAAACTACGATTGGTAAGGAAAAGAAAACAAATATGATTCATCATTATTAGAATGCGGATTGCCATCAATACACGATTTTTACTCTCTCATAAAATGGAGGGATTTGGATGGTACACCTATGAAGTTGTTCGAAGAATGGTCAAGAATCATCCTGAACATGATTTCTTCTTCTTTTTTGATCGACCTTTTGATGAGAAATTTATTTTTTCGGAGAATGTCACACCAATTGTCTTGAATCCACAAGCACGTCATCCATTTCTATTCTACATTTGGTTTGAGAAGTCTGTGACAAAAGCCCTAAAAAAGTACGATATTGATTTGTTTTTTTCACCTGATGGATATTTATCGTTAAAAACGGATGTACCTCAAATCAACACCATTCACGATCTTAACTTTGAACACAATCCAGAAGATTTAACCTGGATTTCTCAGAAATATTACCGTCGATTTTTTCCTAAATTTGCAAAGAAGGCAGTACATATTCTTACTGTTTCTGAATTTTCTAAAAATGACATTATTCAAACGTATGGTGTTGATTCTAGTAAAATAACATCTGTTTGGAATGGTGCATCGGATGCTTTTCAACCAATTAAAGAAGATAAAAAAAATGACGTTCGAGATAAATATGCGGATGGCAAAGAATATTTTCTATTTGTAGGTGCCCTTTCTCCACGAAAAAATTTGAAACGCCTTATTCATGCTTTTGAATTATTTAAACAACGTCATTCTGAGGATGAAACTCAGCTTGTTATTGTTGGAGAGGAACTTTGGAGGAAAGCCAATCACGGAATTGAAATCGACGAAACAATAAAATATCAAATCCATTTTACAGGCCATATTCCCCTTGAACAATTAGCAAATGTAATGGCATCCGCAAAACTTTTCACTTACGTTCCATATTTTGAGGGTTTTGGAATTCCTTTGGTGGAAGCAATGAAATGTGGTACGCCGATTCTTTCCGGAGACCAAACTTCTTTACCTGAAGTTGCAGGAGATGCAGCGATATATTGTGACCCATTTAATGTTGAGGAAATTGCTCAGAAAATGGCAGAATTATCTCTAAATCCGACTTTATTAAACCAACTGTCTGAAAATGGATTGAAGCGCAGCAAAGAATTTTCGTGGGACACTAGTGCTGAGAAAGTTTGGAAAGTGATATCTAATGCACTTTAAAATTTCTAAACATTTCCGTAATAAGGAGCAATCATTTTATAGACAATTACACCGCTTACGGCAACAAACAACCAAATTGGAAAAGCAAATCGTGTCCATTTTTTATGTTTCTCAAAATTGCCTTGCCACGCAAATAAATAGGTAAATAAAACCAAAGGCACTACTGCAATACTCAATAAAATGTGTAAAATCAAAAGAGGATAGTAAATCATTCCATATTCGCCACCATAGGGCGTTGAATTAGAAGTCATGTGATAAGCAACATAGCAAGCTAAGAAGGCAAGTGAAAGTAATAATGATAATTTAATCAACGACTGATGAATATCTTTTTTTCCTTGTTTAATCGCGATTACAGCAAGAATTAATGTGACTGCAGTAAATGCATTGATACTGGCATAAATTGGCGGCAAGAAAGAAAAATCAACCCCATCTATTTTCACACCAAACAATACAACAACAACCAATGGGATAATGAAAGAAAGTGAAATAATTAACTTCTTCGCATTCTTAACTTTATTCTCTGACATCAATTCCATATTCTCCGATTAATAGTTTTCTTAAATCTGAATTTAGTAAATCCATTTGACTCTTTTCCGTACCCTTATAGATCCCACGAACATATCCATGTGTATCAACAAGAATTATATAATCTGTATGTCCAAATCCACCATCAGCTTCTTCATCTCTTTCTGCACCATTGAAGAATGCTTTAGCGATAAGATGTGTTTCTTTTTCATCTCCACTTAAAAAGTTCCAATTTTCAGTAGAGAATCCACGTAACTTAATATATTCTTTCAAATGAGAAGGAGTGTCAACTGATGGGTCAATACTGAATGAAATAAACTCAACATGCTCTGAAAGATCTTTTGTAATGTCGTGAGCATATCCAAAATTCGTCATCATAGGAGGACAAATCGTTGGGCAGCTTGTAAAGAAAAAGTTGACTATCCAAATTTTATCTTCGATAGTTTTAGAATCGAAGAGAATAGAATCTTGATTGAGATATTTAAAAGAAGGAATAGTATGGTAAATAGTATCTGTAACTTCTTTGCCATCGATCATTTTATAATCAACATCTCTTTCCCCAATAATTGGTAGAACTCTTTTTATTTCTTTGTGATCTGAGCAAGAAAAGAAGAGAAAAGCAATTAAAAAAAGATTAATGCTTGCTTTCATTTTGATCATATTCTTTTTGTAAAAGACCAATGTGTTGATTCATTCTTCGAATCATTCCTTCTGTTGTACCCGAAAGTACCATACGTAAATGATTATTCCTGTCCATTAAGAGAAGTAACTCTTGAAAGGCTTGATTCCCGTAAAATTCATCGCCTTCACGGAGTAGTTTCTCATCATTTCTTTCGAAATCGTACACTTTTTTTGCATCTCCAGAAGCAAGAATCCAAGTTTCGGGATTGTAATCTTCAACTCTATCTCGAAGCATTTGATCTACACTTGAAAGGTCTGTTAAAGGGTTCCCTTCACCATCTGTGACGAAAGAAATGATGCGAACTTTCCCTTTTCTAGGATCTTTTCGCATTTTCTGGTAAACCAATTGGTCAATGTGCCAAAGAGAAATTGCACAATCGTCTGGGCAGCTTTCTTGAATTGTTGTGATGAGTACTACATTGTCTTCGTAATCCTTGTATGTATGTTCTTTCCCATAGGCATCAACAAAAGAATAGTTTGTTCCAACACCAAAATCATCCAATTGTTTGAAATTATGTGTACACTTAGAAGTTCCTATGAAAACCAAAACAAAAGCTGGTCCAAATAAAAGAACCATAAGAAGAATTTTTTTTAATAATCCAGTTGGATTTTTCTTCGACATTTTTTTGGGTTAGCTTGCGTGCTGAGTAAGTGTTTCAGCTATTGCTGACCCCTCATAAAGTAATATGAAAATAATGTATAGTGCAAAAATAAAGTAAGGTACAAGAATTACATAACGCAATCCTTTTCTTTCTTCTCCCAAATGCATAAATGATAAAACAATGTATGCTGCTTTAACCAAAGTTAAAATGATAAAAAGCCATTTGATTATTTGCCAATAATCACTTGATTGTTTAATAAAAGCCCCTAAAGTAACTTCTACAGCAGTAATAATCGTTAAGATTAGAGTTACCTTCCATATTGTTTTACGTAAAATAACACCTTGTTCTTCGCTGTGGTGAGCATCTAATGAATACTCTATAACATCATCTCTTTCCATAATAATTTCTTTATCTAATTAAACTAAGTAAAAGAATGTAAATACAAACACCCAAACTAAATCGACAAAGTGCCAGTATAGACCACCTTTTTCTACCATCTCATAGTGACCTCGTTTGTGATATAAACCGCTTATTACTCCTAAAAGAATAATAAAGTTGATTACAACTCCTGAAAGAACATGAAATCCGTGAAAACCAGTTATGAAGAAAAAGAATTGTCCATATTGTTGAGGACCATATTCATTTTGCTTCATGTTTGCTCCGTAAATTATTCTGTTTTCTTCACCCGAATTAACGGCTTCTTCGTACATATCAACAGCCTCAGCACCCGTTATTTCAGCACCAATAGAATATTTACCACCATATTCTTTCACAATTAACGTCATATCAGTATTAGGCTGTTTTGAAATTTTAGCAATTGAACCATCGTGAAGAGTAATCATTCCATTATGAACATGACCTTCTGCTACAGCATGTGTGTATTCATGTTTCAAATCTTCTGTAACAACATCTCCAACTTGGTGATGTGTCCCCGCTTGAGTTATTGTGAAGTTTTCAATGTCTCCGAATTCACCTTTAACGATAGCTAAAGAACCATCTGCTAATTCAACTTTACCAAAGTTAGATCCGTGAATAAAATGTTTCCATTCCCATGCTTGAGAACTAACGAAGAATGCACCACCAATAATAGTCGCAATCATCCATTTCGTAACACTTTTTTTATCCATTCTATGGCCCGCTTCAACAGCTAATACCATTGTAACCGATGAAATAATTAAGATAAAGGTCATTAAAGCAACATAGATCAAGGGATAATTTCCTTCCAGCATAGGAAGTGAATGAAATGTCTCTTCACCAATTGGCCAAGAACCCAAATAATCATGCCTTGTAAAACCATAAGCGATAAGTAAACCACTAAAGGTTAACGCATCAGACACAAGAAAAAACCACATCATTAGTTTCCCATAACTTGTACTAAAAGGAGAGATCTTTCCTCCCCATAGCGTTTTTGAATCAATCTGTTTAGAAGCTTGTCCTGCCATTCTATATAAATTTTATGTGCAAGTTTAATGAATAAAAAGTAAAAACAATAATAAATAGAGCCATAAAATTCCTAAAAAGTGCCAAAATGATGCTCCCATTCGCATTGTAATCGTATTATTCTTATTGATAACTCCTGAAAATGAACCAATTACAAGTCTTGCAACATAAAATAATGTAAAAATGATATGCAATAGATGAAGTACAGTTATTAAGTAAAGATATGAAGATGCGGTATCTGCAGACTCCATCGATTTAATTTGTAGGTAATTCGATAGTTTTTTTCCATCAAGTTGCAATTCTCGGTTCGCATATTGAAGCTCTTTGCCTTTGTAATAGATATGAAAATCTTCACCTATTTCACCCCTTGGGAAGAAATCTCCTCTTAAATCTCGAACATTAACGGCCAATTGAGTTAGACGAATTCGATCAAGATAAGGCAAGTCTTTCCCTTCAGTTGTAATTAAGTGTTTGTTCTGAACTGACAATGGAATGTTCTCAAAATAGATTTCAAAATCTTTTCCGTAATGTTCTACTGTAAAAGGTTTTACCTCATCAACCGTGTAGAATTGAGACATGAAAGTTTGGTACGCTTTGATTTGCTCATCAGTCATTTTTTTCCTTTCAAAAGAAAGTCATTTCCATTCACTTCAATAAAGTCGCCTTTGTATTTTACATAAAAATAATCACCGTATTTACCATTGGTAACAAAGATGTGATTGTTTGCTGGGTGAATTCCATTATCGACTAATTTCCCATATCCTTTAAATTGGAAATAAACGAATCCTAAACCTAAAATAAATGTAATGGATATAAAAACTTTTAACTTCCCTAATTCACCTTTCTTAGCAGCTTTTACCGCTAAATAAAAAGTTAAACTACTCAATGCAATTATAAAAGTACTGATGTAAAATGCATTTGGAAGTGGGAATTTTAACCAAAAGGAGTCTCCCATTGATACAATGTAAGCAGAAGTTAAACCTGCGAACAACATAATAATGCTGAACATACTAACATAAACAAGATTCTGTCTCGCTTTTTCTCGTTGTAGTCGATTTTGGTCTTTGTCTTCTTGCATCTCTGCTGAGATGTTTTCTACATTACTCATAAGTCTAAAAGTTTAGTAATCATGGGTTCAATTCTATCGAACACATAAACAAATTGTATGATTGGAAGGTAAATAAATGATGCAAACATTAATTTTTTCGCATCAGAGTCTTTTAATGTTAAATAAAGTCGCATTGCTAAATAAAAGAAGCCGAGTCCAAACAAAATTGCAAACACAAAAGATGTCGTTCCGGTTATCCCCATTAACCAAGGCAACAGACTGAAAGGGATAAGTGCTAATGAATAAACAACGACTTGGAATGCTGAGCTTTTAGATTTTCCTTCTCTTGAAGGTAAAAGAGAAAAACCTCCCGCTTTGTAATCATCGTACATCACCCAAGCAATGGCCCAAAAATGGGGGAATTGCCATGTAAATTGCACGAAGAATAAGATACCTGGGATTAATCCAAATTCACCTGTAAACGCTATTGCACCAAGAAAAGGGGGGATTGCACCGGGTATCGCACCGACAAAGACTGCCCATGGGGATTTTCGTTTCATTGGTGTATAAACAAATACGTATAAAACAAATGCAAGTAAACCGAGTAAAGCTGAATTTAAGTTAATAAGGTACAGCAATATTGTTCCAGAAATCAGACAGAATGCAACAACAAAAAGACCTTCTTTAACGGTCATTTGCCCTTGTGGAATTGGACGACCTTCTGTTCTCTTCATTAGTTTGTCAAGGTCTTTTTCCCAAATTTGGTTTGAACCATTTGAAGCCGCAGTTACAAGCATTCCTCCAAGGAGTAAGTACGTTATGATTAAACCATCATTCCCACCGACAAATAAATAACCCGTTAAGGCAGAAATTACGACGAGTGCCGATAATCTAAACTTCGTAAATACGATGTAAGATTTAATTTTTTTACCTATAGTTGAAGCTAATTTGTCTTTGCTCATACAGATTTTTTGCGCTACAAAAGTAATGATAATTTATAAGGTAGAATGATTAATTCACAGTTCTTCAATTCAATAAATCATAATTACTTTAAAATTCTAATTACATTTGCTTTATGACTGAAATTGTAAATCGAGTAAAAGAAAGTGGGTTAATTTCATTGAGTTTAGCAGATTTTAAATCAAACCTTTCAATTGTTGATGTTGATATCGCAGATTTATTATGGCAAGGTCTTGCGCTAAAAGAGAAAGGTTTTAGGTCTTGGGCAAAGGAACATAATTGGAGTCAATACAATAATAAAGCAGTTTTTATTCACTGCTCTGCCGATGCCATTGTTCCTACTTGGACATATATGTTAATTGCTTCAATGTTGAGGGATTATACAAATGATTTCGTAGTTGGCTCTCGGATAGATTTAGAAAAAGAGTTGATTCGCCGGAAAATACATTTACAAGATCGTCAGAAATTTATGGGTGAAAGAGTGATAATAAAAGGTTGCTCAGATATTTCAGCTCCAGAATTTGCCATGGTAGAATTGGTTCGTTTTTTACAACCTCTCGTGAAAAGCATCATGTACGGTGAACCTTGTTCAACAGTGCCGGTTTATAAAAAAAAGAAGTGACCTTTTCTCACTTTTAGATTTCGCTTCGAATTAAAAATCATTGCAATGAATAAAAAAATTACGAAGAAACAGAAAGTGCATTCATCAATTTAGCGGGTACCAAAACACCGCAAAATTCGTAAATTTAAACAACTGTTTGAGGAGGCACGACGAGTTTTGTTTAAATTAGAATTGAGGATGATTTTGGTCGTTAAATTTATGACAGCACTAGACTTTTACATCGACTACGCTCAGCATAAATTTGTTACTTTTTTCGGCAATGGAAACCGAGTTTACGAGCTCATGAAGTCAAATGAAAAATTCTCTGAATAAAAAGTAAAAGATGTTTCGACAGGCCAACGCACTTCTAGATTTCGCTTCGGAACATTCATTTTTGTATAAAAGAACACAATAAACTGTTCTTATAATAATGAATCAATCTAATTAATTATCGCAAATTCCAATCCTTTTTCACGAATAATCGATATAATTTCGGGCAATATTTCCTTTAAACGGTTCGCTACCTTCTTATTGTCATGCAGTAATAAAATATCTCCTGCTTTTATTCTTTGCGCCTCCTTTAGAATTCTAGCAACTTCTATATCCTGTTTGTAATCATAAGACAACCAACTCCACATGATGATTTTGTAATTTTTTGAAATCGATGAAAAATAATGCAATGGCATTCTACCATACGGTGGTCGGAATAAAGTGGATGAAGTATATTGACTGGCTTCTTCAATTGATTTTAAAAAATCTAATTTAGAAGTTTTTATTCCGTTTTCATGGCGCATTGTATGGTTGCCAATCGAATGACCTTCATCACGCATTCTTTGCATTAATTGCGGTAAATTTTTTGCGTTTTCACCGACACAAAAAAAGGTTGCTTGTATCTTTTCTGTTTTAAGATAATCTAAAAGCCAAGGAAGTAATTCTTCCGTTGGACCGTCATCAAATGTTAAATAGACTTTATCGGAAGAAGAAAAACCCCAAACTCTCCGATAGAAAATCCAACGGAATAAAGTTGGGGTTTTAAAAAAGCGAGCCATTTCTACTATTGTTCAATAGAATCTTTCATGGCTTCTAATTTCATCAAATCTTCTATACTTGGACCACTTTCTTGGTTCGATTGTGGTTGACCACCATCAATTAAACCGTAGTGCTGAGCAATGGCTTGTGCATAATCTTGCAATTTACACAAACGATTTGCATATTTTCCTGCGCTAGAACCACGACGAGTTGTTTCACCATTCTCATTGGCTAAAGCTTCTAAACTATCAAACATAGAAGGAAACATTGTTGAGTAAATGTATTGAATTTTAGCTTTCGTTCGTTTAGCTAGTTCTCCATTAGGGTTCCCCATTTCTTCATCCGTAGCAGCAGAAAGCAACTTAAAGTAGTTTGATAATGCTGCGTATAAATGCTTGGTACTTTTAGGATTAGCAGTGATTGCAACTGGTCCTTTTTCATAATGCGTTAAAATAGATTCTAACTGATTAGTAACAATTGTCCCTAATTTTTCTGCACCTTCAACATCTCCAGCAGCATAAAGAATACGAACATATTCATGTAAGATACCATCGCTGAATCCTTGTAATTGTTTTCCATTGATTGTGTAGTTTTCACGACCACCATTCGGCTCACCATAGTCCAACACTAATTCTGCTGGCATTACTTCAAGAGAACGATGAATCAACGCTTTTGCTTTGTCTAAATTATCTTGAATAGATTTCTCAGAAGCAAGTTCAGGAACCCCACTTGTAGGTGCGCCAGAATTAATTACCATTTCAATTCTCTTATTTCCATCCATTGCTGTAAATCCTTTCATTACGAAATCTTCAGCAAGCGATAAAAAATGTAATCTATACTGAGAAGTACGTCTTCTAGCATAATAATCTGTCAATACTTTTGGATTGTTCATTTGTCCGAAAGTATATTTCTCCATCAAGTTAGCATACATCTTTTCAGAATTAAACCGTTCGTTCATTCCCGCAATTGGGCTTAATTCGAACACCATTCCATTCTGTTTGATGTACCCTCTTCTGTACAATGCTAACGAAACATCTGAACCTCCAGGTGAAGAATAACCGATACTACGTTTCCATTCATTGTTTGCCATGATGTCTAACATCATCACTTGCTCTCTTGTCAATCCTCGCTTATCGAAAGCAAAACGCAATTCTTTGTTGCAATTTTTAGCTTGTTCTTTCGTAATTACACCTGATGCAATTGCATTTTCCACATTAACAGGTAGAATGAAAGAATTCGATGGGAAAACACGAACAATTTGCCCTTGACCAAAATCAATGAGGTTGTCATCATTACGCGTAAATTCCATTGCCGTTTTTAAATCAACCGTATTCCACGTTTTCTCAAAATCAATTAATAATGTTTGCAATGCTTTCAAATTCTCTTGTGACATTGTAATTAGACCACTTTGTGCTGCATCAAAAACACCAATTGCAGCGTCAAATTTTGCATAGATTTGATTGGTGATGTTTCCTTCGTTTAATGGAGCACCAACCACTTGTCTAATTTTATTCAATCGACCAATCACTCTTGAATCAGAAGTTGAAGCAGAGTTAAGAAGCACAGAACCTTGCGAAGATAAATTTGCAACAGCTCTTCTCACTTCATTCGGATTTGCTTCTGCACGCATCTTAATAACTTGCTTAATTACAATTGGTTTTGCTTTTCTATAGAATAATTCAAAAATATCAGAGAATAAAACCTGATCTGTTTTACCTGCATGCATTAGAATTTGATCTTCAGTAAATAAAATTGGCAATGGGTCAGACTCATACGTTCTCAACTTCATTTGATTCGTGTACCAATCCGTTTGCATCAAAGAAAGGTTGCAAACACGAACATCTGTTCTTCTCCCTTCCACTTCTTGCATATACCACAAAGGGAAGGTGTCATTGTCTCCATTGGTAAATAAAATACCATTTGGCCCGTTAGAATTCAGATAATTCAATGCTAAATCATGTGCTGTTGTTTTATTACTTCTGTCATGATCATCCCAACCTTGCATTCCCATAATCACTGGGACAAATAAACCAAGTAGAATAGCTACAATCGCTCCTTGCTTTTCTTGACTAAGCACTTTTTTCAGTCCATACATTAAACCAAGTGCGCCACCACCAATTACGACCATGTATAACCAAGTTAACGTAGATGGCATTGAAACCTCTGCACCAATATCCATAATCAAAGTAAGCAGTAAAACCGCTCCACCAATGATTCCAATTTTTTTAAATTCTTTTATACTAAAAGATTTAAAAGCATCGTAAAGGGCGTACACACCAATACCTATCCACATTGCAAAGAAATAAAATGAACCTGCATAAGCATAATCACGTTCACGAGGTTCGTAAGGTTTAGGGTTCAAGTAAATAATAATCGCAACTCCTGTTAATAAAAACACCACCATAATCACAAAGGCATCTTTCGGCGCTCGGTAGAAATGGAAGACCAATCCAATGATTCCTAAAATAAGCGGGAGTAGGAAAAACTTGTTATTGGATGGGTTTTGTGAAGTAAAGTATGGTGCAAATTCACCTTGATTCGCTAATCTTGCATTATCAATTGCACTAAAACCAGAAATCCAGTTTCCTCGAAGCGTTCCTCCTTCCGTATTTTGTATATCATTCTGACGGCCTGAGAAGTTCCACATAAAGTATCTCAAGTACATCCAATTGACTTGGTATTTTGTGAAGAATGTCCAATTTTCTTGAAAAGTAGGCAAACGATTTCCATCTGAACCTTTTTCAGTTACCGTTCCGTCATTTGCATCATAACCGGACCACAATTTATAACCTGAAATTCGGTGTGCATCGTTGTTCATGTACATTCTCGGAAAGAATGTCGTTTGCGAGAATGTAGCAATAGCATTGTGTCGAGTGGTTGCATTAGATTCGAAGTAGTCTTCTTTCACTTCTGAACCAGAAACAGTTTTGGCATACTCATTTGCACGATTTTCATCTTTAAATGCTTTTAAAACAACATCATTCTTGTGAACCACAAAACGACGTAAGTAAAATGGAGATAAATCTTTCCACTCATCTCTTGGATTGGCAACTGAATTCCAATACCCACCAAAAGCAATAGGAGCAGTTCCATATTGCTCACGTTTAAGATAAGCCTGAAGTGTTACTAAGTTTTCAGGATCATTCTCATCTAAAGGAGTGTTTGCATTTGAACGAATCACAATTACCGCAAAAGAACCGTAACCGATAAGCAATAGAATTAATCCCATTGTAGCTGAATAAAGAATTCGGTTTCCTTTTTTACGCGCAAACCGAATTGAAACGTATGCAAGAAAAATAATCAATAAGAAAAAGAAAATTGTTCCCGAGTAGAAAGGAAGTCCGAGTGTTTTTACGAAACCTACCTCGAACATTGTTGCAATGGAAATAGAACCCGATATCACCCCCACTTGAATAAAGCCAAGAACGATAATGGAAAGAATCCCAACACCTAAAAATGTAGGCACATCAATGGTTTTTGCAAATCGGAAGTAAATAACATAGCCAATTGCCGGAACAACAAGAATACCTAGAAGGTGAACCCCAATTGCGAGCCCCAACATAAACATAATGAGGAGTAACCATCTGTCAGGAGAATATCCTTTAGGCATAAGTCCATGCTTAATTTCAGACATTTCTTCATCCCATTTCATGATTGCCCAGAAAATAACGGCAGTAAACATTGAAGACATAGCATAAACCTCACCTTCTACAGCAGAGAACCAGAAAGATTCAGTAAAAGTGTAAGCCATTGCTCCGACAAATGCGGCTCCAAAAATGGCAATTTTATCTCCACTGGATAATTCACTTTTACTTTTTAGAGCAATTTTTTTGATGAACATTGTCAAGGTCCAAAACATAAATAAAATAGTCATGGAGCTTGAAAGAGCAGAAAGTCTGTTGACCCAAATGGCCACATTCTCGGGTTCAGCAAAGAAAGAAAATAGACGACCAATTACCATAAAAAGAGGTGCGCCTGGGGGGTGACCAACTTCTAATTTGTATGCTGCAGTGATATATTCACCACAATCCCAAAGACTGACAGTGTCCTCTACTGTGATAAAGAAGATAGTTGTAGCGATTAAAAAAACGAACCAGCCGAGATAAAGATTAATCTTTTTATAAGTCATAATCGTAATTTAAATTTTGTTTGCAGATGAGATTAATAATCAAAAGCAATGCGAAAATAACAATATCTGCTTAGCTCTCGATGAAAGAAAAGTGAAATTTTCTTAAAAAGAAAATTTCTGAAAATTTGAAATGATAAAAAAAAGGAAAAAATTTAAAAAACTTTTGGAACATTTCAGAAATTGTTGTTATCTTTGCACTCGCAATAAAAGAATTGCATTTTAAATTTCTTGTCCCATGGTGTAATTGGCAACACGTCTGTTTTTGGTATAGAAGAGTCCAGGTTCGAGCCCTGGTGGGACAACAAAAAGGCCTCCATTTATGGAGGCTTTTTTCGTAAATACCCAACTTTTGGATGTGATATAAAAGGTTGGACACTGAGTTAAGATACAATTGTATAAATTAACTTAGTAAAATATGTCAAGAAGAAAATTTACAACAAGTTTTAAGCTCAACGCTATAAAGCTGGGCGAAGAAAAACAGAATGTGGCACAAGCTGCAAGAGAATTA
>JAJRQQ010000047.1 GCA_024280155.1 Bacteroidota bacterium
CTAATAATCCCTCTGAGTGTGTTATGAAAGCTGATTTTAAGGTTTTATTTCAGGTGTTAATGACAATTTTTGTTTATTGTATTAGTATTTACTTGATGGTACAAAATGGATAATTATTTCAACTTTGAAGTGTATGCCCCCGCTAACGCACGAAGAATAAACTAAAGCTACCTCGCGAACCTTTCGCGGGGTTTTGCTTTTTAATTCTAAAAACCACCTACCAAACTTTCACTTTTTTTCCTATCTTTAAACATCGAAACACTCCAAAACATAGCAAAAAATCTCTTTCAAAAACGCACCACCCCATCCCCATTTGGGATGCTGATGCCAGAAAGGTCGGTTGGAAGTGCAAATTATAGGTATGCTTTTAACGGTATGGAACTAGATAATGAGGTGTCTGGGAACGGAAATTCTTATACGACAGAATTTAGACAATATGACCCGAGATTGGGTAGATGGAAAAGTTTAGACCCATTGATGCATCAGTTTCCTTGGATGAGCCCTTATGTGGCTTTTGATAATAATCCTGTTTATTATACGGATCCGTTTGGGTTGAGTAGTGAGTCAGGTGGCGGAGATAAACCAAGTAGGAAAGAAAGGAAAGCAGCAGCAAAAGAATATGCGGATGTTTTTTTAGGAAAGGAAGCTGACGGTAAAATTAGAATTAGATTAAACAAAAATGGTTCTTTTACTGCCTCATTCAAAATCAATGGAAAGAGGGTTAGTATTACTGTTACAGATATGAAAGCTCAAGCACCTCAAAATCAAACTCGAATTATTTTAGTTAAACATACCGTTAGTAATTGGCAATCTTTTAAAGATTGGCTAAATGGCGTTGAGAAATCTATGAAAGGTAATGCTTCTTGGACTTACGGTATCGAGTTTAAAACAAATGATGGAAAATGGAATGGTAATACCGCAAATCCTGTACATTTAAAAGATGCAGACAAGGTAATCACATTGGATTGGGACGATATAAAGGATTTTCAAGCTGCTATAGATCAGTTGAAGCGTAAATTTCCTGATGGTACATATAAGCCTAAAGAATTCCAACAAGAAGCGAGTAAGTGGATAGAGAAACAGCATAAAAATAAAAATTGGAGTGAGAGGAAGAATAGAGCTGATAAACCAGCGTTAAAGAAAGCTGATTCGACTGATGTTAATATGTGGAAAGGTGGAGCGATTAAAAATCCAGGTAGTTACACATATAGGCAAAGTAATTCATCTATAAATGCAGGGGAGCGACCTAACGAAGATAACTCTAGAATAATTAACAGTCCTCAAAAATGAAACTAATTAAGATTTTCCTATTATTTTTGGTAATTTTACAATATACTTCTTGTGATTCAGGTAGTTGTAAAAGTAAATTAAAGTCCAAATTTGAACATAATGGTGTGATGATAAATATTGATTCTCTTTATTATAAAAGTGAATCGGTTTTAGGTTATCAATTTGAATTTAATTATAATTCAAATAAAATTTTATATAAACACTATTTTAAAGAAAGAGGAGATAATACTTCACTTGAAGAATGGATTGATTTTGACAGTTTGAATCGATTAGTAGATATTCATACAGCTATAATTAATTGTTCTTCACCTTGTAATGATTCGATTAGTATTCAAGGTAATTTGTTGTCAACTTTAAAATTTGATGAGGCTTATTGTTTAATAGCGTTAGAGGAAGAAATAGTTGATATTTTTAAGTTGGATAATAAGCTTAGGTTCTATAAAAGCTACAAAAAAAACATTATGAAGGATGAGGAGATACTTAATGTTGAAATTTTCACAGTCCAAAACAATGAAAAAGATTCTAGTCTTTCTTCATTATCCATTTTTAAATCATATGAAAAAGTGAACTGCAACTTCAATGAAATTAAAGTAAATAAGCATAATAAATTTGATAATGAAAAATTCAATTATATGAAAACTCAATACAATTATTGGTAAGAAAGGTCTTCTCTCGGTACTCATTTTGTTCACAAAAACCCCGCTAACGCACGAAGAACAAATTAAAAAGCTACCTCGCGAACCTTTCGCAAGGTTTTGCTTTTTAATTCTAAAACCACCTACCAAACTTTCACTTTTTTTTCCTATCTTTAAACATCGAAACACTCCAAAACATAGCACCAAATCTCTTTCAAAAACGCACCACCCCATCCCCATTTGGGATGCAGATGCCAGAAAGGTCGGTTGGAAGTGCAAATTATAGGTATCTTTTTAACGGAATGGAAGTCGATAATGAGGTCTCTGGAAATGAGAATTCTTATACGACAGAATTTAGACAATATGACCCGAGATTGGGTAGATGGAAAAGTTTAGACCCGTTGATGTATCAGTTTCCTTGGATGAGTCCGTATGTGGCGTTTGATAATAATCCAATATATTATACGGATCCGCTAGGGTTAGCAAGTGAAGGTGGACCAGAGAAAGATGGTACGGAAATAGGAGAAATTGGTACAGGAGATGATGGGAACGATTATATATGGGCAGATAACGGTGATGGTAAAGGTTCATTTTGGGCAAAGATACAGAATATTGAAGAAGTGAGTGTGTCAGCTGGGAATGATAATCAAATCCCAGCTTCTAAGGATATAAATAATTTAGATTACGTTGATAAATATATTTTCAACCAAGGCATAAACTCTTTTGGTCCAAAAAAGCCTACCTTTAACGGACGTGAAGCTCAATGGGAACGGGATTTTGAAATATACTGCTATAAACAGTCAGTAATTTCTTGGGAAAAGCGGACATTGGATAGTAAATGGCTTGCTGTAAGACAAAAATTAATTCTTAATGGTGTTCGTAAAGTAGCGACTGAAGCTATGGAACCTGTTGCTGAATTATATAAAATTCAGACAGTACTCGGAGGTTCTGGCATGGCAACTCTAGCTCGTTCTTCAGTTTCGACTATTGCTTCACGTGAATTTAAAATAATTAATCCTAATGCTCCAGCTACGAATATTATTAGAAAAACAACTATTGGTGCAGATGATGTCTTAATTAACTCAGGGCATGCATTTAATAAAGCTCATAGAACAGGAAGTTTTAATAATACAAATCTATCTCTTAATGTGGTTGAGAATGCAATTGTAAACGATTTAAAAGCTTTTATAGATGCAGGAAATGTTGTCGCTCCAGTTGGTAATAATATGACTAAACGAAATATTTTAGTTAATGGAGTAAGAGTAAATTATTCTGTAGGGCGCAGTAATGGAGTTTATCGAGTAACAACCTATACTCCATATTAATTAATTAATATCAAAAATATGAATTTAAAAAATAGTTTAGTATATTTTAATAAGCATCAAAGTGATTGTGATTTTGATTGGAGTGAGAATATTATTCTAATAAAGAAAATTATCATGGGTACTATTGATTGTAGTGACTTCCAAAAAGCTGTTGATTATGATTTTGAGAGTGGCATACTGATTCCAATAGATTTAATGATCTATTTATTTGATCGATGGATATTGATATCAAAGAATAAAAATAAGTCAATAAAGGAAAAAATCAAGTATTTATCTTATTATGACTCAGACTTTAAAGATGAGATTGAATTATTAAACACTCTTTGAAAAATTGGGTTATTTGTATAACGTACCGCGTAGTATTCTCTGTTATATCCTAAGATAATACTTTATATAAAAAAAAATTCAAAAACTCATGCCCTACTTAAACAGAAACAAACGTTAATTCATATTCTATTTCCGAGTTAAATTCTCCAAAATAAACCTTACCTTTCACTCATCAAAACAACCTCCAACATATCACCCTCAACTGCCTCAAAAATGGCTTTTTCACCTCCATTTGGGATGCTGATGCCAGAAAGGTCGGTTGGAAGTGCAAATTATCGTTATCTTTTTAACGGAATGGAGGTTGATAATGAGGTGTCTGGAAATGGGAATAGTTATACTACTGAGTTTAGACAATACGACCCGAGATTGGGTAGGTGGAAATCACTTGATCCGTTGATGCACCAATTCCCTTGGATGAGTCCGTATGTTGCATTTGATAATAACCCGATTTATTATACGGATCCGTTTGGGCTTTGTACGGATTGTGAAGAAGGAGGTGAAGAACCTGATATGGGTATGACAGATGATGAACAACGACAACTTAGAAAAGATGGATTTCTTGGCGATGATAAACCTGGAGAATTTAGAAAAGGAGAAGAAGGAAATTATCGATGGGAAGCAGGTGATATTTATTATCAAAAGGAAGAGGGTGTTCTAACCCCATATGTTAGACATGGAAATCAGAAAGAAGGTGCCTGGGAGATTAAAACAGCTCACAAATCTCAAGATATAAAAGAAATCATTGTAACAGCTAAAGCTAGAAAAACATTCAGTACTATTGAAGAAGCTGCTATGGCTTGGGCTAAAGAATATGGGCGAAATGGTTCTAAAATGCAAGAAAAATATGAGCAAGGTGCTCAAATTTTTAAAGTGGGTGAGAGACAATTTGTTATAGGTTCTACTGTTAGGTCTCCAATTAATCTCCCGCATGAAGTAGACGCTGGGAAATCTAAGTATTCTGGATTAAGTCGAGATGATGTAGTTGCTATAGTACATACTCATATCAGATATTCTGAAGATGGAAATTTATTCTCTAATTATGGTGGAGATATGGATGTTGGAAGACATAGAGGTATTTTTATTTATATGGCTGGAACAAATGGAATTTTACAGAGGTTTACAGCTGAGGGAATTGAGGGAGCTATTAGAGACAAACAAGAATATTTAGATTCCTATACAACTCCCATCAAGTTTAAAGGAGTCTTAAAGGTAAAAACTAAAAAATACAATAAAGTAAATACGTTTGGACAATAAAATATATTTTATGAAAGTAAAGATTAGTTATTATTTCACAATAGGTCTCGTTTGTACACTTAGTTTAATTTCTTGTGAAACAAAAAAATACTGTGAAGAAGGTGTTTTAATTACTTGTTTATTAGATTTGGATGAGAAAATAGGAAAAGAGCAATCGTATGATTTTATTGATTTTGAATCAAAATATGATTTGTACCTTAAAATGGATTCGCTTTGTATAACACTTGATTATTACCCAGAGTTAAACTGTTTTTTAAATCAAAAAAAAATCAAAAAAGAAGAGATCTCATTAACTGTATTTAAGATTATAAAGCAAGTACATTATGATTCTAAAATGAGTGTAGATGAAATGGATGAAGAGATTTTAAAGAAAATTATTTATTATGAAATCTCGAAAATTATTTGTAAAAGAGAACGAATTTTAAATAATATTGAGGAATTTCAATCCATACAAATTAAGAATAAAATTAAAATCAATTTACCCACATCTTATACGTCTAATTATAAAAATGCTAGTAGTCTTCAATGTCCAAATGATTGGTACGACATTAAAGATAAAAACAATCTAAAAATGGTAGCGTTAGTGGTTGACAAGGATAGTAGTGATATTGAGCAGTTAAAGGTAAAATTGATTGTATTAGGATTGTCAACTGAAAATTTTTCAATATTAGGTACGCCTATAAATGAAAATGATACTATTTTTTTTGATATGAGTATTTCTCATTATATAGAAAAATTAGATAGTGCTCGGTAATTCTCTAATTTGTATTTTTGGATAACTTAAGAGTTTGTAAATAAGATTTTTATAGGGTTTTACATTTCTTTTTCATGAAGTTTTTGAAGTAATCAAAAGTGAAATCTGGAGCATTACCCCCCCCGCTAACGCACGAAGAATAAACTAAAGCTACCTCGCGAACCTTTCGCGGGGTTTTACTTTTTAATTCTAAAAACCACCTACCAAACTTTCACTTTTTTTTCCTATCTTTAAACATCGAAACACTCCAAAACATAGCACCAAATCTCTTTCAAAAACGCACCACCCCACCTCCATTTGGGATGCTGATGCCAGAAAAGTCGGTTGGTTCTTTTTATTCTTTGAAAATACAAGAATAAAAATTCTTACCTTTATCTCCTCGATGAAAAAAATTGAATTTGAATCTGCACAAAATGTGAAAATTGAGTATGAGTTGGCATCCGTAGGTGCTCGTACTGCTGCTGCTGCAATAGACTTTCTTTTATTCGCTATTTATTTTGCTGTATTCGGTGCTATTTTTGGATTTGTAGATGTTTTTCAAGAGAACATTGGAGCTTTCTTGTTTTTTCAATTTCTTTTGATGCGACTGCCATGGATTTTATACAACCCAATGGTTGAATTTTTAACACATGGCCAGAGTTTAGGGAAATACATCCTCGGTATAAGAGTAGTAACAGTTAACGGTGAAAGACCTGGATTAAGAGAAGTTTTTACACGTTGGTTATTCAAGGGAGATTTCCTTTGGATTAGTCCTGATTTATTTGCTCTATTTTGGTTCGGAATTGGATTAATGGGGATTGTTTATGCTGGTACTTCTAATCGAACACAACGAATTGGAGACGTGATGGCAAATACAGTAGTGATTCGGAATAAATCAAGTGTAAATTATTCCCTGAGTGATGTTTTATCGATTAAAAACCAACAAAACCACACACCAACCTATCCTCAAGCAACTATTTTTACAGATGAAGATATGTTATTAATCAAGACTACGATTAAACGATTGAGAACAAACCCAAATGAGCAGATTAAGAAATTTGCGGTAGAACTTGCTGATGAATCTGCTCGAATTATCGGTTTGGAAGAAACCCCTGAAAAACGCTTAAAATTCTTAAAAACATTACTCCAAGATTACGTTGTTTTAACACGATAAAAATATGTCGAAATTATACATTGTTCCCACTCCAATCGGAAACTTAGAAGATATAACCTTGCGTTCTATCAGAATTCTTCAAGAAACTGAAATGATTTTTGCAGAAGATACACGTGTAACAAAACGCCTACTCAATCATTTAGACATCAAAAAACCTGTTGCTCCTTTTCATGCACACAACGAACATAAAACTTTAGATAGGGCAATTGATACGATTCTTTCGAATGAATCAACTGTTTTAGTTTCTGACGCAGGAACTCCTGCCATTTCAGACCCTGGATTTTTATTGGTTCGAGAATGTATCGCAAAAGGAATTGAAATAGAATGTTTACCTGGTCCGGTTGCATTAATTCCAGCACTTGTTTCCAGTGGCTTCCCTTGTGATAAGTTTGTTTTTGAAGGGTTTTTACCCCACAAAAAAGGGCGACAAACTCGATTGAAAATCATTGCTGAAGAGACAAGAACAGCCGTTTTGTATGAATCACCGCATCGATTGATAAAATGCCTCAAGCAAATTGAAGAATTTATGGGGGAAAATAGAAAAGTTTGTGTTGCCCGAGAAATTACAAAAATGTATGAAGAATACAAACGAGGGACAGCCAAAGAAGTTCGAGAATATTACGAATCAAAACCTCCAAAAGGGGAGATTGTGATTGTAATAGCAGGAAAAGAATAATTATTATATTAAATCAATTATGCAAAGCGAAGCATTTTTTTTACACAAAAAAGGAACAGCAGAAGAAGCATTTGAACTGCGTTCTTTCGAGATTGCCCTCCCGAAAGACAATGAAATCCTCATTGAAGTAGAAGCATTTGGACTAAATTATGCCGATGTAATGGCAAGAAGAGGTCTATACAAAGAGGCGCCACCTCTTCCTTGTGTAGTTGGATATGAAGTTGTTGGAAAAGTAATTTCTTGTGGAGATAAAGCAGACCAATCGTTAATTGGGAAAAGAGTCATTGCATTCTGTCGATTTGGAGGTTATGCAAAACATGCAATCAGTAATGATTATTCGTCTGTTGTTGTAGGAGATCAGCCTGTCGCTGAATTATTAGCCTTAACGACTCAAGCGGTAACTGCTTATTATATGTCCTCATATATTGCCCCGATTCACTCATCAGACACCGTTTTAATTCATGCTGCTGCTGGTGGAGTAGGGACGCTTTTGATTCAAATGGCGAAAAATGCCGGAGCTACTGTTATTGCTAAAGTGGGAAGAATCGAGAAAGAGATGCTGGTTAAAAAACTAGGCGCTGATTATGTAGTAAATTATAATTCTTCCGATTATATCTAGCAAATAAAAGAGCATTTGGGCGACAAGAAGATTGATGTTAGCTACAACCCTGTAGGTGGTTCGACGTATAAAAAGGATTTCTCCATATTAGAATCTGGTGGTCGAATGATTCTTTTTGGAGGCTCAGAACTCGGAAATGGAAAATGGGGAATTCTTTCCGCATTAAATTTTGTCAGAAAAATGGGGCTGATTATTCCTGTGGGGTTAATGATGAGTTCACGGTCTGTTTTGGGTGTAAACATGCTAAAAGTCGCAGACAATAAACCGGAAGTTCTTGAACATTGTCTAAAATCAGTCTTCTCTCTTTATTCCGAAGGAAAAATCACTCCTCAAATCGGTGGAATTTATACACAAGATGAGTTCTTTAAAGCACATAATTTATTAGAAAGTGGAAAATCAACAGGGAAATTGGTGGTAAAGTGGGGTTCGACAGGTGCTACACTGAATACTTGAAATGCTCACCCCACTGATACGACCGGACAGGCTCACATCACTAATTAGGACAAAATCACGTATTGTAACAGTATTAGAGGATAGAGGATTTTCTTTACGATTCTCGTTGTGGATAATGTCCCTCGTAACTCAAATCTTATAACAGTATCTTCATCCTAAAACCCATCAAAATCGATATGCTCAGTATTGTCTTGCATTCTACGATCGAGTTCTTCAGATTTCTCTTCGTTCTCTTTCTTGTTTATTAAGGGCACTTTATGGAAAATGACATCTTTTACTTTCTCACCTTTGTAGGAAATCAAAGCGAACATCATTATCATACTGGTGATAAGAATAGGATACAAAAGTAAACCCGTATCAAAGTTGACAATGTGAATACCATCGTGTTTTATTAATACGAAGAATAACAATACAGTAATCAAACCTCTTGGTGCAATAAAGACTTCAGGAAAAAGATAGTCTTTTGCGAAAATTTTCAGGAGAATATATCGAATAACGTATAAAATAGCAACAATTACCAAGCTATTTATCGCAACTTCAAGATTGTACAAAGAAGCTAGTGAAATACTTATTCCGAAAATCACAAAGAAAAAAGTACGAATTAAAAAAGCTGATTCTAAGGTTAGATTATGAAAATCATGCAGAATGGGTGCGACTTTCTCCTTGTCAAATATTTTAGCCAGCTTACCTTGAAAGAATACATCTGTATTATTTAAAACCAATCCAAATGCTAAAATGAGGAGTAGAGAAGAAAGGTGGAAGAATTTACCAATCGCAAATAGAAAAAGTAAAACGCCAATAATCAAAAATAATTTAACTTGCATTTTAAGATGTTGAAACAAATACACCATAACATAAGCAACGACAATAGAAAGAATAACTGTTCCTAAAATGTTTGTGAAAATATCTGTAAATAAAGAAGTGTTACTATGCGATTCATTTGCGCCAATCATGAAATAGAAAACCATAATTCCGAGTATATCGGAGAATGTACTTTCGTACACCATGAATTCTTTTTTCTTCCCCGTTAATCGGCCTACACTTGGGATTATAATCGCTGAACTCATAATACTTAATGGAATCGCATAAACAACAGCGGTATATAAATCAGTACTCGGGAAAATGTACATGAAAAAACCAGCAAGCGCCATCATTGAACCTCCAATTCCCAATGTTGCAATAATAAACGATTTAAAAATCAACCCTTTCTTCTCTCTTTCCAATTTTAGATCGAGGGCAGCTTCTAGAACAATCATCACTAAACCAACATTACCCAAAACTTCGAGTATCGTATCTAATCGTAAATCATCGTTAATAATTCCGTTCGATTTCATCCATGCTTTTATTCCCATTCCCAATCCAATAAGCATTAAGACAGAAGGGATATTCGTCTTTTTTGCTAAAATATTGAAGAAGAAACTAAGAATAATAATACTGGCAAGAGCCATGATAAGTACGTATGGGTTCATTCGTTTTTTCTTTCAAATATAATGAAAGTTTTAATCTTTTAAATGTAGAATTCACTTTTGAACGTTAAAAAAGCTAAAAAGTGAATACAACACTGCAATTTTTACCTTAACTTTGTGCTTTGAAAAAAGTAATTCATATTATAATATATAAATAGAATGGTAGAAGAAATGACAGATTTAGGAATGAAAGAAATTCTAGCTCAATTTGGAATTGAAGCAGAAAATAATGGTGCATCAACAGGTGGACATTGGTTTAACACACGAGGAGCAAAAGTTGATTCTGTTGCTCCAGCAGATGGAAGTGTAATAGCATCTGTTAATTTTGCGTCAGAAGCAGATTACGAGGCAGTTGTTTTAAAATCTCAAGAAGCGTTTAAAGAATGGAAAACGTGGCCAGCACCAAAAAGAGGTGAAGTTGTTCGTCAATTAGGACAAAAACTAAGAGAAAATAAAGATTCGCTTGGAAAATTGGTTTCTTTTGAAATGGGGAAATCATTGCAAGAAGGTTTAGGTGAGGTTCAAGAAATGATTGATATCTGTGACTTCGCTGTTGGTTTATCTCGTCAATTGTACGGTTTAACAATTAAATCAGAACGCCCAGGTCACAGAATGATGGAGCAATACCATCCACTTGGAATTGTTGGGATTATTTCAGCATTTAACTTTCCAGTAGCTGTATGGTGTTGGAATACTGCTTTAGCGTGGGTTTCTGGAGATACTTGCATTTGGAAACCATCTGAGAAAACACCCTTGACAGCCATTGCTTGTCAAAAAATTGCTCAAGAAGTTTTTGCAGAGAACAATGTTCCTGAAGGTGTTTCTTGTTTAGTTATTGGCGATGCTGAAATCGGAAAATTGATGTCTAACGACAAAAGAGTTCCTTTAGTTTCTGCAACTGGTTCAACTCGTATGGGTAAATCTGTTGGTGAAGCTGTTGGAAAACGTTTGGGTAAATCATTATTGGAATTAGGTGGTAACAATGCAATCATTATTACTCCTACAGCTGATTTGAAAATTGTTCTTCCAGGTGCTGTTTTTGGTGCTGTTGGAACTGCAGGTCAACGTTGTACTTCTACGCGTCGTTTAATTATTCATGAAGATGTATACGATACAATGAAGAATGCAATGGTAAAAGCATACAGTCAATTGAAAATTGGTAATCCATTAGATGAATCAAATCACGTTGGACCACTAATTGACACAATGGCTGTTGATACTTACTTAGCCGCTTTAGAAAAAGCAAAATCGGAAGGTGCAAACATTATTGCTGAAGGTGGTGTTTTAGAAGGCGCTGGTTATGAATCAGGATGCTATGTTTACCCTGCGATTGTTGAAGCTGATAATAGTTTTGAGATTGTTCAATCGGAAACATTTGCTCCAATTCTTTACATCATGAAATACTCTGGAGATGTGATGAATGCAATTGAAATTCAAAACAATGTTCCACAAGGACTTTCTTCTGCGATTATGACAAATAATATGCGTGAAGCAGAATTATTTGTTTCTGAAACAGGTTCTGATTGTGGTATTGCTAATGTTAACATCGGAACTTCTGGTGCTGAGATTGGTGGAGCATTTGGTGGTGAAAAAGAAACAGGTGGTGGACGTGAGTCTGGTTCTGATGCTTGGAAAATCTACATGAGACGACAAACAAATACAGTGAATTATACAGATAGTTTGCCTTTAGCTCAAGGAATTAAATTTGATTTATAGGAGTCAATGATAATTTTTAAAGCCTACGTTGTTATGACGTAGGCTTTTTTTGTTTGACAAATTAAAATTTGCTTATATTTTTAAATTCTTTTATTTGGCTTTTTGATTTAATATTTTTATCGAAACGTTGTTGAACAATTAAATAAAATGCATAACTTTGCACCCGTCTTATGATTATACCAAATAAGACTTTAAATAAACTTAAAAGTTATTTAACAATGCTCGAGTGGCGGAACTGGTAGACGCGCTGGATTCAAAATCCAGTTCTTTCGGGAGTGCGGGTTCGATTCCCGCCTCGAGTACTAAAAACCCTTATAATCTTTTGATTATGAGGGTTTTTTGATTAAAGGGTGTTAAAAAAGGTGTTAACACTTTGTTTTGTTTTTAATCCAATTTTAATAGTTTTCCTATTATATATAATCCTACCATTGATTGTGAAGTGTTTTTTCACACCACTTATTTCAGCTTTCTAGAAAAAAACCATAGCTGAACAATTTACCTTTATTGTTTTTCTAATAATGGATAAATAGTTTGGGGTTACCCTTCCTATTTCAATTTTCTCTATACAGAGATTAGCTTTACCTGTTTTATTGTATTTCTTCAATAGTTTTTGATTTATTCGAAACTGTTTATCCACTTTTTGAAAAAAACGAGAATGCATTAAAAATGTCGGATCAAGACTAATTGTGGCGTAATAGACAAAAGGAGTGAAGTGTCTATTTCATTCATTATCTTTAAGTTCATTGAAGTTTCTTGTTTTGGCTTATAATAAAGCCCCGAACGATGAATTTCGAGTAGTTTACATTGTTTTTCAAGACTTAGACTTGGATGAGAATTGACAACTTTTTGTATTTTTTCAGTTGTCCTAATTTTCCCAAGACATGTTTTAAAAAATCCATTTCAACATGGAGTTGACCTATTTTAGAAAACAACTTATCTTTCTCAATTGATTCAGTGTCTTTTTTTGTTTGGAATCAAAGGAGGCAGAGGAGTTTGCTATGGATTCTTGTTTCTATTTACTTATCTGAGTAGGTTGTAATTCATACTTACTTGCCAACTCTTGCATTGTGGATTGCTCTTTAAGAGCTTCTAAAACAACCTTTGTTTTAAATTTTGAACTAAATTTTCTTCTACTTGTTTTCATAATACAGCGTTAAATTTAAGATTTAATTTGCTGTCTTAAAAATGGAGAGTTTTACACTCTTCTGTATCGAAACATATGTCTCATTAAAGATATTGAGTATTAATCTAATTGAGACAAAAGATGAAAATGCATATCTCTTTAAAAGGTAAAAGGCAAATTTTTAAGTTATCTCAAGATTGCTAACAAGACTCCTAAAGTCGTCGATTATTCTATCAATTTGTTCTTTTCTAATAGTAATATCACTCATTCCAAAATATGCAGTTGCAGTACATTCGTTAGGAGTGATTCTTCTATGGTGTGCAAGAAAAGATTCTTCAGTGATTTCAGGATATTCTCTTTTTGCATAATTAAAATGTCTCATGAATAAAGGATGACCTGGTTCAATTGTATTCCAGTCAGTAACAGCTAAAAAATGTTCTTCTTCAATTATCCAGCTTTAAATAACATTAATACAAAAGCCAACACAGGTAGCAAGTTCAGGAAGATTAGATGTGGTAAAATGATTACCAACAGAATCATAGAGAGAACCGTCAAACACATATCCAAATTTCAAATTAGAACCTTTCTTTATTTGAATACAATGTGCAATAAATGCTTGAATTGTAGATTCATCTGGATGAATGAAATCTAATTTTTTATGATAATAATGATTAAAAAATCTATCATCAGAAGCAGGAGTTAAATTCACAACTCCATTATCAAAATGATAAACTGAAAGTTCTTCATTTAAACAAATAAACAATGCTGAATGACCTCCTTGCTGTTCATTTTCAATAACGGCAACGTTCATACCTAAAGCAATAAAATTATTACTTAAATCTGCATCTTTAGTCCTTATTAGGTCAGTATCTGAAGTTATATCGCTCAATTTATATTTTATCTTGACCTGTTATTGTTTTTAATCTATCTTTAATACCGTTCAATGTTTCCTGAAGAATGATATTATTTCTAAAGGCTTTTAATGAGACTAAAATTGTTCTTAGTTGACCTGATTCTGTCCAGCTATGATCAAATAACCTTACGTACTTTCTTATTTTTCGTAAAGAAAGATCTAAATCCTGACTAGTATTTAATATTTGGAAAATTAATTCATGAAATTCTGTATACCTTTCTTGACCTTCTAATTCTTGAATTCTATCATAAAACTCTTTGTATTGATTAAATTGATTGACATCGCTATAATAATCAACAAATTCTCGAATTGGTTTTGACTGATTTCTTTTTTTAGTGTGAACTACGACAAAAGCCTGACTATAAACAAATTTACCTAATTTTCTAGCTTGTTCTTTTGTTTTACAATTAACAATTATTGCATCATCCTTATCTCTAGGCATGATATGAAAGTTGATTTTTTTACCTCCAAGATCAATCAATTCACCGTTAACAAATTCTAGTTCGCTTATTCTTTTAGTTTTTGGAGTTCTCTTTGTATAAAATGATTTTGTTCTTTTAAACTCTTGTAAAAAGTCTATTTGAGAATGTTGGCTATTATTAATTCCCATTTCATATTCATATGGAAGTGACTTTAATATAGTTTGTATTTTTTACAATGGGAAACTGTCTCTTTTCTTCTAGATTCATTCTTGAAGACTAACTTCATATCAGTAACTAAAGACTCCATATTCTCAGTAGAAGCTTCGATGGCTAATATAGCACTCCCTCTTGATACTGAAATTCTAGTTTCTGAACTCTGTGAATCAGAATTTGTACTATGAAGTCTAGCTAACCCCATGAAAGACTCTAAAAGCTCTTTAAAAGCTTCAGCAACTTCTAACGTCATATTGTTTAGATCTACATCTTGTCCAGATGCATCTTTTTTAATTGTCAATATGAATTGCTCTTTTGCCATTTTAGTGAAGCTAAATTACGTATAATTTATTGATTGAGAATTTTTAACTCTCTTTAATTTCAAGTGTATATTCAAACGTAGAATTTATGATTAGGTTACTTTTCTAACAAAGTATTCGTTTTATTCTCTTATTGTATAAGAATATAAAGGGTTGAGCATTTGTTTGAAACTGTTTATCCACTTTTTGAAAAAAACGAGAATGCATTCTCTTTGTTGTCTTATAATAATTTCGATTTCCCTCTCTTTCATTCTTCATGATATACAAAATTAGTTACCGTTATTCAATTTATTTTTTATCAAAACACATGAATTTATTAAAAATCAAAGAAAATGTATCCAAAAATTAATTATTGAAAAACATTTTTATTTTTCTTTTAAGCCTTGATTATATTGAGGAATATTGATGTCCAGTTTTTAATTCTGATGATAAAGGTTCTCACTTTGTTTATAATTTGTTATACCATTATGGCATTAAAAACAGTGTCGTTTTTATGTAAAATATACAATATGAAACAAGGAATCTATATCCTACAAAAAGAGGATTTACTAAATGCAGTAAAAACAGTTCTAAATGAACTGAAAAAGTTCAACCATGAAGTCGAAGATCATTTGGACGATCGACTAAAGCTATCTGATGCTGCAAAATTTATGGGAGTCACTTCTGCTACCATTGTAAATTGGAAAAACAAAAAATTAATCCCGTACTACCAGATTGGTAATAAAGTATTCTTTTCTAAGAAACAACTTATTGAAGTCGCTCATAAAAACAAAAAACTACTTAAATAAAATACATGAAAAACACAAACTCAGTGAATTATATATCACATCATAAAAATGTATCAAACCAGTTCTTTGAAAACAAATCTTCTAGACCTATATATATCAGTTTATATAATGCTTTGTTTTTTATTTGGAATAGTTCAGGCTTTCAAAAGGAATTGTCAATTAATAGGGAAAACTTGATGTATATGGCTAAGATTGGATCAAGGTCAACTTATGTAAAAGCTTTAAGATGGTTAGATGAAAATGATTTTCTACAGTATTCCCCCTCAAAAGACTATTTAATAGGCAGTAAAATAATTATGATTAATAAATCAAGAATTAAAAGTGGGGCATCTAGCAGTTATAAAAACGAGCCTTCTTTTGGGGCAACCACAAGTATTGATGAAGGCCCTTATATAAAGGTTAATAAACCTATTAACAATAACAAACTTAATAAACAAATGATTAAAAATTTTTCAGAGCTTAATAAAGATGAATTACACCCTCTTTTTGAAGAATTAAATAGTCTAGATTCATTAGATGGATTCTTTGAATATTTTGATGACAATAACTGGTTAGGCTTTAGGGGAAGAGAGCTAACAACTAAAGAAGCGGTAGAACTTTGGGTAACTGATAAAAAAAAATTTATGATTATATCACAAAAAAGGAACTATGAAGGAGAATTGTAAAATCAACCCCGCTCTTTTTAAAGTAATTGATGGCGGAAAAGTGTATGATAGGGACGAAGTATTGAATCATATTGTTGAAGTCGGGAAAACCTACCACAATCCGGACTTTAATCTCAAAGGGAAAGATCTAGAAACAGTATTAAAGCTATGCATTTATTTTTTTGAGATTATTCCAGAATATAAAAAATATAACATTGAAATGGGAAAAGGAGTTTTATTAATCGGCCCAACCGGATGTGGTAAGACGACAATTATACAAATATTTTCTAGAATTCTAGGTGGGAATTCCCTGACCATTCCAATTCATCCAAGTACATCTATTTCAAATGATTATTCTATAGATGGTCCAAAAGCAATTGAAAAATACTCAGGAAGAACTAAGAAAAGATATTGCATTGATGATTTAGGTATTGAACAACCATCGATGTACTTTGGAAATAAAAAATGTGTTATATCGGAAATTATTCGGTGTCGGTCAAAAAACAAGGCAATAACATATGCAACATCTGATTTATCTTTGGAAGAAATAAGAGACAGGTATGAACCAAGAATAATTTCGAGAATGAGAGAGATGTTTAATGTGATTAATTATGATATTTCATCACTTGATAAAAGGAAGTAGGACAAAAAAAACTTTCCCTAAAGCCGTTTTGCGAGAATGGAATGAAGCCAAAACATATATAGAACAACGTAGAAGTTCATTCTTAATAAATCTATAAACATTTAACAAAAGTAATAAGGCAAGTAGTGATTTCGGTTACCGACCCGAAATATTGCACAAGGCATCGCAAGCGAGAATTAGTAAAAACACAAATTATGAAAGAAGAAAAAAAATCAGATTATGAGAAAAAAAGAGTGCGAATTAACATCTCATTA
>JAJRQQ010000048.1 GCA_024280155.1 Bacteroidota bacterium
AAACAAAACTCGTCGTGCCTCCTCAAACAGTTGTTTAAATTTACGAATTTTGCGGTGTTTTGGTGCCCGCTAAATTTATGAATGCACTTTTTAGTTCTTCGTAAATATTTTTATTTATTGCAATGATTTATAATTCGAAGCTAGGAACTGCGTCTTTTTAAAGAAAAATGAATTTTGCGGTATTCTACTTTAGTAAACGTTTTAGGTAATTTAATTTGCTACCCTAGAAGTTTCATCCTTTTTTTTGTAAGCAACATTCATTATCTTCGTCGAAAGTCCTATCTTGTAAAAAAACTAATTTATGATTGTCATTATTGGAAATGGAATTTCAGGTGTAACTACTGCCAGACACATTAGAAAAAACAGCGACGAGGAGATTATGATTATCTCTTCTGAATCAAAATATTTTTTCTCTCGAACTGCTTTGATGTACATTTTCATGGGACATATGACTTTTGAACATACTCAACCTTACGAACCTCATTTCTGGAAAAAGAATAGAATTCAATTGAGCAAAGAGTATATTGAAAAGATTGACACTGAAAACAAAAGTTTATATACTAAAAGTGGAAAAACCATTTCATACGACAAATTAGTTCTTGCAACTGGCTCTAAACCGAATAAATTTGGATGGAAAGGACAAGATGCCGATGGTGTACGAGGATTGTATTCTAAACAAGATTTAGATTACATTGAAGAAAGAGCTCCAAACATTAAAAAAGCAGTTATTGTTGGTGGTGGTTTGATTGGTATTGAGATGGCTGAAATGTTTTTATCAAGAAATATTGAAGTCGATTTTCTCATACGTGAACCACTTTTTTGGAATGGTGTTTTACCCGATGAAGATTCTAAATTCATCATGAACCATTTATCCAAACACCATGGATTAAACATGTACTATTCTACAGAACTTGATGAAATTCTCACTGATGCAAATGATAAAGTTGTTGGGATAAAAACCAAAGATAGTCAAGATATCGAATGTCAATTTGTTGGTTTAACAGCAGGAGTTTCTCCGAACATTGATTTTGTAAAAGAAAGTGGTATCGATTGCCAAAAAGGAATTTTGGTCAATACTTTTTTTGAAACCTCTGCAAAAGACGTTTATGCCATTGGTGATTGTGCTCAATTTAAAGAACCTATTCCAGGCAGAAGAGCATTGGAACAGGTTTGGTACACCGGAAAAATAATGGGAGAACAATTGGCGCAGACATTAACGGGCAACCGAACAGAATATAATCCTGGGTATTGGTTCAATTCTGCAAAATTCATGGAAATTGAATACCAAACGTATGGTACTGTGCTCAATAAACTCCAAGAGAATCAAGAAGAATTCATTTACAAACATCCCAAAGAAGCAATTCTATTGCATTTCGTGTTTGAAAAAGATAGTCGAAAATTTATCGGAATTAACAACTTTGGTTTACGATTACGTCATCCTGTATTTAATCATTGGTTGCTGAAAAAAGCCACAATCGATGAAGTTTTGCAAGATTTAAAAACAGCGAATTTCGATCCTGAATTTTATACTAAATATGAAAATGAAATCATTACTCAATTCAACCAACAATTTGGAACTTCATTGAAAGTGAATAAAAAAACTTGGTGGCAAAAACTAATTAAAGCATAATCATGGAGAACAATATATCAATCTCAGGTAGTGATTCTCAGAATCTATCCCTTTTCAAGAAAATAGGTTCTGCACTTTTTATCCTTGGAGTAGTTGGATTAATCTATGCTTTTAGAAAGGATGCAATTGAATACGCGCGTGTTTATGCTTTTTTCACGATGTTTATTGGAGCGGTACTCTTTTCATTTAAAGATGCTAAACATCTACTATCATTTATCTACACGAAGAATACAAACTTCACTCAAAAACTGGGGTTATTCTTAAGTACAGTTGGTTTGTTTATTCTACTTGCTGCTTGGTTTGGAATGAAATTAGAACCTTATTGGTTGTTCCTCTCACTTTCTTTAGGAAGTATGGCAATTGGTATTCTAATATACACTTATGGAACTTATGCTGGACACCCAAAAGGGATAAAAAACAATCACGTCTGGCATAATTCATTGACCAACACAGGAATTTTAGGTTGGATTTCAGGATTACTTTTGACAGGATTCTACATTCAACTTTATTGGTTTCCTAAAACCCTCACAGAACTTGTTGATTTATTCAATCCTTTAGCGCAATTATTCAAAGGAAAAGATGCCGACCAATGGTTTGTTTATGGAACAATTTACAGTTTTGTTATACTATTTTTAGGCATCAAATTCATTGTGAAATATCGACACAATAAATATCAGTTCTACAGAACTCTGGTGGTTATTGCTTCTCAATTAATACTTGCTTATTTCTTGCCCAACATTTTAGAGTCAATGAATGATGGTGTCGGCTATTTCAACAAAGATTTAAAGAATGCTTGGCCATTGAATTACTACTTCACAGAAAGTTGGTCTTTGGATAATATGGCAAAACCACAGAATGCAGGTCCATCAGGTTTTTTCTTTTTTATTTGGGGACTATTTTTATTCTTAGTCCTCACCCCTCTTCTCACCTATTTGGTAGGAAAAAGATGGTATTGTTCTTGGGTTTGTGGTTGTGGTGGATTAGCTGAAACGGCAGGTGATTCTTTCCGTCAATTATCTTCAAAAACAGAAATATCTTGGAAGATTGAACGTTGGGTTATTCATTCTGTCATGGTTTTCGTACTAATAATGACAGTTGCAACACTTTGGCCTTATTTCTCAGGGAAAGATTATGAAATTGGTATTTTATCCATCTCAAAATTAGATTATCTCATCTTCATTGAGGTTTTATTGTTGCTCTCATCAATAGGATTGTTCTTTTTAGGAAAAAAACATCAAAAAAACATCTTAAAAGTAGGGGCAATCTTAATGATAATCATCGGATTACTCCTTCTCAATGCTTATGTTAATGATATTAAGAATGTATTCTATATCGAAAGTAGAAGCATAAAGAAATTCTACGGTCTCTTCGTAGGTGCTGCTTTTTCAGGTGTGATTGGTGTTGGGTTCTATCCAATTCTTGGCAATAGAGTTTGGTGCCGATTTGGTTGTCCGATGGCTGGCTACATGGGCTTATTCCAACGGTTTAAATCTCGATTTAGAATTACAACCAATGGTTCACAATGTATTTCTTGCGGAAATTGTTCGACTTATTGTGAACAAGGAATTGACGTTCGTGCTTATGCCCAAAAAGGTGAGAATATTGTACGTTCAAGTTGTGTCGGTTGTGGTATCTGCTCTGCTGTTTGTCCTCGAGGTGTTCTCAAATTAGAGAATGGACCCGAAGAAGGTCGATTTGAACCTAACCCACTGGAACTCAATCTGCTCGACGAGGTTAGAAAACTCGACAAATAATTTAACTATTTTCGCATCCATGAAAAATAAAATCATTTCTGTTGTTATCCCTGCCTATAACGAAGAACAATCCATTGGGAAAGTTGTTGATGCGATTGACAGAAACTTGGTCAACCATGTTATCGTAGTGAATAACAATTCGACAGATAACACTGTTGAAGTAGCAAAGAATACCGGAGCAATTGTTTTGGACGAAAAACGTAAAGGCTACGGGTGGGCATGTTTGAAAGGAATTGACAAATGCGAAGAATTGCAAACAGAAATCATTGTCTTTTTAGATGGAGATTTTTCCGACTATCCAGAAGAAATAAAAGATGTGATTGCCCCTATTTTAGAAAATGACATGGATATGGTCATTGGTTCTCGAGTTCTCGGAAAAAGAGAGAAAGGTTCTTTGACTCCACAACAAATTTTTGGAAATTCACTTGCTACTAAATTAATTCGACTTTTTTACGGAGCAAAATTCACTGATCTAGGCCCATTTAGAGCAATGAAATTTGATTCTTTGCAAACACTTGGAATGGCCGACAAAACCTACGGCTGGACTATTGAAATGCAAATAAAAGCAGTAAAGAAAAAGATGAAATTTTGCGAAGTTCCTGTCAATTATAAACGACGAATTGGAGTTTCAAAAGTAAGTGGTACTGTAAAAGGTACTATACTTGCCGGAATAAAGATTATATTTGCTGTTTTTAAATACAGATTTTAGAGCAAAAACAACCATAAATTTAAGATTAACGCATTTATTTGATGAAATTATTTATTGCTTTTTTATTCACTTTATCTACTCTACTCGGCTTTTCACAAGCTACGCAAACAGTAAGCGGTGAAGTTCTTGACGTTAAAACAGAACGTGATGTCGATGAATTAAAAATAACAATCACTCATAAAGAAACCAAAAAATCTTTTGTTACAGAAACAAATGATGATGGTGTTTTTACTTTCTCTAAAATTCCTGTTGGAAAATATGAATTACTCGTTTCTGACGAAGATTACAATCAAAAAAAGTTTGATTTTGAAGTCACAGAAACACATATCCCTGATTTAGATTTCTCTGTTGGTCGAAAAGTTTCTTGGATGTTCAACTGGGGAGATGCTTATGGAATGGAGCATTACTGGTCACACCTTACAGCAAAAGCAGTCATCTTTATCTATTTTGCCTGTTTAGTTCTTATTCTTTTCTACAGTATTTTACAATTCACTTTAGCCATTACTTATCACAGAAATAAGAAGAGAAAATTAATTGAAGAGAAACCTACATTCGACCCAGAAAACACACCAAAAGTTACGATTCAATTACCAATGTTTAATGAGTTGTATGTCGCCGAAAGAATAATTGAAACCATTGCTAACTTTGATTACCCTGCTGATAAATTACAAATTCAAGTTTTAGATGATTCTACCGATGACACTGTTGATGTAATTGCTAAAAAAGTAGCCGAAGTTCAAGCGCGTGGTGTAAATATTCAACACATCCACCGAACAAACAGAACTGGATACAAAGCAGGTGCATTAGATGATGCCATGGATCGGGTTGAAGGAGAATTTATCGCCATTTTTGATGCAGACTTTATTCCTGACCCAGATTTCTTACAAAAAACAATGCCTTATTTCAGAGATGACAATGTTGGGGTTGTTCAAACACGTTGGGGGCACATCAATAAAGATTATTCTATTCTTACAGAATTACAAGCTTTTGGATTGAATGGACACTTTGCGATTGAGCAAGGAGGTCGAACGGCATCAGGTCACTTTATTAACTTCAACGGAACAGGTGGCGTTTGGAGAAAAACCTGTATTGAAGATGCTGGTGGTTGGGAACACGATACATTGACGGAGGATTTAGACCTTAGTTATCGAGCGCAATTGAAAGGTTGGCGTTTTGAATACCGCGAGGATGTCATTGCTCCTGCTGAATTACCGATTACGATGTCTGCGCTTAAATCTCAACAACACCGTTGGATGAAAGGTGGCGCAGAGTGTTTTATTAAAATGTGGAAAAGAATTATCACAACGAAGAATGTGAAGTTTTCAAACAGAATTCACGGTCTTTCCCACCTTTTTAATTCTTCAGTTTTCGTTTTCATTCTTATAATTTCCTTACTAAGTTTAGTGGTTCTTCATATCAAAGATTCTTTCTCTGACTTGAATGACATTATTCAATATGGGGCAATTTTCTTAATCAGTACGGTATTTTTAATGTATTACTACTGGCAATCCTACCGAGATAAAACAGGACATTTTTTAAAGGATTTCATCAAATTCTTCGGACGTTTCTTTATGTTCCTTATGGTTTCAATGGGATTAGCACTCAACAATTCTGTTGCAGTAATTGAAGGTTATTTAGGCATTAAAAGTTCATTTGTACGAACACCAAAATTTAATATCAGTGTAACAGGTGATCCTTCTCAAAACAAATACGATAAAAAAAGTCTTTCTATTTTGAATATCGGTGAAGGTCTATTAGCGGTACTATTCTTATTCACGGCAATTAATCGTGCAATGTATGGTGATTTAGGAATGGTTCCTTTCCATCTAATGCTTGCTTTTGGCTATGGATTGGTTTTCTTTTATTCTGTCAGAGAGTTGAGAACAGGAAAATAATTTATGGGGAAGCGACTCGCCATATCGTTTAGTCCTCTCCTTTTTTTGATTTCCATTTTTCTCATTAATTTCCAAAGTGATAGAACAGAATTTGCTTTTATAGCCATTTTTTACACGATTGCATTCTTCGCGTATATCATTCTATATTCATCACGGAATGAAATGAGTTTTAAGCAACTTTTCTTTATTGCCATTTCTGCTCAATTACTCTCAATGTTGAACACGCCAAATCTTTCCATTGATTTCTATCGCTCTTTGTGGGATGGAGAAATCACTTGGGCTGGTATAAATCCATTTGATTATCGACCTGAAGAAATCTTTGCTTCGCCAGAATTGAATGCGAAAATCATTGGTTCAAGTGAATACATGCAAGAGATTTATAATGGAATTGGGATGCAATCTCAGGGGAATTATTCATGTTATCCACCGATTAATCAATTTTATTTCATTTTCGCGACAGCATTCTCAGATTCTTTAATCCTGAATACATTTATTCTAAAATTACTCATTGTAATCACCGAATTTATCGGTGCATTCTACTTGATTAAATTACTCAGAAACTTAAACATCGAAGTATCAAAAATTTGGTTGCTCTTTCTCAATCCACTCTGGATTATTGAATGTACTGGAAATACTCATTTTGAAGGAGTGATGCTTTCTTTTCTATTCATTGCGTTCTATTTTCTTCAGAAAAAGAAAGAAATCTGGGGAGCACTATTCTTTGCGATTGCCGTTCAGATAAAACTGATTCCTTTGATGATTCTTCCATTTTTCTATCGATTTTTAGGTTGGAAGAAAGCAATTTTATTCTATTCATTAACAATATTCATTGTCCTTGCATTTGGTTTTACTCAACTTAATTCGGAGAATATTTACAATTTTGGTGACAGTTTACGCCAATATTTTCAAGTCTTTGAGTTCAATTCACTTGTTCTCTACCAATACATTCAATACGGGATTTGGAAAACCGGTTGGAACATGACAAAGTATTACAGTCCACAATTATCCTTGATTGCGATGTATTTTATTTTCACACTTGCATTATGGGGCGACATACAGAATTGGGAGAAATTAATGCGAAGAATAACGATTGCATTGTTTATTTACCTGCTATTGAGTAGCACTGTTCATCCTTGGTATATTCTACCTCTACTCGCATTTTCAATTTTTACAGACTATAAATTTCCTATGGTTTGGTCATTCTTCATCTTCTTTTCTTACATTTTTTATCAATACGACGATAGTTCAACCTTTGCTGTAAGAATGATTAATTACATCGAATATAGTGTGGTATTGGGCTGGTTTGGATGGGAAGTGTTGAAAAAAGCAGTTTTGAAGAGAGCGAGTTAGTAATTAGAAATGATTAGTGTCCGATAAAATATTAAAGTTAAATCTTTCTTTACTTTTTTTCATCGCCAAAAAAAGTAACAAAAAAGTCTAGTGCTGTCATAAATTTAACGACCAAAATCATCCTCAATTCTAATTTAAACAAAACTCGTCGTGCCTACTCAAACAGTTGTTTAAATTTACGAATTTTGCGTTGTTTTGGTATCCGCTAAATTTATGAATGCACTTTTTAGTTCTTCGTATTTTTTTATTCATTGCAATGATTTTTAATTCGAAGCGAAATCTAAAAGTGCGTTGGCCT
>JAJRQQ010000049.1 GCA_024280155.1 Bacteroidota bacterium
ATATTTCTAAAATCTTTGGTTAGAATAAGTGTGTCTTTGATAAATTTCACTTCAAATGGTAGAAAAACAATTTTTGTTGTATCGATGTTTTCAAACATTTTTTCACCCGGAGAAGTACTACTGTGTCCACATCTAATTTGTATATGAATGTCTGAAATCAACAAAAAGAAATCACGATTTGAAAGTGATTCTGTTCTTACAATTTCTTCTGCTCGTTGAAAAATAGAGTCAAAAACAGGTTTTGGAGTATAGAGATATAAACCAGAATGAGATGTCTCGACAATTTCTTTATAGATTTTTAAATCTTCAGCATAATTAATAATGTTCTTTTTCTCCTGTTGAGAAAAAGAAAAGTTACTGAGTATGATAATTAGTGCTGTAATAAAAATTTGATAAGTCATCTTCTTTCTTTTAATAATTGTTTAATTCCTTTAATGTGACCTTCCCCATACAGAACGACATTTTCACCTTATTGTAATTCTAATATTGCTCGTTCTATGATTTCATCTTGTGTTGTTACAAGTGTATCAAGTAAAACGGAAATGTCTGGTTCAAAACCATTGTCTAAGTGTTGTTCATTTCCACTGTCATCTACTCCAATGAATTCACTCACAGAAAGGTTCCAATGCCAACCATTTGCAAGATAACCATCAGCAACAGAACCACTTCCTCCTCCGGTTCTTTGTCCAATGAATTTCACTTTTGCCAATGGATTAACAGAGTAGCAAAAAGTTGTAGTCGCACTGTATACACCTCTGTCGGTTAGAACAGCAACAGGTTTTAAAAATTTATTTGAAGAAGTTGAAGGTTTTAAATTAGCAAAGCTTTTTGAAAAGTCATTTTCACCCGGACCTACTTTGAAGTTTTCATATCCAATGTATATTTCTGCGTCTGTAAAGTAAGAAGCAATTTTTGTGGATAAATTTGGGCTACCACCACCGTTTTGACGAACATCAACAATCAGTCCTTTCGCACTTGAAAATGAAGTAAACATCTCTTCCAATTCACTATCAGAAATATCAACATCAAAAGAGGCAATTCTTAAGTAAGCAATATCAGCATCTTGTGTTAAACGACCGTAAATAGCTCTGTCATCACTTAATTTAGTCATTCCACTGTGTATATAGATGTTGTCTAATATTCCTTGGTGAAAAGAAACAGGATAGCCTTTCTCGATATCAAAAAAAGCAGCTTGAATTAATTCGTTTCCAAGAGGGGAATAACGTCTTAATACAGAGTGACCATCTTTTAAACGAGATGTGATTACACCTAAGATATTAAACAGAGAATCTTCTGTAAGGTCATCATTTACGAAAACACGCAAAGAATCAGACAGGTGGTTGATGTCTAATTGTTTGAATTCTAACATTCCATATTTCTCACGAACAAGTTTTGTATATTCTTCGAAAATAGCTGTATTCGTTGTTTTCGGTTTTGGTTTCATAAAAATCTTCTCGCAAGAAACAGTTGTGAAAAGAATGATACCTATTATTATTAAAGCTTTATTTTTCATGGCTTATTTAGTTTTAGTTTTTGAAATGAAATTAAAACGCGCACCAATGATGTGTTGTGCAATCGTTAAAGGATATCTTTTAACAGTAGTGTAATTAAATAAATTCCATTGGTAGTAAAAGGACCATCTTTTCTTGTAATTTAACTGTAATTTAGTTTCAATAGTATTGAGTCTTCCAATGGTTTTAAATTGGTAATATTTTAAACTAAAAGGATTTTGCGTTCCATTGTCTTGAAAATCAAATTTTCCATCTTCTAACACGTTTTGAGGAGCACTATATCCAAAGCTTTTGAATTCTTTGACTAAACCAAACAATCCAACAGCTAATGAGAAAGATGCATTAAGGTTTTCGTTAATTGCATAGTTGTATTCTCCGAATAAACTTAAACGTGAACTAGAAATAAAATTTAATTTATTATTACCTAAATCTGTGAAATTAATAAAGTTCACGTCTGCAACGGTCCATTTACCTCCTCCTCTAAAACCATCGAGGTGGATAAAAGAAAGGTCTTTTCGTGCATAGGTAAAATCAAATCTTCCATGAAATGCCGCAGCTACAAATGGATGTGTTTTTGCAGATAGTTTTGTAAAGTCACCATTGAAATCGATTGCCCAAAAATATTTATCGGTTTCTCGGCTGGTTCCAATATTTAGACTAAGCAAAGTTCCATGATATTGTGTATTGGAAAACTTCGCATCTTGAAAAGAATTTCGAACTCCTCCTAAGCCGATGTAGTTCTTTTTTAATACTGTTCTTTTTAATTCAGTTTTCTCTTGTGCAACTACACTTTGTGTTAAAAAGAGAATGATGAATAATTTGAAGATGTTTCGCATTGTGTTTTGATGTTTAATATGGGTAATACTTTTAATACATCGACAAAATTAAACGGTTGTATATATACTCAACAAAAAACCGAAGTTAATCTGTGTCAAAATCAGAATTTGCCACTGTTTTGTGCTAAAAACTCTTTAGGTGTGCTTCCGATTTCTTTTTTGAAAGACCGATAAAACGTGCTTTTAGAACTAAAACCGACCTCCTGACCAATGCCTTCGATAGACAAATTAGAAAAGTCAGTGTTCTTTAACATTTTCTTTGCTTCGTTTATTCTAAATTGATTGATAAAAGAATTAAAGTTGGACGCTAGAATAGAATTAATACTTTCGGAAATGGTTTTTGTGTGAATATTTGTGGCTTTAGAAACATCAATAATGGTGAGGTTATGTATTTTGTAACACTCTGAAGTTTCAATATAGTTTCGTATGGTTTCTAAGATTTCTTTTAGCTTATTTTTCTCAATAGTCGTTTTAGATTCTTTATTTTTCTCAACAATTTTTTCTATCTGAAATTGAAAAACACTTCTGATGGATATCCAAATAAGGAGTATAATATTAATAGCGTTGAAAATATAAAACCCCCAACCTAAATTAACATTTGATAAGTAGATAGAGAAACCTAAAAGAGTATAAATCAACCCCAATAAAACAAATGTTTTTGACCAATTTAACTCCTTGTCGGTTGCGTCAGAAAAATGATTATAAACAACCTTTTTTTGTTTTTTTATCCATGAGAATGTATTAAAGGCAATCCAACAAGAAAAAAGTACCTCTAAAGTAATAATTATTAATTCTACTGTTGGAGAAATGTCGATTTGTTGCGCAATGAAGAAATTAGCAATAAAATTGGTTATAAAACCGAAACTTCCAATGAATAATGGGGTTTTTACATCTTTTGCTTTTAAGGTAGAGATATGTTGAACATAAACATAAAACAAAGGAAAGAGTAACCAACTAAAGTTGAGCAATGAAAAAGCAATGGTTGCATTATTTTCTCCAAAAATGTCGTAAATAAAAGAGCTTGAAACGTCCAAAGAATAGGTGAGAATAAATAAAGCGAGGAAGAAGAATGATTTCTTTTTCCAATGATAAATCAACACGCCTATTCCAAGAGAAATTCCAATTATGAAACCAATGAGGTCCATCAAAGATTCTAAGGAAATGTTAAAGCTCATTCTGTCTATTTTGGGTACAAGGAATGATTCAAATCTAGAAATAATAAAATGAATTAGAAATGAAATGTAGTTCTATTTATTCTCCCGTAGTAATTTGACGATAAACCAAGCATTAACCACAACAATCGATGCGTTGGTAATCACAACTGGAATAGAGCCTAAAAGAACCCCGTAGAAAATAAAAAATAAACACCCGATTATACTAACGATTCTCAGTGTCAGCATTTTTTTCATTAAGAAAGAAAGCAACACGAAGAAAGAGGCAATATACCCAACGTACTCTGTATATTCTCCCATTAGTTCAATTTAAGTCCCAATTCTTTTAACTGTTCTTCGTTCAACGGAGAAGGCGCGTCAATCATCACATCTCGACCGCTATTGTTCTTCGGGAAAGCGATGTAATCACGGATAGAATCAGAACCACCCATTGTTGCAACTAGTCGGTCAAGTCCAAATGCCAACCCACCGTGAGGAGGTGCGCCATATTCAAAGGCAGACATTAAGAAACCAAATTGAGCTTCTGCTTCTTCTTTGGAGAAACCGAGTAAATCAAACATTCTTGATTGCAATTCTCTGTCGTGAATTCGGATAGAACCACCCCCTAATTCAACACCGTTCATGGCTAAATCGTAGGCATTTGCACGAACTTTCCCCGGATCTGTATCAATTAAATCCATATCCTCTGGTTTTGGAGAAGTAAATGGGTGGTGCATCGCATGGTAACGCCCAGATTCTTCATCCCATTCCAACAAAGGAAAATCGAGTACCCATAAAGGTTTAAAAACATTTGGATTTCTCAATCCCAATTCATCACCCATGTGTAAACGCAATTCGTTCATTTGCTTGCGAACAGTGTCTGTATCACCACTTAAAAGAAGTAGTAAATCTCCAGCTTTTGCATTGGCTTGTTTAGCCCATTCTGCTAAATTTTCTTGTGAATAGAATTTATCTACCGATGATTTGAATGTTCCATCCTCGTTGCATTTGAGATAAATCATCCCTTTTGCACCGATTTGTGGTCTTTTTACCCAATCTACTAATTTGTCCAATTGTTTTCGAGTATATCCAGCACAATCTTCCGCATTGATCGCTAAAACCAATTCTGCTTCATCGAAAATTTTAAAATCTTTTCCTTTTACAACAGAATTCATGTCAACAAATTCCATATCAAAACGAATATCAGGTTTGTCTGACCCATATTTCTCCATTGCCTCAGCGTATGTCATTCGTGGGAATTTTTTATCCAATTCCACTCCTCGAACTTCTCTAAAAAGATGTTGAATCATTCCTTCAAATAC
>JAJRQQ010000050.1 GCA_024280155.1 Bacteroidota bacterium
ACCATTCCAATATCGTCATATTCTGCACTTTGGCGGAGCATGTCTTGCAAAACAGCTTTCTCATTGTAAGATTTAGTCGTAAGTTCATCTACAGAAGATTTGTTTAAATTATTGATCTGTATCCCAAACTCATCCGCGTACTTGTTGTACACTTCGACCAGCATTTCTTCAAGCTCAATAGAAGTACTCTTAGTTTCATGTCCATTTCTTGTAGAATGAATTGAAGGGTCAATCAAAATGAATTCTCGTGCTTCTATTGGTTCGTTGTAACGATTTTCATCCTCGTCTTCTTCATCTTCAAGTCGAGCTTGTTCTTCTTTTAAGATTTTTTTAAAATTTTCATCTACTACAAGATCAGAAAGTGCATACAAATAGAATTTAGTAACATCAAATTCTTCGTCTGTAGAGGTAGCAGTATTTCCTTTTCTTTTCTTACGAATTCTATCATACTTACTCAACTCTTTTCCTTCTTCGATCTTAGCATCCTCTATTTTTTGAATTGAATCGTTGATTCTTTTTTCTTCTAATTCAATTTTACTTTTTTCAAATTCAGCTAATGTTTCCTCATAAGTTAATTCTGAATAATTGTTAACATCAAATTTGCTATACCCTGCAATAGAAGTTATTATTTTAGAATGAATTACATCAATAACTTCATCATCTGGAAATGCTTTATTAACATCTTCAATGTTCCGAACAGCCATTGTAATTAATTGAATTTTAGAAAACTTTCTTAGTACATAATGCATCGCATGACTTTCACCTTCCACCTTTGAAGGAGACGAAACTGTTTTAGAAAAATTCGAATGCATTTTAAAATCTGCTAAACCTAACCAAGATTGTGCTTTCATTCTTTGGAGGTAGACATTCTCAGGGAAATTACGCTCCAAGATAAAAATACTGTACAATGCTTTTCCGAACTTATGATTCATAATATCCATTCGGACATTTTCAAAACGGGCAATATTTCTAACTCTATAAAATCGGTCTTCTGAAAGATTGAAAATTTTGTCTTTCCAATTCGAATAATCTTCCAGTTCTTTAATAATGGCATCTTTCCTTTTTCGAATGTTTGGGTGAGAACTTTTAGAATCATCGTAATTCTCATCCACTTTTATCTCATTTATTTCTTTTGGGAAATACTTTTCAGGAACATAAACGTATTCGTTATTAAAATAATCTTTGGGCATTCGAACTTCATCAAAAGGAAGATAAGAATAAGTTAAAACATCGAATGTAGCAAGTAGTTCACTTTCAGTATAGCCGGCTTCGTAATACATTCTAACGCCTTTCTTATCTGCTTCGAGCTCATTGTCTTTCGAGTAAGAACTCAATCGTTTAATTCGATCATCATAACTTACGTCATCAGAGTTTTTTATGCGTTCTTCAAAAGACTCTTCCACGTGATGCTCCGTAAAATGTGCAATTTCATGAGAAAGTACATAGGCCAATTGCGCTTCATTTTCCAATTGACTTAACAAACCCAGCGTGACGAATATAATTCCTTGGTCAGTAGATAATGCATTCGTTACGTTTGATTTTAAAACAAAAAATTGCAGTTGCTTTTCTAACTTTCTATCGTTTTTCAATAGGTTTTTTGCAACATCTTGAACATAGGAAGAAGTTTCATCTCCAAATAAAACTAAACCAGAATTTAATAACTCATCTATTCCATAATGGATATTTTCAAGGAAAATCGTTTCCTCTTTTTCTGTCATACCGTCGCGATTTTTTTTAGAATCGCGATCAATTTTTGATTGTGTTGTTTCAGTAAAGACATTTGGAATCTTACCTTTTGATTCAAGATTTACATAGTTTGAAAACAAATCGTCTTCTTGAGCATGTCCTGAAAATGAAAAGAACATACACATAAAAAGTGCATATTGAATGAATTGCTTGAGCATAATTTTATTTTGAACGTTAAAAATACATATTATTCCTTAATCACACTTCTTAATAAGTATGGTGTGGTGCCTGAATTCCTTCACAATGCGATATTTTTTCTCAAACAATTCAAAATCATTTTCAAAAATGTAATAATAATCAGCCCCAGAATTAACGTCCATTTTTTTTGAATACGGATTTAAAACAATGTTATTCAACTGGTTATTTCTAGCATAGTAATAAAATGACGGATTAAATTTCCAGTCTGTTGTAAGAATTACATTTACATCTGATTCATTTGAAATAAAATCAATCACTTGGAGCGTGTTAGAATCGTATGCCCATTCTCTGACAGAATCGGGTTTAAAATTCAATGTAATTTGAAGAATACAAAGAATAGATAGAATGGTAGAAAGTGTAATCTTCAACCATTGTTTTAGTTGAAGTTTGATTGAATTTATAGCAGAAATAAATACTAGAATAAACAATGGAAAATAAAACAAAGCTGTTCTATTCTTTAAATTTGGAACATCTGTTAAATAAACATGTAAAATATTCACTGTAATTATTCCAATCAAGATAAATGAAGCAATAAAAAATGGAGAATTAAAAACCTCTATTTTTTTCTTTGCACCCAATAAAAACCGAATTGACCAAGCTATCGCAAAAGTGATAACAATGTAAATCAATATTAGGAAGAAATTAGAAAACTGGAAAAACAACACTTTGCTATCGTAAAGAGAATGGACAATTAATGGCTGAACAGTTTCATCTACAAACCCATTGTTAGACCAGAATTGAAATTGACCCGTACTTGTCATGTTTTGTATTGGAATGACGGCAAGTACCAAAAACAATAGAATGAACGCAATAAAATGAAGAATATATTTGACTTTTAACTTCCCAATGATGTATTGATTATAAAGAAAAAAGGTGGAAAGAAGAAGGAGGATAACCAAATAATAAATCAGTGTAAAATTAGAATATGCCGATAATATTGCGAAGAAAATAGCCCAATTATTCTTTATAGAACTCATTTCTTGAAACGCACTGATAATATATAAAATTGATAATACACAAAGTGAGATAGAAAGCGCATACCCCCTTGACAAACCAAAGAAGTCTAAAAGGTAGAGGTTAGATATAAAGAATAAACTTGCAGGAACATAAAACCAACTTTGTAATCCAATAACTTTTTTCAATAATTGATAAATAGCTGTACCATAAACTATAAATGCAATTAAGTTAGGTAAACGGACTGAAAAATGATTCATTCCAAACAAAAAAAGAGATAACTTGGTTAAAAGTGTGTTTAAGATATGATTATTTGGTATCGGATTTTTGTAGGTGATAATATTCCAAATCGATTCATTCTTTGCCATAAAAATTGTAGAAACCTCATCATGAGTGATCGGAACATTTAAACCTTTATAAAGGATCGTAAGAAAAATAATCCCGTAGAATAAGATAAACATTCTCATATTGTACCACGATGTATTCATCCTTGTCAATTTTACCCACCAATCAATTCTATTGTTTCTTTGGCTGCAGATTGCTCGGCTTTTTTCTTGGAAGAACCTGACCCCATCCCAAATTCTTGGTCATTAACAAAAACTTTTACTGTGTAAACCCAAGAATTTCCTTTATTTTCTTCTTCAACAACCTCGAATCGTAAATTCACTTTATTCTTTTGACTCCAAATAAACAACTTAGATTTGAAATCTATTTCTTCTTCAAGAATTTCATTGAAGTTAATGTATTTTTTAAGTACATGAGCAATTACACTTTTCTTAGCGGCTTTGTATCCACCATCTAAATAAATAGCTCCAATTATAGCTTCAAAGGCATTTCCTTCAATGGTTGCTAGATTAATCGAACGACCTTTACTGTATCGCATCATGGTATTCATCTCCATTTCTCGAGCAATTTTACTCAAGGTTCTACGGTTTACAAGTTTAGATTTAATTTTGGTTAAATATCCTTCGTCACCTTCTTTAAAACGGATAAATAAGTGTTCAGCAATTGTTGCATCAAGAATGGCATCCCCTAAAAACTCCAATCTTTCATTAGAGCGTTCACCTTTATTATTCGCATAAGACTTATGCGTGAGTGCTTTTTTGAAATAGAATATTTTTTTTACAGAATAGCCAAATTTTCTTGAAATAAATTGCTTAATTTCTATGTCCTCTTTAGATAAATTTCGAGAAAAAAAAGGGAACAGTGCTAAAACTGCTAAAACGGATTGTTTTCTACTCCCTAACAAGATTTTATTTAACCTTTATATTTCTTGATGATGACAGTCGTATTGTGTCCGCCAAATCCAAAAGTATTTGACATAGCAACATTTACTGTTCTCTTCTCAGCTTTATTGAATGTGAAATTCAATTTACTGTCCAAGTTCTCATCATCTGTAAAATGATTAATGGTCGGAGGAACAATACCCTCCTGCACTGACTTCACACATGCAATTGCTTCGATAGCACCTGCAGCACCGAGTAAGTGGCCTGTCATTGATTTCGTAGAACTGATGTTTAATTTATATGCATGCTCTCCAAATACTTCTTGGATTGCCTTCACTTCTGCGACATCACCAAGGGGTGTTGACGTTCCATGTACATTTACATAATCAATCGCACTTAAATCAATTTGTGCATCTTCCAATGCAGCTTTCATACTGTTTATTGCTCCTAGCCCATCAGGATGAGGTGCAGTCATGTGGTAAGCATCCCCAGACATTCCGCCTCCGATTACTTCAGCATAAATTTTTGCACCACGTTTTTTAGCGTGCTCATATTCTTCAAAAATTAAAGCGCCAGCACCTTCACC
>JAJRQQ010000051.1 GCA_024280155.1 Bacteroidota bacterium
TCCCATTGCGCATTTGTGGACAAAGTTGAAGCTGTACTCAAATAATAAGTTGCCGCACCAGGACTTTGTGAATTTAACACACCTGTTGCTGCTGTAAAAAGAGCAACATCACCTGACCAAGTTGGATTATTTGTAAAATCATTATCGGTAAAATCATCCGAAAACTGTGCAAATACAGAGAGTTGAACCAATAAAACCGTAAAAAAGAGATAGTATTTAATAATTAGAATCATCAATAAGGATAAATGTACTAATTTTGACGCTGAAACACAGAAAAAAGTTTGCAAAATGAGAATAGCAGTAGTTGGTGCCACAGGAATGGTTGGAGGAGTAATGATGAAAGTTCTCCGAGAATTTAGCTTTCCCATTACAGAATTCATTCCAGTTGCTTCGGAAAAATCTGTTGGACAAGAGATTGATTTTGGAGGAATGAAATGTACTGTAGTCGGATTAGAAAAAGCTGTTGAAATGGCTCCTGACATTGCGATATTCTCAGCCGGTGGACAAACTTCTTTGGAGTGGGCACCTAAATTTGCAGATGTGGGAACGGTTGTCATTGATAATTCTTCGGCGTGGAGAATGGATGCAACAAAAAAACTCATTGTTCCTGAAATCAACGGACATCTCATTACCAAAGAAGATAAAATCATTGCAAATCCAAATTGTAGTACCATACAGTTGGTGTTGACATTGAAACCGTTACACGAGAAATATAAAATCAAACGTGTTGTTGTTTCTACATATCAATCCATTACCGGTTCTGGAATGAAAGCCATGTAACAAATGGAGAATGAACGCAAAGGAATTAATGGTGAAATGGCTTATCCCTACAAAATCGACCAGAATTGTATTCCTGCGTGTGATTCTTTCGAAGAAATGGCTACACGAAAGAGGAAATGAAATTGACCAATGAAACAAAAAAAATTCTCGACCCCTCTATCAATGTAACTGCAACTGCCGTTCGAGTCCCTGTCATGGGAGGACATTCTGAAGCCGTTAACATCGAATTTGAAAATGACTTTGATTTAGCCGAAGTTCGCCAATTGCTTTTTCAACAAGAAGGAATTACGTTAAAAGACGACCCAACGACAAATATTTATCCGATGCCTTTGTATTCGAAAGATAAAAATGATGTTTTCGTAGGTAGAATCAGAAGAGATGAGTCGCAGAAAAACACCCTAAACTTATGGATTGTTTCGGATAATTTGAGAAAAGGCGCAGCGACGAATGCCGTGCAAATTGCGGAGATTGTGAGGGGGGTGAAGTGAGAACTATTTATGGCTCTTTTTATAATTTTTCTTTTCTTTTCTATAAATTGAACCATAAACATTAGTACAATTGATTAACCCTACAGCCCAATGAACAGTCATCCCTTTACCATTTACTCTATAATTTATTTTTGTGGACCACAAAAGACTGCCATCTTTCATGTTAAAAAAATTGTAGATTATAGTTGCTAGTTCTTTTTCTTTATCAAAAGAATCAACTACAATAATGAGTCCAACATCTTTATTATCACTGTTTTGATTGCTGTAGTGTTGAGTAATATGAACAACCGACTCAATACTAAGAGGAGGGGCTGAAGAATTTATCCAAAGAACTCGACCATCTAAATCGAATTTATTATTTCTATGTTTAGATATCCTTTTATCAACAATAGTCTTATTAAACTCAAGAATATCTTCGAGTAATATATAATCAGGTTTTTTTTTCTCAAAGTGGGAAACCCAAGCAGGAATGTACTTTTTAATTATATCCTCTTGACCATCTTTTTTTTTGTTCAATAACGTAAAGTTTGAAAAATCAATTCCAAAATAATGGATTTCATCTGTGTTAAATACTTTTTCGATATTAAAACGATAATCAAAGCTAACATTCTTATTTTTAGAATATGCTTTATATGAAGATAAAGAATCAATCTTTGGATATTCTTTTCTATAATTATAATCCAAAGATTCAAAACTTTCTGAAGTACCATTTTCGTACTCTATTCTAGCTATTATTTCTTTTTTTAAGATGTAATTTGGTCCATTAAGATTATTGTATTTTTTATAAACAACTTCAAAATCAGATATTTGTATGATTTTCGCTTCTATTTTAATATTATTTATTGTATAAATAATATCTTGAGCATTAGCGTTCGTAAATGTTATGATTAATATAAAAGGTATGATTAAATTTTTCATATTGAATGATTTATTTATACAAAAATAAAGTAAATTTTGTTAAAATTGCACAATTTTTTGAAATCGCAGAAAAACACCCTAAACTTATGGATTGTTTCGGATAATTTGAGAAAAGGCGCAGCGACAAATGCTGTGCAAATTGCGGAAATTGTGAGGGGGGTGAGGTGAGAAAAAAAGGGTGTTAAGTAAATCTACACTCTTCGGATGATATTCGTGTTTGCGATTCGAAAAATTACGTGTTCACACTTCGACAAGCTCAGTGTTCACATCATTAATTACAGAAGTGTATATACCTAAACTTACAGAAATGTTTACACTGAACGTGTCGGAATGTAAGCATGAATTCGTCGAAATGTTTACACTGAGCTTGTCGAAGTGTAACTTTTCGGTAACTTGTCAGTCTTACTACTGAAACCTGAATGAATGACTCAAAAAGAGTACAATAAAGCTGTTGATAAATGGTCGGATAATATTTTCCGATTTGCGTTGAAACACCTCAAAAATGAGATGTCAGCGAATGATATTGTGCAAGAAACATTTACGAAGGTTTGGATCAAGCACGAAGAAATAAATGTGGCAAAAGTAAAATCATATTTGTTTACAACCGCTTATCATTGCATTGTGGATTGGGTAAAGAAAGAAAAACGTTCATGTGATATTGAGCAAACAGAAGAAAGAAGTTCTTCGCAGAATTACAACTTCGATTTGCAAGAAGTTTTGGAAGATGCTTTGGAAAAATTACCCGCAATTCAAAAAACGGTGGTACTGTTACGAGATTACGAAGGATACAATTACGCAGAAATTGCAGAAATCACCGATTTAACAGAATCGCAAGTGAAAGTGTACATTTTTAGAGCAAGAAAAGGATTGAAAGAATATATAAAACGACTGGATTTAGTCATATAGAGAATGGAAAAGATTAGTGTTTTTAATTATGAAGTTTTTTACTTGGATTACCTCGAGGGAAATTTAAGTGAAAATGACACGTCTTTACTTTTTGCATTTTTAGAACAGCATCCAGAATTAAAAATGGACGATAAAGAATTACCTATCCTCCAAATAAATGAAGTAAAATTTTCCAACAAAGAAAGTTTGAAACAACCTCTCTTTTCTGATGAAATTACACCTGAGAATATCGAATATTTCTTAATCGCCAATGCTGAAAGGTTACTTTCTCCGCAAGAACACGAAAAATTGAATACTTTCATAGCGAAAAATCCAATTTATAAGAAGGAACAAGAAATTTTTGCATCCGTTTATTTCAAAACTGATGAAAGCATCATTTATACACACAAAGAGAACCTGAAAAAGAAAAAAGTAATTGTTCTTTGGCCTTACATTTCCATTGCTGCAAGTTTATTGTTGGCGTTTTTAATCTGGAATTCTTCGCAAAGTTCTAAAATAGAAGTCCCTCAACAGCAAGTTGCTGAAAAACCAATTGAAACGCCTCCGTTGGAAAACAGCGAGGAAATCAAAGAAGATAATTTTAAAGTTCTTCCTCAAGAAAGTGTCTTGGAGAAAACTAAACGACCAATAATTGCTCATTCTCCGAAAAAAGAATTAAAACAAGAGATAAATGATTCTCCAGTTCAAAAAACAGATGATTTACCAATTAAAAATTCACCGGTGATTGAAAATAATACCCCACCTCAAACTTTGGTGAGTTCAAATCATAAAAAATTGGAACCTGTTACTCCAAAAACAATTTACAACACGGATAACGCCCCTATTTCTTCGGCAATTGTAGAAGATAATATGATCAATCCAATTGAGCCAATCACAGCTTTCTTGAAAAAGAAAACAAATACAGTCATTGAATATAAAAAACAAGACCGAACGGAAACTCAACCTAAAAAAGTTTTTATCAAAATTGGTCGTTTTGAATTCTATAGAAAGAAAAAATGAATACAAGATTGAGTTTTAAGTTATGTCAGGAATATGTGCTTAGAAAATCATTCCTCTATATTCCAGACTGTAAATTCTACAATTAGGATTCATCGCTTTTTCATAATTATGCACTACTGAGTAAGAAGATTGTTATATATTCGTCAAAAGGTTTGTCCTTTTTATTAATATAGAACTATGAGAAAACATCTGCTTTTTATTTTTGCTTGCATTCAATTTTTTACTTTCGGACAGGATGTTCATCTGAAATCTGGGGTTATCCACACCGATGAAGTTAAAGATATTCGAACAGATTTTAACATCAACGAAGATGAATTTGTCATTGTCACATTCAACAGTATCCCAACAAATGATGAAAAAAATCGTTTGCGACAAAATGGATTGACATTACTCGATTATTTGCCGAAGCTTTCGTTTTACGCACAAGTTTCTCCGACGATTGATTTTTCAAAAACAATATTTTCTTCGATTTCCCGAGTGATTTCTATTCGACCAGAATACAAGTTCTCTAAGAACTTAGCTCGTGGAATTTTTCCTGCGCATGCTATACTTGAGAATGATAAAATTGATCTTATTTGCCATTATTTTCCAGGAAGTCAACCAAATACAGATTCTTTTCAAACGATAGAGCAACAAAAAGAATTGAACCAAATTACACTACGTGTAGATATTAATGAATTGGGTAAACTCTCCGCTATAAAATCAATCTTCTATATCGAAGAAATTCCAGATATTTCTGTTCCAGAGAATAAAGTCGAAAGAACTAATCATCGTTCAAATTTTCTTCGTTCTGACCAAGCCAATGGACTTTTCTACCGTGGGGAGAACGTAACTGTTATGATGCAAGATGATGGAGTTATCGGACCTCATATTGATTTTACAGGCCGTGCAGACCAAAGTAACTGTTCGGGTTGTAGTACAAGCCCGTCACAAAGTCATGGTGACCATGTTGCAGGAACGATTATGGGTGCGGGAAATCTTGACCCTGCCACTCGTGGTATGGCGGACGGAGTAAAGTTGCTCGTTTACAATTCTTCCAATGGAAATTACAGTGCTATACCTAATTTATACAACAATGATAGTTTGGTGATTACTTCAAAAAGTTATGGAGATGGTTGCAACAACGGTTATACGAGTTTAGCACGACAATTGGACCAACAAGTTCGTCAAATGCCAGAACTCAGTCATGTTTTTTCTGCCGGAAATTCAGGTACGCAAAATTGTGGTTATGGCGCAGGTGCTGGTTGGGGAAACATCACTGGTGGACATAAATCTGCAAAGAATGTTTATGCTGTGGGGAATCTTACAAAATTTGATTTGATTGCAAATTCAAGTAGCCGAGGACCTTCTGAAGATGGTCGAATTAAACCTGATATTTGTGCCGTTGGAACAAGTGTGAATTCTACACAACCTGACAACACCTATGATACAAAAACAGGAACTTCAATGGCTTGTCCTGGGGTTGCAGGAGTTTTAGCACAACTTTACGATGCCTACCGTGATGATTTTGGAAGCAATCCTCATTCTGCCTTAATCAAAGCTGCTGTTTTAAATGGTGCAGAAGATCTAGGGAATATTGGTCCAGATTACACCTATGGTTGGGGAAGAATTAATGCAAAACGTTCGTACGAAATTTTTCACAACAACCAATTTTTCTATGATTCTATCACACAAGGAGGAAATAAAAGTCACACGATTAATGTCCCTGCTGGTGTAAAAGAATTAAAAGTGATGGTTTATTGGATGGATTATGAAGCATCAACAAGTGCCGCAACTGCTTTGGTAAATGATATTGATATGCAAATTACCGACCCTTCATCAACTGTCTTTTTGCCTTGGTTACTTGACCCAACACCTAATGCAACGATTTTAAATACGCCAGCTACAAACGGTGCAGACCATTTGAATAACATGGAGCAAGTTGTTATCAGCAATCCGCAAACAGGTAACTATACGGTCAATTTAAGTGGGTTTGCAATTCCCCAAGGACCTCAAAAATATTATGTCGTTTATTCGTTTACAATGGATGAAATTGCTGTAACTTATCCAAATGGTGGTGAACCTTTTGAACCTTCTACTTCAGAAGTAATTCGTTGGGATGCACAAAAAAATATCGCACCTTTTACAATAGAATACAGTACAGATGCAGGGGCAACATGGAACACAATTGGAACTGCTGCGTCTGATCGATTGTATTACAATTGGTCTGTGCCAGTTGTTTTAACAGGAAAAGCAATGGTTCGTGTGACCCAAGGTGCTCTTTCCGATGTTTCAGACCAAGTTTTTAGCATTATTGATGTGCCAAACAACCTTGATTTTGCTTGGTCTTGTCCAGATTCTTCGAAACTAACTTGGGACGCTGTTCCTGGGGCAACTTCGTATGAAATAAGCATGTTGGGAGGAAAATACATGGATTCTATCGGTACAAGTACAAGCAATAGCTTTACAGTTATTCAACCTTCTTCGACAACAGACTGGTACAGTGTAAAAGCACTCGGTCCTGATAATGCTGTAAGTGAGCGACACATCGCCATTCAAAAATCGGGGAATGAGTTTGCTTGTTTATGGAGTACTCCAACAGCATTATTTACGGTCGATTGTTACGATGCCGGAGAAAATTATTGTGTTACATTCAATAACCAGAGTGTGAATGCTGATGCAAGCTCATCCTATACATGGTATTTTCCAAATGGGACACCAGCGACGAGTAGTGATATGAATCCAACTATTTGTTTTCCTTCTTCAGGAGATTTTGATGTTGCCTTAGTGGTGGACAATGGTTTTGCAAGTGATTCGGTTTACCACACCGATAATGTTCACATAAACGAAACAAGAACTTTACCTTATTTTGAAGGATTTGAAGATTATTCTAACTTTTTAGACCTTGATTCGTGGTCAACGGATAGTCCGGGGAACAATATTGCATGGGAAATCAATACACAAACAGGTTTAAACAGTAATCAGTCGGCGAAGTTGAATAACTATGCACAGAATGGAAATTTTATCGATGAACTAATCTCTGGTCCGATTGATTTATCTGTTTTAGCTCCAACAACCAATATGACCTTGAGTTTTCGTTATTCTTACCGCAAGAGAATTGCCAGCAATGATGAATGGTTGAGGGTTTACATTCGCGAAAATTGTGCAAGTAATTGGGTGTTGAGAAAAAGTCTTCATGGCGACCAACTCAGTTCAGTTGTCTCTAATTCTAACTGGACGCCAAGTTCAGAAACAGATTGGACAACCGTACACATGACAAATGTTACCAATCAATTTTTCTCAAATGATTTCCGCTTTAAATTTAACTTTGAGAGTGATCAAGGAAATTCAATTTATATCGATAACATCAATATTTACGAAGGCAGTCCTTCTGATGATATCGTTTTGGTTGGATTGGAAGAAAATGCAATCAATGGGTTGGAAATTTACCCAAATCCAGCGGAGAATGAAATAACTATTCGCTACGATATTGCGAATAGTCAATCGACACGAATTTCTATACAGGATATCACAGGAAAAGAAAATAGCAGTGTTAAAGTTAATAGTGTTGCTGGGTCCAATCTTGTTTTTATAGATTTATCGACTGTTTCTGCAGGAATTTACTTTATAGTGATTGAAAATGGGGAAGAGAAAGTGGTAAAGAAAATTGTGGTAAAGTAAAATATTATTCCTCCACAAATTGAATTTCTACCTTATCTTTTCGTTCCATTGAGAATAGAATATAAGGTTGCGTGAGAACTTCCGCTGCGACATCTTGTGGTGAATGAATTGTTACTGCAACAAATACGTTGTTTTTTACTATTTTCCCATTGGAAACAGAAAGCGAGTATCCTCCAGAACTTCGAACTTGGTCAGTGCAAAAATAGAGTGAATTATTTTCAAAATCGAAGGTATGTGCATCAAAATCGGTTTCAAAAACATTGATTTTCCCCAATTCCTTTACCAAAGAATGCCATTCTTCAATGGAATGAATTTTTCGAACAGACTACTGAAAACCCTCATCACCTGCGCCGAATAAAACACCTTTTTGTAGGGTTGTAACTGAAACTTCTGTATTTATTGATTCTTTCGATGTACTACAGGAAAAAAGAAAAGAAATTGCGATAAATAAAAGGGTGAAATATTTCATGATAAATGATTTTTTTAACAAAACTACAAAGAAATTACTGGCTTTTTTAATATTGTGCGTTTACGGATAAATAATCACCTCTACACGTCGATTTTTTTGCTTATTCTCATCCGTTATTTCGGCTACAAGCGGTTGAGTGTTTGAATAACCGAAGCATTTTATTTTTGTGACATCCTCTCCATGTTTGATGAACTGTTTTTCAACTGTTTTTGCTCTCATGAGTGACAAATTATAGTCGTCTCCACAACAAACATGTCCATGCAACTCAATTTTACTGTACGAAATAGAATCTAAATGATGAAATAAATCATTGAGTATGGGGTATGAAGACGAAAGTAAATCAGATTCTCCCGGAACAAAGCTGAGATGAAGTGTAATTTTTTCACGTTTTAGAATTGGTTTCTTGTCTTTTACTTTTAGAGTTGTAATAATAATATATACACATCTATTTTTTGCTAGTAAATTAAATTGATCACTTTCTCCAACAACTATTTTTTCAACCTTTACTGATGTAGAAAATGGAGTGTTTTTCTCAATATTTTGCAATCGTTTTTTAGCTAATTTGTTATTTTTTCCAATCGTTCCAGTTGTGTCAGTACAGGCAAAAATTTGAACATTTTCATATTCTTGATTTCGCAAGATTTCTCCGCTTTTTTCTGAAGTTTCATTTTTAATGTATTCATCACTATTAACTTCAAAATAGAAGAATAGGGTATCAATTGTTAATTTATCCGTTTTTTCATTTTGTCCAAACGAAAGAAAACAGGAGAATAACAAGATAGAAATGGAAATTGTTTTCATAAAAAGTTTTTATTGTGTCAATAGAACGATATGTTTTTAAAAAGTAACTATAAAATTTTAAAACTCCTCCAATTATTTATTTCTACCTTTGCAACATGACAAAACAACGAATTGCAATTTTTGCTTCTGGTTCTGGCTCAAACGCTATGAACCTCATTCAATATTTTAAGAATCATTTTTCGATAGAAGTGGGTTTTGTGATGAGTAATCGAAACACTGCTCCTGTTCTTGAAAAAGCGAAGAATGCAGGAGTTAAAACATATTCTTTTTCAAATAAGGAAGTAGCTGATGCAGATTTTTTAATTGCTTTATGTCAAAAAGAAAACATTGATTGGGTTATTTTAGCTGGTTATTTACGATTAATTCCCGCTGCATTCAGTGCGCAATTTGAGAATAGAATGATTAACCTCCACCCTTCATTATTGCCTAATTATGGCGGGAAAGGAATGTATGGAGAAAATGTGCATAAAGCTGTTTTAGCCAACAACGAAAAAGAAACTGGAATAACTGTTCATTATGTCAATGCAGAATTTGACAAAGGAAGAATTATCGCTCAATTTCGATGTGAAATCTCAAAAGATGAAACTGTAAGTTCTTTGCAGGAGAAGATACATCAATTAGAACATAATTACTTGCCTAAAATTGTGGAAACAGAAATTTTAGCTTAATTTACATCACAATACATTTTAATTAAAAAATTATGACACACTTTTTTAGTGAATTCAACTGGGGAGATATGTTGAAAGCAACCATGGTTTTATTTGCCGTGATTGACATTGTAGGATCTATTCCTATCATCATTAAGTTGAAAGAGAAATCGGGTGATATTCATGCGTTTCGAGCAAGTTTTGTTGCATTTGTCATCATGGTCAGTTTTCTTATCTTGGGAAAATCTATCTTAGGGTTATTTGGTGTTGAAGTAGAAGCTTTCGCTGTTGCTGGTGCAATAATTCTTTTGGCTATGGCATTGGAAATGATTTTAGGTATAAAAATATTTCGCGATGAACCAACAGGTAAAACTGCGAGCATTGTTCCTTTGGCTTTTCCATTAATTGCAGGTGCAGGTTCAATGACTTCTATCATTTCCTTACGTGCAGAATTTGATTCTATCAATATCTTTTTAGCTATATTTATCAATATTATTTTAGTGTATATTGTCATTAAAATGACAAAAAAAATTGAACGAATACTCGGTCAAGGGGGAATAGCCATTTTAGAAAAAGTTTTTGGTATTATTCTATTAGCAATCGCAATTAAGTTATTTACTGCTAATCTGAAAGCGTTGTTTTTGTAAAGGGACGACGGTTGCGAAAATTGAGTAGAGGGAAGTTATACGATAATTGTAAAATGGAAGTTCCCCCTCTTGCTCCATACTTTAGACTCAACTATCTTCCCGGCGTAAATGTTCCCTGTTGGTTTTTTTGACCTTTGATGATTTGCATTCCGTGTTCAAATTCTTTCTCACTGATTACATTTCCCCTATTGTCGTATATTTTAAAAGAACCGTGTTTTAAACCATCTTTGTACTCAATACTTGATGTCATTTTCCCTCGTCGCGTATACTGCTCCATTACACCATCCCATTTCCCGTTTTTGTAATGAGAAACAACCGCCGGAAATTTACCTCCTGGATAATAAGCAATCCATTCTCCATGTTTTAAACCTTCTTTGTAACTTCCTTCCTCAGTTTTTTTGAAATCTTTTGCAGAATATGAAACGGAAGGTCCATTTTTCTTACTTACTAGAACTTCAAAATCTTTCATGATACTGTAATCCATTTTTGATTTTTTCTTAAAAAGTTTGTAGGTGATAACATCTTTCGGTTTTCCATTCTCAAAAAACTCTTTCCATTCACCATTTTTGAGATCGCTTTTGTATTCGCCGATTAATTTTTGCTTCCCTGAAGGGTAAAATGAAAGCCATTCTCCGTCTAACTTTCCTTTTGTAAATGTCGCTTTATTTTTCAATTCTCCATTTGCCCAATAGTTTTTCCATTCGCCTTCTTCTTTACCGTTGACGTATTTTCCTTCCATTAACAAAGTTTCATCTTCGTACCACGTCCTCCACATTCCGTTTTTTAAATCATTGTCAAAGGTTCCTTTTTTAAATGTTTTTCCGTTTTTATATAAGTATGTCCATTCTCCCGAACGTAAATCATTTTTATAATGAGCAAAATAAGACTCTTCACCTGTCGGATGCCAGTACGTCCATGCTCCATGTTGTTTTCCACCTTTAAACGTTCCTTGCATGTCACGAGAACCAGAATTTGTAAACCACGTCCATTCTCCTTCTTTTAGACCGTTTTCGTATTGTCCATCTACGTTGACTTGTCCATTGTCATAAAAATAATGATAAGGACCGTTAAGGACACCATTTTTATAGTGACTTAATTTTTCTTTATCTCCGGTGTAATAAAAATAAGACCATTCTCCCTCTTTTGCTCCATTTAAGAACGCACCTTTTAAAGTGGTATAACCATAAATGCTCATTTCTTCAAAAGGACCATCCTTCTTCCCGTTTTTGAAATTGTACCATTCTTTTACTGTTCCAGTTGTATAGAACGTAGTCATTTCTCCCGTACCTTCAATAATAGTTTGGGTATGTAGAGAGTCTGGCAGGTAAAACCCCCATACATAATCTTCTCCATTTTTAATTTCTTCAACAGACTTCAAACGGCCATCGCGATAATAATAATTCCAATGATTTATCGGTTGAGCTTTTAAATAATAACCCTCGGTCTTAAGATTTCCCGTTTCGTACCATTCGGTGTATAAACTGTCTTGTTTATCATATTTAAAAAATCCATGTTGTTGTTTTTGCCCATTTGGGTAGTATTTTACAACTTCTCCTTGCAACATGTCGCGGTAATAATGGCGAACTTCTTCAATTTTTCCAAACTTATCATAGTACCTCCAAATACCATGTTTCTCCGTAGTTTCTCCGTAACGATCTTTATAATACTTTCCACGAGATTGCACATTAACTTTATTTACATCCCAATACGTTTGTTTGTTTTTAGTTAGATTTTCCTTCTTAATTTCCTGAGAAAAACCCAAAAGTGGTAGTAAACTTAATAATAGAACAATTAATTTCATGGCAATAATTTTAATAATAACTTATATCTTGAATAATGTTACGAAATATTTAACCGCGGATTCCTTGGAAAAGCAAAACAATTCCAAAACCAACAAAAACAATTCCTATGAGTCGGTTTAACCCTTTTAACACTTTATTTGTAACCAGTGGGCGTAAACTTTTTGCACCAAATATTTTTAGTAAATCTATAGAGAAAAAGGTGATAAGAATTGCTGAAACAAAAATAATCAAATGCCATCCATCTCCTTTGTCAGATGCATCATCGGCCCCTATGGTGAGAACAGAAAACCAATAAAAGACAATCATAGGGTTGGCCATATTTAGTAAAAACCCTTTCAGTCCGAGTAAAAGATAACCTTTAAAATCGTGTCTATCTTCTCCTAATTTATTGATTTTAATTCCTTTTACTTTTTTGAAAAAATTAAAAACACCATAAACCAAGAATAGTCCACCTCCAATTAATTTTAGAACAGAATTATCGTCGCCAGATTTTAGATCTTCTACTTGTGCAAAGAAAAAATAAGCAATGGCAATATATAAAATGTCGTTTACGATAACGCCTAAATCAAAAGCAATAGCCGCTTTAACGCCTTTTCGAATACTGGTTTCTAACAAAACAAAAAACACAGGACCGATCATTATACTAAGTATAAATCCTGTAAATATTCCTGTAAGTATTAAATCCATTTATTTTGACTATTTCACAAATTTAAGGTTTCCTTTGGCAAAAAAAGCGTTTTATAAAAAAATTTAAGATTGTTTTTTAGTCAGTTTGTAAAATATTAAGCTACTTTGTTTACATTTGCAGGCGAAAGTGGTCATAAAGTTAGATCATTTTCTTTAGACAAAAAGATTTGAAAGCATGAAAACAGAAGTTGCAAATAAAAAAATAAACGAAATCATTCAAAAAGTTGAAAAAGATGGCGTTGAGGCAAAGGGGTTAATTCAAGATTTAAAAGATTTGAGAGAGAATCACGCAAAACTTGAGAAAGATCCTTTAGTTACAAAAGTATTGCGTTTAACTTATGAGTATTTGGAAGAGAATAAATCGTTTGATGTTCAAGCTCAATATGAAGAAGACGAAGAAGAAAATGAATATCCTATCGAAATTGAAGATAAAGAAAACTTGTCTTACTTAATGACACTTCTCTTAAAAGCGGAACATAAGATCAACCGTGAAGAAATTAAAGATTATCGTAACGCTTTGAAAGAAGAGCTTTACTAAACAATACTTTTTATAAAGAATTTACGCTTTAATTTTTCTCTTTTCGATTTCTATCGACGAGTGAATAAATTAAAGCGTTTTTTTTAGACCCAACCTTTTTAAAAATCTGGACGTCTATAGATTGAATATAAACTTTCTGGTTTGTTTATATTTTTGGTTTTATGCCCTTGCAGGCAGCCTGAAAAGAGTTTCTACCTCCGGTTTTCGAACCGTTTTAACTCTTTTCAGGTTTTTTTATGGGGGTAAGTTTCGAGCAAGAATTGAAAGGGGTTTGAGGGGGTTCTTTTTTACAATTTTCTTAGAAGTTTGCTTCTCTCGAAGCTCGTTCCTCGTCACTATTTAACAGTATTTACAATACGAATATTCTCCTTGGTCTTTGTGTGTAAAAGGAATTTCTTCATCGTACATTTCTTCCAAAATTTTACCTAAATACTTGGGGTAATTCTTGATGAAATCTTCGAGATCATAATTTTTTCCGGTCAATACAAAAGGATTAAATCTTCCTGATATGAATGAAATTATGGATGATTGTGGGACAACTTCATATTTTTTATAGTACAAATAAGCATATTGTGTGAGCTGAAGAACATGTTTTCGTTCTGCTAATGTTCTATTTTTCTTTACTTCAACTTGTTCATCTGTATCCGCTTTGTTCTTTTGAAAAAAACTGACATCATTTGAATCAACTTTTCCCGATTTATAATCAATGATTCTGACTTTATCTCCAACACGGTCAATTCGGTCAACAAACCCCATTAAATTCACCTTCTTTACTACCCCACTCCCCTCAATCTCTACCATTTCTTCAAAACGAGATTCTAAAGATTCAATAAACACCAATTCTGTTTGTACAGATAGAAACTTTATTTCAGCTTTTAAAAAATTATGGGTCAATGTTTTTGCCATTTCAAAAGACAAACGATTTTTACCCAATAAAAATGCGTCTTTATCATTATTAAAATGATCGAGAAACTGTTTATAGATTATCCGTTCATACTCTTTCAACATTTTCTCTACATCGTAAGAAGTGATATTCGGAGGCGCCGGTGATTTCTTCTTGCCTTCGCTATTAAATTGAGCAAAAGGTGTATAAAGAATCTCTAAAGTGTTGTGAATAAATGTACCAAATGTATTCCTCTCCACCTCTTCCTCAACATCCTTTTCTTCTCCAAACTCCATTACTCTTTTGTAATAAAAATCCAATGGACAGGTAGTGTACGATTTAAATAGCGAAGCAGAACTCGATTTCAACAACATGTCATCCATTCTTTGGAAAATTTCAGGTGTTTTTAAGATTTTGTCTGGCGTTGTTTTCTGATTTCCCTTCAAAGTATAAATACTTTTCTCAACTGTAATATTCGAATGTATTCTACTTAATTCAAGTTCCAATTGCATTAAATATCGACTGGGTTCATTGCTTCCAATCGACTCGAGTGCACTCGTATATGTCACCGTTAAATCCTCACAGTGGTGTAATAAACGATAGAAATGATGAGCAAATAATCCTTGTTTATCTCTTGGAGTTGGCAAACCCAAATAAGCACGTAAATCCATTGGAATCATTGTCTGAATTGGATTCGTCGGGGGCATTTTTCCTTCATTCATTCCGATACAAATGATATTTTTAAAATCCAACATCCTTGTTTCTAATAACCCCATAATTTGCAAACCTTCTTTTGGATTTCCGTGGTAAGCTACGCTTTTGTTGCCCCAATGTTGATTAAATAGTTGTTTGAAAGATCTTATTCCCATTTGTGGAACACCTTCTAAAATAATGTTTTGAAAATCAATTAGTGAAGAATCAAATCCCTCCAAAATAGCTTTTTCAAAAGCCAACCCTTCCTCCAAATTCTTATACATCAATTGATTCATTTCACGAATTAATTGCATTGGCTCAATCCAATTTTGATTGGGAGAATCAAGCTGCCAATTTTGCACTAAAAGTGAAAGAAGATTTTTCGTTTTTGTGCCAATTTTTAAATGCTCGTATGAAATGAAAATCTTATTGTATCTAATAATGGTTTGCTCTAACTCAACCAGGAGTTCTTTTTCCGAATCATCTATCATTCCTAAAACAAAAGGATGTTTTGAAAAATCTTTTAAGTCGTTGAAATATATTGCATCTGTATGAAATCGTTTTTTGTTTTCTTGAATCGAGAAAAATAAATCGACCCACGTTTTCATCAAAGAATTACGAATTGGTAAACCTAAAGTTATGTTCGCTTTACCAATTGATTTAGGCAGGTTTTTTAACAAGGAGGCAATCAAAGATTCATCTGCCAAAAGAAGTAAAGTTTCATTCAACCTTTGTTCTGATAATTCTCCTAAAACTGTCGAAGCCACTTTCACTTGTCCGGTGTTTTGAGCACATTCTATCATGTTCACATGGAACTTATTTTTACTCAAATTATCCACCACGAAATCTAATTTTTTCTGTCCTAATTCTGCTTGTAATTCTCGAAGAAAATGTCCTGCCTCGTGTGATTTATTTTCCAAGTAAAAAACATCTGCATCGATAAAAACATCTGCTCTTCCCATTGTTTCCAATTGTCGAATAATGGAGAGTTCTGCTTTTGAAAGAGCATTGAATCCAGCAAAAATAAATCGATGTTCTTTATCCTCCTTAAAAACAACATCTATATTATTTGCTAAGAATTTAAATGACTTTCCGCTGTAACATGTTGAATTTTGCGACAATATATCGTTTAACGCATAATAATAGCCCGGAAGTCTATCCCAAAACTCCATAAAACGAACTTGAGCTTCGGTTAAATTTTCCTCACCAAAACTCCAATTTTCAATTTCTTTGATGTCTGCTAAATTCTTGAAAACTTGCTTAGCATCTAATAGATAACGATCAATTTCATTGAAATCAGCCAATAAAATTTCGCCCCATTTAATAAACTCATCAAAAGATTCATCGCTGTAACTTGCATCGCCCGAAGTTGATTTAAAAATTTCTTTTTGGTGTATTTCATACAAGCGAACTAATGCTCTTGTTTTATCAATTACAGTTTCTGGAGAAAAAGATTTAATCCATTTATCCATCGTAATCATTTTCGGAGAAATAAGAGGTTTTTGGTAAACCTCAAATAAAGCAGAGGTCAAATATTTCTTTGCTCTCTCAGAAGGTAAAACAATCGTTAAGTGACTTAAATCCATTTCTTTTGAATGGATGAATTCGGCTATTTTAGGGATGAAATGCATCTTGCTTTTTGTTTACAGCTAAAATTACAATTCTTTTTGTTAGTGATGGATTTATTTTTTATAAATTTAACCTTGAGAATAAAAAACTTGCATTTGCTAGTTGAATCTACCGATATAGAAAAAGAGCACTTTAATTTTTATATTTATAATTTTAATGGTATATTGGTACATCAAGGTCGTGCTATTGAAAAAAATGAAATTAACTTGAACTTAATAAAAGGGATTTACATTGTAAAAATAAAAACCCAAGGAACATGGTACACAGAAAAATTAATTATACAGTAGTCTCTATATTTTTAATGGTAGTTCTGCTTCTTTTCTCTTGTAAAAAGGATGCTAAATGGCCTGTTTACGTAACTGTTTCTGCAAAATTGGCACACAACAATACACCA
>JAJRQQ010000052.1 GCA_024280155.1 Bacteroidota bacterium
AAATTCCATATCAAAACGAATATCAGGTTTGTCTGACCCATATTTCTCCATTGCCTCAGCGTATGTCATTCGTGGGAATTTTTTATCCAATTCCACTCCTCGAACTTCTCTAAAAAGATGTTGAATCATTCCTTCAAATACATTCAACACATCTTCCTGTTCTACAAACGCCATTTCGCAATCAATCTGAGTAAACTCAGGTTGACGGTCAGCACGTAAATCTTCATCACGGAAACATTTTACAATTTGGTAGTAACGGTCAAAACCAGAAACCATTAACAATTGTTTGAACGTTTGAGGTGATTGCGGCAATGCATAAAATTCTCCACCATTCATTCTGCTTGGCACCACAAAATCTCTTGCTCCTTCTGGAGTAGATTTGATTAAAACAGGTGTTTCAACGTCAATAAACTCTTGAGAATCTAAATATTTTCTTGTTTCTAGTGCTACTTTATTACGTAGTAATAACTTCTCACGAATGGTTTTTCTTCGTAAATCTAAATAACGGTACTGCGCACGAATCTCATCTCCACCATCTGTGTCATTTTCGATTGTGAAAGGAGGCGTTTTAGAACCATTTAAAACAGTAATTTTTGAAACTTTAATTTCAACCTCACCTGTAGGCATTTTTTTATTCTTGCTAGAACGTTCGATTACTTCTCCATCAACTTGAAGAACAAATTCTCTTCCTAATTTACGTGCTTGCTCACAAACTTCAGGGTTTTCGTCCATATTGAAAGCCAATTGTGTTATGCCATAACGATCACGTAAATCAATGAACGTCATTCCACCTAAATCACGTGATTTTTGTAGCCAACCTGAAAGAGTTACTGTTTGTCCGATATGAGAAGGGCGCAATTCGCCGGAAGTATGAGATCTATACATTTTTTCTGAATTATGAGGGCAAAGATATTGATATTAATGTAGAATGTAGAATTAAGAATGAAGAATTTATCTCTCTTGTAAATGAAAGTCATTACTTTTGATGAAAATGACAACCAAATGGAGCAAACGATAATTTTTTACACTTCCAACATTCAAAAAGGGAAAAATGAACTAAGTCGATTGAAAAAAATACTTTTTCGATTTGCTATGTTGCGCTTAACTATTTTTCTTGCGGTTGTAATTTTATCGTATCTGTTTTGGGGTTCTGCCTCTGTTGTTGGTGGAATTATTCTCGGAGGTATTGTTTTATTCTTGCTTTTTGTTTCAAAATTTACCGATGCTAAAAATCAACGTGCGTACTATAAGAAATATGTACAAATCAACGAAAATGAATTGGCTTATCTTGACGGAAAGATAAATGTGTTTAAAACAGGAGAGCAATTTGTTTCAGACGACCATTATTACAATCAAGACATTGATTTATTTGGCGAAGGTTCTCTTTTTCAACACTTATGTCGCTCGGAAACCTTAAATGGCGAAAAATTATTGGCTTTTTGGCTGAATTCCAATGATATTCACTCAATTCAAGAACGACAAACAAGCATTCAAGAATTAAGTAACAAAACAGAATGGCGTCAAAACTATCAAGTAATTGCTTCTTTAGTGGAGAATGAAAAAGAAACAGACGGCATGTTGAATTGGTTGAAAAATTATACTTCTGTACTACCGAATTATTTGCGTTTTTTACCACTCGTTTTTTCAATCATTTCATTACTTCTTCTCGTAACTTATTTTACTGATCTTCTTCCTGGGAGGTATTTACTTTATTGGTTTTTTGTTGGATTAGGGGTGACAGGTAAATACGTAAAACCCATTACAAATCTATACCAGAATTCAAGTAAAATGCAAGATACTTTCGCTCAGTATGCTCAACTTTTAGAGGCAATTGAGAATACAGAGTTTACTTGTGAGACATTAAAAAATCAACAAGAAAATATTGCTACGGAGAATGAAAAAGCCTCCGTTTTATTGAGAAATACACGAAAGCAATCGACCATTTAGGGCAAAGAAATAATTTATTGTTTGCACCACCTTCAAACGGTTTTTTTCTGTGGGATATGCGCTCAGCGTTGAAAGTTGAACGGTGGATTGCAGAAAATAAATCGGTGGTTGAAAAATGGTTCGAAGTCATCGAGTTTTTTGATGCAATTAATTCTCTAGGAAACTATGCGTTTAATCATAAATCGAATGTTTACCCCATTCTTTCTGATGAAAATGTTGCAATAGAAGCGAAAGATTTTGGTCATCCATTATTAAGTAAAGAAAAAGCAGTCACCAATGACATTCGACTAAATAAAGAGGAGTTTTTCATCATTACAGGAGCAAATATGGCAGGGAAGAGTACTTTTTTGAGAACAGTTGCCCTGAATATTGTCATGGCGAACTGTGGATTGCCCGTTTTTGCGACTTCCTTTGTTTATTCTCCGATAAAATTAATTTCAAGTATGCGAACTTCTGATTCATTACAAAATGATGAGTCTTACTTCTTTTCTGAATTAAAACGATTGAAGTTTATTGTTGATGAAATCAAAACCGACCGTTACTTTATCATTCTTGATGAAATTTTAAAAGGAACAAACAGTAAAGATAAAGCAGAAGGATCAAAAAAATTCATCAAAAAATTAGTCGAATCTAAATCAACAGGAATTGTTGCCACACATGATTTAAGTTTATGCACATTGTCCGACGAATTACCGCAAGTTAAAAACCATTACTTCGACGCAGAAATTGTGAACGATGAGTTATTCTTAGATTATAAATTTAAAGACGGTGTTTGCCAAAATATGAACGCATCTTTTTTACTGAAGAAAATGAAAATCGTTTAGATTATTTTTCTAATAGTGTCCGATAAAAGTACAGATTTTATCTAAATCATACCTCTAAGTCAATGAAAGTATTAAATTTCCTTTTTCCTTGATGAAAAAGAAAGAAAAAATCAAGTCGAAACAATGCTTCCACGCGCTCTGATGAAAATCAATAATTCCTACAAAAGAAGTGTTTTGCAAACACAATGACGGAGCACTTTTGTGCAATTATTGTGAT
>JAJRQQ010000053.1 GCA_024280155.1 Bacteroidota bacterium
AAGTTTCACGCATTCTTTTGATGTGATTCGTGAAGCCGATGCGATTACCCAAATCTACAAACGTGACAACTTCATCGAAACGACTGATTTAACGATTGGGCATTATTATGAACTCGTCAACGGGTTGTATCTTCAAGTAGATTTTAGTATGGCAGAACGAAGAAGTCTAGAAGGGTATAAATTTTTAAATACAGATGATTTTCTGCCCAACAATGACCCGACAGAATTTAAAACCTATCAAGCTTTTATTGGGGAAGCAACATTAAGTTATACGCCTGGACAAAAATACATGCGTGAAGCTAAACGTAAAGTCGTCTTAGGTTCTGCTTGGCCAACATTCTACTTGTATTACGAGAAAGGATTCCCAGATATTTTTGGGAGTGACGTGAATCATGACTATATCGCGATCGGCGTTAACCAAACATTTAAAATTGGTACACTAGGGACAACAAGTTACCATTTGAGGTCAGGTAAATTCTTAAACACCAAATCACTCAAAAATGCTGATGAAAAATTCCACCGAAGAAGTGATCCGATTTGGTTTTCCAATCCGTTAAATTCTTTCCAAGGACTTGATTCTACCCTTCCAACACGAAGAATCTACTATGAGGCGCACATTGTTCACCATGACAATGGGGCAATTTTAAACAAACTTCCTTTCATGAAGAAATTGAGAATTGGACTTGTAATGGGAGCAGGTGCATTGTATGTGGAAGAATACGATTGGTTACACTATGAAGTTCTGGCAGGGATTGAACGGAATTTTAAATTAACCAAAAGACGATTGAGAATTGGAATTTACGGTGCACTTTCTGGTGGAAATAAAATTCAACCAACTCCCACTTGGAAAATATCTTTTGCACTGTTGGATAACCGAAATATGAAATGGAATTTTTAATTTTTCATTGTTAATTTCTCATTTCTACCCGTGATGTGTGTAAACTACAAAATCCCTTTTCGTTTAAACCAACGATACGTAAAGAAAGAAATTATCAACATCACTCCAATTGTCACAAAATAACCGTATTCTGTTTTCAATTCTGGCATATTGATGAAATTCATCCCGTACAACCCTACGATAAAGGTTAAAGGCAAGAAAAAAGCAGAAAAAATTGCTAAAAGTGTCATGATATCATTGCTCTTTTGTGCTTTAATTGCCAAATGAGAACTCAAAAGCATGTTTGCATCCTCCAAAATCTCATCATACATAAGAATATGATTTTCAACCGTATCTTTGATGTCGTTATACTTCGCTTTATTCTTTGTTTCCACTTCAAAATGGACGAGCATTGCTTGAAAAATGAGAATGATTTTCTTAGCAATTCTAGCTTTAGAACGTTGAAAATACAATTCTTCTAAGGAAATTGACTGAGCATTCTTTAAGAAAATTTCTTCCTCAAAACGATCCATAATGATGCTTTGTTCATGAATAGGCGAAAAATAAGTAGAAAGCATTTTATCCAACAAACACAAAACCATTTCTTCAGTACTCGAAGGATTGTAATCATCTTTCTTAAGGAAATCAAATTCTGCCCGATGAATGGTCAATACATAATCGTCATTAAATAAAAACGCAATTTTATCCGTCAAGTCATCGACTGTAATCACATTTTTCTTGGGATTTTTAGAGTGCGCCCTGAAAATAATATAGTTCCATTCTCCAATTCTTTCAAACTTTGGGAGGTGGCCTTTTTGTAGCGTATCATCAATCAAATGAAGATCAAATTGATGCGTTTCATTCATCTCATTTAAGAAATCATAGGTTGGGTTTTGAATATCCGTCCAAACGAAATGTTCCAATTCTTTTACTACTACATCATTCATCCGTGCATTTTTTGTCTAACAAATATAAGTAAACCACAAGATTATTCATTGTTCTTTGTATTTTTGTTCTATTGAAATTCATTCTTCAAGAATACCTTGAAATTAAAATAAATAGTATGTACGGAAAATTAAAAGACCATTTATCTGCCGAATTAAAAGCCATTGATGAAGCAGGGATTTATAAAAGAGAGCGAATTATCACGACTCCACAAGGAGCCAATGTGCAAGTGAGTACAGGAGAAGATGTAATTATTATGTGTGCGAACAACTACCTCGGATTATCGTCACATCCAGAAGTAATTCAAGCGGCGAAAGATACGTTAGACACGCACGGTTTTGGAATGTCATCCGTTCGTTTTATTTGTGGAACACAAGATATTCACAAAGAATTGGAAGAAAAGATTGCGAAATTCTACGGAACAGAGGATACGATACTTTACGCTGCAGCTTTTGATGCAAATGGGGGTGTTTTCGAACCTTTGTTTACAGCAGAAGATGCTATTATTTCAGATGAATTAAATCATGCTTCTATCATTGATGGAGTTCGTTTATGTAAAGCACAACGTTACCGTTTCAAGCATTCTGATATGAATGATTTGGAAGAGCAACTGAAAAAAGCACAAGACCAACGTTTTAGAATCATCGTTACAGATGGTGTATTCTCAATGGATGGTGATTTAGCTAAAATGGATGAAATTTGTGACTTAGCAGACAAATATGATGCTCTAGTCATGACAGACGAGTGTCATTCTGCTGGATTTATTGGTAAAACAGGTCGCGGTGTTCCTGAACATTGTGGTGTTTTAGACAGAGTGGATATTATCACAGGTACATTGGGTAAAGCACTTGGTGGAGCAATGGGTGGATATACAACAGGCAAGAAAGAAATCATTGATATGTTACGTCAAAAATCTCGACCTTATTTATTCTCTAATTCTTTAGCGCCATCTATTTTTGGTGCATCGAATAAAGTCTTTGATATTCTGAGTGAATCAACTTCTCTGAGAGATACTTTAGAGGAGAATACAAAATACTTCAAAGCAAAAATTGTTGAAGCAGGATTCGATATTAAAGAAGGTAATTCTCCGATTATTCCAATTATGTTATATGACGCTGCATTATCACAAAAATTTGCTGATCGTTTATTGGAAGAAGGTGTTTATGCCATCGGTTTCTTTTATCCTGTTGTAGCGAAAGGTGCGGCAAGAATTCGGACACAAATTTCTGCAGCTCATTCGAAAGAAGATTTAGACAAAGCTGCTGCTGCATTTATTAAAATTGGTAAAGAATTGAAGGTAATTGATTAATTCTTTCTTAGAAAGAATACACTAAAATTAAAGGACTGTTTTTATTAATAAAAGCAGTCCTTTTTCGTTAAAAAACATGAACTAAAGATAGTTGACTGAAAAGTAATTTGTACTTTAGGGAAAAAGAGGCGGTTTACTAAAACGTTTAATGATATTTAGCCGCTTGTTGGCATTCATTGAAAAAATATCATCGTACCCTAAAAGATAATTATGAATATTTGGAAAATAGCAACAAGATGGAGTGATAAAGGAGACCCTAACTCATCAATAATAGACATTTTTAGAAAATACAATATACTTTTTGCAGGAAGAGAACAGGATTATATAAAACGTTCTGTAAAACCTAATGACATTATTGCTATTTCTGATGGTATTACAATTGTATCAATTGGTAAAGTTTTGGATAAACCTAAAAAAATTACGGACTTTCCATTAGATGATATAGATATAAATTCAAGTCGTTTTGATTATGAAGATTGGGTAATTGGTTTTAAAGTTAGTTTGTTCGATTTGAAAAAAGAAGATTGGTTTAATTATCGTCAAGGAACATTTCACGGAGTAAATGGGAAATACTATGAAAAAATAAAAGCATTATTTGAAAAATATAATGAAGATTATTCTGTTAATGCTAAATTCTCAATAAATGCAAAAACTTGTACTTTAAAATAAAATTCCCAAAACGGTGGAGACATTATCTTAAATGATAATACAAAATATGTTATTCCAATTTATCAAAGACCTTACTCTTGGACAGAAGAACAAATTAGTAAGTTTATTTCAGATATTTTTAGGTCTTTTTATGGTTATGAC
>JAJRQQ010000054.1 GCA_024280155.1 Bacteroidota bacterium
AACCAACAAAGAACGCTATTTGAAATTCTTGGATAAATTAGGAAAGAAATCGTACAAGAAATTAACTAAAAAAGACCTCGGTTTTATGCTATGGAAAGAAGCTGACAATAATTTCTTTGAGAATGCTATTCCTGATGTACGTGTGTATAAAGCAGAAATGAATGCATTATTAAAAACGTATGTCGCAGGAAAAATTGAAATGTTTCCTAATCGAAAACATTGGCCAGATGCGAATTCTACTATGCGAATTACCTACGGTAAATTAGAAGGTTCTGCTCCTCACGACGGAATGGTGTACACGGAGTACACTACCATTGATGGAATAATTACTAAAAATAACAGTGGGAATGCAGATTATGAGTTATTGCCTCGAATGAAGGAGCTCGCAAAGAAAAAAGAATATGGCAATTACGCACAAGATGGAGAATTGTGGGTTTGCTTCACTGGTTCAAATCATACAACAGGAGGTAATTCAGGTTCACCTGTAATTGACGGTGAAGGGAACTTAATGGGCTTAAACTTTGACCGTTCTTGGGAAAGTACCATGAGTGATTTTATGTTTGACACAACACGTTGTAGAAACATTGCTGTTGACATTCGTTATGTCTTATGGGTGATGGATGTGTATTCTGGCGCGGGGTATCTAGTAGATGAAATGACATTGGTGAAGTAAGAAAAAACTTTTTTTATTAGAATAGGAGTACGAGCAGATTTTTATTTGCTCGTATTTTTTTGGTTCAAGAGTCTTATAAAAAAAATATCGCTGCTTTTCACAAGTGTTTTGATTAAATACCCTTCGAACGATATAGAATCTTTTTTAAAAAACGAAAACTGAGGTTCTCGGGTCGTATTTTCATTCCTCATAATTAATTCAAGAATAAAAACGAAAACTGAGGCTCTCGAAGTTTCGTTGTTAATTCTTAATTAATTAACTTTGCATTTGATAAAAAACTGTCACAATTATGTTTGAAAATTTAACGGATAAATTCGAAAGAGCGTTTAAGGTTCTAAAAGGTCAAGGTCAAATTTCTGAAATCAATGTTGCTGAGACATTAAAAGAAGTCAGAAGAGCACTATTAGACGCCGATGTTAATTTTAAAACTGCGAAAGAATTCACCAATACGGTAAGAGAAAAAGCATTGGGACAGAATGTTTTGACATCGATTTCTCCAGGTCAATTGATGATTAAAGTTTGCCATGAAGAATTGGTGAATTTAATGGGAGGAAATGAAGTTGAGATTAATATTAAAGGTAATCCTGGGATTATTTTAATGTCAGGACTTCAAGGTTCTGGTAAAACAACATTTACTGGGAAATTAGGAAATTACCTAAAGAATAAGAAAGGAAAGAATCCATTATTGGCTGCTTGTGATGTTTATCGTCCAGCGGCGATTGATCAATTACATGTTCTTGGAGAACAGTTAGGAATCGATGTTTATTCTAACCGAGAAGAGAAAAATCCAGTTAAAATTGCTCAAGAAGCTGTTCAGTACGCAAAAAGTAAAGGATAGAATGTTGTGATCATTGATACCGCTGGTCGTTTGGCGGTAGATGAGAAAATGATGAGTGAGATTGCGGAGGTTAAAAATGCAATCAATCCTACAGAGACTCTCTTCGTTGTGGATGCAATGACAGGACAAGATGCTGTAAATACGGCTAAAGCTTTTGATGAGCGCATTAACTTCGATGGAGTTGTTCTTACAAAATTAGATGGTGATACTCGAGGTGGTGCCGCATTAACGATTAAGTCTGTAGTAAATAAACCAATTAAATTTGTTGGTACAGGAGAGAAAATGGATGCACTGGATGTATTCTATCCTGCGAGAATGGCAGATCGTATCCTAGGAAAAGGAGATATCGTTACTTTAGTAGAACGTGCACAAGAACATTTTGATGAAGAAGAAGCACGAAAACTTCAAAAGAAAATAAAAAAGAATAAATTCGATTTTAATGATTTCTATGGCCAACTTCAGCAAGTGAAGAAAATGGGTAATGTGAAAGATTTAATGGGAATGGTTCCTGGAGTTGGGAAAGCTTTGAAAGATGTTGAAATTGAAGACGATGCTTTCAAACACATTGAAGCAATCATCCAGTCTATGACCCCGAAAGAAAGAGAAAATCCTGATATTATCAATAATTCTCGAAAAATTCGTTTGGCAAAAGGTGCTGGAACAAATGTAGTTGAAGTGAATAAGTTGATGAAACAATTCAATGATACGAAAAAAATGATGAAAATGATGAGTAATCCTGCGAAAATGCGTCAGATGATGAAGCAAATGAAAGGAATGCCAGGGATGTAGTGTTGAGTTTGGAGGGGAATCCTCTATATTTTGATGATAAACTTTTCTTTCTCTTGCATCGGGCGTTTTGAAATTAATCCTACTCGGAATAAATCAATGGTCAGGTGATATTTTGGATTACTCTCAATTTTTTTCCATGCATCTAACATTGAATCACTCCAACGGATATCATCGAGTATAAAAATCGTCTCATCATGGGTGATTTTATCCAGGATTTTTAAATATCGTAACAATGCAACGCCATCATGATGCCCGTCAATGAAAACAAAATCATAAAGTGTAGAAGAATCATTCTCCACGAGAAATGAATCAAAAGTCGCATGAATACTTTTAATGGTTTTAAAATTAGAGGTATTTTCTAATGCAATTTTCCGTGTATTCTCACAGGCTTCAACGGTAACTATTTGTGAGGAAGAATTCCCTAACGCTAAATGAATTGCTCCTATTCCCAGTGAGGTGCCAAATTCAAGACAATTCTTAAATTGATAATGCTTGGAGAGTTGATACAATAAATGTCCATATTTCCCCTTTGATGGACTCGTTTTGAAAATGGTAGAAACCTTACGATGATTGCCTAATTTTTTTGAACCTGCACCAAAATCTTCAATTTCAATGATTCTTTTGTCTGATTTTAAACAATTGAAAATAGTAGAAAGTTTTCCTCTATCATTCTGAGAAAAAGGGAGTTTTTGGCATTTATCTACAAAATCGTAAACAAAAGGAGAATGTATTCCATGTCTTCCTTTAGCTTTCCATCTATATTTTATATATTCGAAACCGATTTTCATTAGTCGAAGTTAATTATTCTCCGCGAATTATGAGTATAGAAACAAAAAAAGCAATTTTATCTGAAAGAAATCAAGTGTTTGAGCATGATTTTAAAGTGCAGTTGATTGAATCTTGTTCAATTGATACTGGGATTATTAGGTTGAATAAAGAGCAACAGCTAGAATTTATAGGTGTTTATGAAAAGAATAAAGAAATGGTTTCATTTTTTATTCCATCTTCAGGTTCTGGGTCTAGAATGTTCGCTTTTTTATACAAATGGCTGGAGAATGAAGTGGAAACGGAAGAAATTAAGTCCTTTTTTGAGAAGGTTGAATCTTTTCCTTTTTTCTGTGAACTTTCATCACCAAAATCGAGTAAAAGAAAATTAATTGAAGAGATTGTTGCAAAATTTGCTCACCTTCCAAAGGGATTGATTCCTTTTCATTCTTATGATGGTAAAATTAACACAGCTTTTCAAGAGCATGTACAACAAATTAGTCAATTTTTAGGTCAAGACACTAAAATTCATTTTACCATTCAAAAAGAGTTTGAAAATGAGATTAGAAAAAATGTCGGAGATGTATCAAATATATCATTTTCGTATCAAAACGATGAAACGGATGCATACTGTTTTGATGAGAATCAGAATGTTGTGAAAGATGGGAACAACTTTATAAGAAGACCTGCAGGACATGGCGCATTGTTAGAAAATTTAAACTCAATGGATGCAGATATTGTTGTCTTGAAAAATATTGACAATGTGCAGCGCTATTCAAAGTCACTGCCATTTAAAACTGTTTCCCAACAACTTATTGGTGTATTGATTTCTTTTAAAAAGGAGTTAAAGAAACTATTCAATGACTTTTCAACTGAAGGTTTGAGGGGGTTGAATAACAGATTCCCTTTTATTCATCCGAGTGAAATTGAAAACGTATCAAAAAAAGATTTAGCATTGTTCGCAAATCGACCTTCTCGAATATGTGGAATGGTGAAGAATGAAGGGGAACCCGGTGGAGGTCCTTTCTGGATAAATGGCGGAGAGGGTTTGAGTAATCAGATCATCGAGAAAGCACAAATAAACTTTGAGAATGATGAACAACGTGAAATAGTTCAAAAAAGCAGTCATTTTAATCCTGTTTTTATTGTTTTATCTAAAAGTGACGTCGATAGTAACACTCTTGACTTAATGAAATACCGCGACGATACAAAATTCTTCGTTGTTGAAAAAAACCACAAAGGCAAAAAGATTTTTTACAGAGAATTACCTGGTCTTTGGAATGGGAGCATGAGTAACTGGAATACAATTTTTGTTGAGATCCCTTTGCAAGTATTTACACCAGTGAAAAGTGTCTTGGATTTATTGTGAAGGTAACTTAGATTTGCCACCTTTCAATAAAAGATAACTTACAATCACCCCAATGCCCAATACGATAAGAGCAGGGACCCAACTGTCAGACAGGAAAAGCGCCACTAAAAACGTTGGAATAAATGCAATAATGAGTAGGTGAAATCGACCTTGGTTATCTTTTTTCAAAACGGTAGAAATTGTTTGGAGTAATGCAATAATCCAAAGGAATATCTAAAGAATTTGTACCTGAAATCACATCTTCTAATTCATCAAAAAGACTAAGCCCTATAAATTTACAACGGGGAGAGCATTTTTTTAAGAAACGGTCATAATAACCTTTTCCGTAACCAACACGATTGCCTTTTTTATCTATCGCAAGAAGAGGAACGAAAACGTATTCGAAATGTTCAGCAGCAATTACACGACCTTTTTTAGGTTCAGGAATACCGTAAGATGAAATTTCTAATTGATCAACAGATTCAAAAACGATGTGTTTTAATTCACCATTGTTGGGGTTGATTTTAGGAACTGCAACAACAGCATCAAATGAAAGTGCCTTCTCCCAAATTTTATAAGTGTTGATTTCTTTTTTGCGTTCAATCGGTAAGAATAAACTGATTTTCTTCTTTTCCAGTTGGAATTTACTGAAAGCAGTATGACAAATCTCTGTTGAAATTTGATCGAGTTTCTTGGGCGAGATTGTCCGCCTTTTCTCAATGTATTTTTGTCTTAATTCGTCCTTAGTCATAATTTCAGGATTTAAAGATATTAAAAATCTAATAACTTCAATTTTTAAGGTCGTTTATTTTTTGTAATTTCGATACATATAAAATTAAATCAGTGATTAAATACTTTTTCTACACATTTGTTGGACTTTGTTTCATAACAATTTCTTTATCATTTACAGACTTTTCCTCCAATAAAGGATTGACTTCAAGCATTGATAGTGTTTCTCTGGAAGAAGTACTCATCAAACTCGGAGATTCTCCTTTGCTTCATCAGATGAAGGATTTCGATGAAGAAAAAGCAAAAATGGGAGAAGATATTATCCGCGATGGCTTCACAAAACGAAACGGTAAAAAGTCAAAAAGAATTTCGAAGTTTTTTGTTTGCACAGATTGCCATAATTTGACGAGAGAGTTTGATGATTTGAGCTCAGAATCACCAGAGAAAAGATTAGAATATGCAAAATCACACAGCATCCCATTTCTTCAAGGTTCTACATTCTTTGGAATCTATAACAGAACGAAATTTTATAACGGCGACTATAAAAAGAAATATGGAGAATTAGTCGATGGAGCAAGAGACTCGTTGGATAATGCCATTCAATTATGTGCTGAGTATTGTTCTTCTGGTCGACCGATGTTAGATTGGGAACTGGAAGCCGTGAAGCATTATTTTAAAAAGAATGAATTATTGATGAAAGATTTGAACCTTTCTGAAGATTTACTGGAAAGAATTAATCAATATCAAAATGCAACAGATTCTGAAAAGAAAGAATTGATTGGACAGATAAAAAAAAGGTATCGACAGTTTTATTCAGCGACCTTCTTGCCAACGATGGATAGAGATAAACGTAAATATGGAGAAGGTGGTGATGCAGAAAATGGAAAAGCAATTTACAATAAAAGTTGTTTACATTGTCACGCATATAAAAGAGCAACAAATCTAAGTTTAGATAACGGAAAATTATCGGGACGAATGTTTGTGAAAAACCTAGAAAATTATTCAGACAAGTCATTGTATCAAATTATACGATGGGGAACTTATGCTAAAACGGGCAGAAAACAATACATGCCTCTTTATACAAAAGAAAAAATGAGTGATGAACAAATCAATGATTTAGTTGCTTACATTAAACAAATTTCAAAAAAATGATAAAAAAATATGTTTTATTAGGAGCGTTAATGTTCTCTTTTTCTTCATTCTCACAGGATGTAGAAGAAACATTTAGTGGAACGAGAATATTAAATGGACATTCTGTAGAAACGTTAAAGAAAAGAACCTTAGAGTTTAGTATTTCTCATCGTTTTGGAGATATTGCCGGAACAAATGGTGGAATACAGCAGTTTTTTGGTTTCGATCAAGCAGCTGACATTCGTTTTGCTTTCGAGTATGGAATTTCAGATAAATTAATGATAGGAATTGGTAGAAGTAAAGGTACTGGTCGACCTTATCGTTCTCTAGTGGATGGTTTTGTGAAGTACAGATTGTTGACGCAGAACAAAGAAGCGAGAATGCCTTTCAGTTTAGCTGTTTTAGGAATGTCCACTGTGACATATGCTAAAGCAACGAGTGATTTAACTCAAATTCAAAGTTATCCCGATTTTGCTCATAGAATGGCGTATTCTGCACAGATTAATATTGCAAGAAAATTTGGAGAACGATTAAGTTTAGCAATAATGCCAACCTATGTACATAGAAATTACGTCTTAACAAATGATGAGAACGGAATATTTTCTTTGGGCGGTGCAGCAGGATTCAAATTCACAAAAGAAATGGGGATGTTGGTAGAATATTATCATGTTTTTGCCCAAAGTGGAATTCGTCCTGATAACTTTAATAGTCTGTCTGTTGGTTTTGAATACATGACCAATGGACATAATTTTAAATTAGTTTTAACCAATGCACGAGGATTTAATGAAACACAGTTCATACCAGCAACTTATTCAAACTGGTTGGACGGTGAATTTCGTTTAGGTTTTAGCATTACACGTAATTTTAAATTGTAAGAATGAAATATTTATACATTATTTTAAGTTTTATTGCAATTTCTTCGCTTACAATATCTTGTAAAAAGGATAAGGCACCAGATATAGTACCTATAGAAAGTTGCGTGGATACCGTTTCTTTTTCACAAGTTGTACTACCTTTAATTGAGCAAAGTTGTGCTACAACTGGTTGCCACGATGCAAATACTGCTCAATCTGGATTTAATTTTTCAGGACATTTTAATATTAGTGTCTTTTCTCCATCTATGATAGGCTCTATCCGACACGACGCTAGCTTTGTTCCAATGCCTTTTTCCGCTCCAAAATTAGCGGATAGTTTAATTCAAAAAATAGGATGCTGGATAGCACAAGGAAAATTGAATAATTAAAAAAAAATGTTAGTTTTATAACTTGTAATCAAAATAACCCAAATAAATATGAAAAAAAGTTACTTATTAGTTGCAATTGGAATCACTTCCATTGCCTTTATCGGAATGCAAAAATCCGGTGTTGAAAAAATTGAAAAATATTTTGCAAAAAATGTACACGTTAAACATGCAGCTGGAGCTTTAGCTGGGAAAACTGGTGCACCTGGAGAACCTAATTGTACAGAATGTCACGCAGGGACAACACAAGACGGTACGGCACAACATACATTTGCTGTATTACAAGGATTGAATCCTGTTACCAATTATGTTCCTGGAGCTACCTACAATGTTTCTTTACAACTTGCAACACATGATGTAAAAGAAGGTTTTGAAGCAACAGTTTTAGATGTAACGAATGATGTAATGGCGGGCACTTTTACGGGTGCTAATGGACTCGGGACTCAAATTGTGAGTGCAGGAGGTAAAGATTATGCAACACATACATCAGCATCCAACTCTTCTTCGAATCAATTTTGGATTTGGGAATGGCAAGCTCCTGCAACAGATGTTGGACCTGTTAAGTTTTACATTGCTTCTAATAAAGCAGATGGAAATGCTGCAACAGGTGGAGATATTATTTATCTTTCTCAACATCTTTTAGGTGTAAACACTTCAAGTCTTGAAGAAAATACTCAAGAGGATTTCAATTTTGTAGCAGGTTATTCTCCTGAAGCAAATAAAGTATTTTTAACTTTTAATTCACTAACGGTTGGAAATATGTATTTCAACTTAGTTGATTTGAAAGGAAATTCTGTTTTTACTTATGATCTTGGAGAATCTATCATTGGAGAGAATGATGAGCAAGTTGCTTTACCATCTGATTTAGATGCAGGAATTTATCTTGTACATTTCTTCGTTGGAAATAAAGCGATGTCTTCTCAGATTATGGTGAAATAAATAACTTTTTTTTAGTGAAATTAATACGGTCGAGTGAATACTTGGCCGTATTTTTTTATATCGTGAATCGTTTTTCAACAATTTGTTCGATATAATCGAATAGTTGCTTGGGTAAATAGGTTCTCCAATCAATTTCATCCATTTCTCCACCTAGAATGATGTATTGGTCAATACCAACTTCTTCCATTTCAGTTCGAACATGAGGATGTAAATTCACGAAAGAAATCCATCCGTCATCGATATCATCCATCCATTCTTCGTAGTAACAATCGTCTGAGCTGTGGAAGTTCAAAACATTTTCTCCGATAAGAATGTATTTTGTGATGCCCATTTTTATCATTTCATCAATGATGTCTCGTTTCAAAGTCATGATGTCATTCTCAATGGCGTCATTCCATTCTCCAATAAATTCAATGATTGCAAAAGAAGAATCGTAATCAACATAGATGATTTTTAAAAATAGAGTAGGAGAATCCATCGAATCCCACTGAGGGTGAATAAGATGATTGTACACCTTGTTGTCGAAGAAAAACTCACTGTATTCTTGTCCAAAAAAAGGAGAAGCATCGTCTTCTGATGATATATATAAGTTCCGCCAATGGAAAAAAGGTTCTACCGCATGCATGTTGCAAAGATAGAAAAAAACGATATTTTGTCCTCAGTTTTTTTAGAATCACGTATATTTGAATTATGAATAAAATTATTTCAATACTCGTCCTCGTAGGTTTTTCACTTACTTTCATTAATTCATGCTCCAGTGGAGATGGAACACAAAATCCAAAAGATGCACTTTCAGCTTTTATCAATGAAAATGATCACATTATTGCATTTGGGCATGTGAATTTGGAGGATATTTTATCAAAATCAGATTATGCAACTATCCCCACTTTTGGTGGGATTATCGATGGACAGAAAAAAGACTGGGAGAAAGTAATTGATTTTAGTCAGCCCGTTTATTATGCGCTAGAAGGTCCTTTGGATGAGAATGGTGAGCCTGAATCGTTTTATGGTTTTATTCAGTTGAAGGATAAACAAGCGATGATTGATAAAATGACTGTTGATGGGTTTGACTTCAATGAAGTGAAAGGAATCTCATATACTGAAGATGGACCAATGATGTTTGGAGTACTTAATAATGTCGGTGTAATTATTGTCAAAAAACAAGCGGTAGATGTTGAAAAAATAATTGCCTCAACTTTCCAAAAAGTGAAAGGAAAAACAAGTGGAGGAGAAATTGATGAAATTCTTGAAAAGAAAGGGGATTTGGTGTTAGGAATGAATGTTTCTTCGATTTTCACAACTTCTCAAATTGATTTTTCAGATTTAAGTAAGGATAAGCAAAATGAACTTCAAGAATTGGTTGAAGGTTCATACATTCAAACTGTTTTTAAGTTTGAAGAAGGCGCGGCAATTGTTGAAACGAAGAATCTTTTTTCTTCAAAATTAAAAGAAAAATTATTCTTTACTGCTGATGATCAAGCGCCAATTGTTGCATTTCTTGGATCAGGTTCACCTAGAATGGGATTTTCGATTAATATCGATATGAAAAAGATGAACGATTTTATTACTGAATTTTCACCAGAAGCAGTGTCGGATATAGCAAAAGCAATAGGTCCTCAAGCTCAGATGGCATTAATGTTTAGGGGAAAAGATGGGTTAGCATCATTCTTAAATGGGAAAGTAGGAGGAGTTCTTTATGGAGATTTGAACCCAAATAAACAAGCTGATTTCAATGCATTTCTGGGTTTAACAACGAAAGGGAAAGATTTAGTCGGCGATTTTTCATTGGAAGATGCTAAATTTGATTTTGGTCAAATGCTTTTGGAAAAGGATGGGTTGGTTTTTAGTAATAATGAGGAAATCTCTTATAAAAGCAATCAAAATGAATTGATACTTCCAGAAGGATGTGAAAATTTTGGGAAAGGAGCTATAAGTTTCTTTGTCAACCTTGACGGAGTTGATATGGATGCTTTAAAATTGGAAGATGAAGCAAACATTCTACGCGCTGTGAAATACATTACTTTTGACTACGATAATAATGGAGGTGTACTTTATATTAAAGCAAAAAAGGGACAGGAGAATATATTAAAACAAGCCATGGATATTTTTGTTGAAGAATTTTCAGAAGATTTAAAATCAATGCAAATTCAATGAGAGAATTAACTGAAGAAGAAAAAAGAGTTCTACTAAACAAAGGAACTGAAGCACCTTTCGTAGGAGAATACACTGATTTTTTTGAAGAAGGAAATTATCATTGCAAGCAATGTGATGCTAAACTGTATCGTTCTTCGGATAAATTTCATTCCAATTGTGGTTGGCCTTCTTTCGACGATGAAATTGAAGGGGCTGTAGAGAGAATTATAGATGCCGATGGTCGTAGAACAGAAATTGTTTGCGCCAATTGCAAAGGTCATCTCGGACATGTTTTTGAAGGAGAAAGATTTACCGAAAAGAATACACGACATTGTGTGAATTCAATTTCTCTGGTTTTTAGAAAGTAGACTTCGACAAGCTCAGTCTACTCGACAAGCTGATTTTTTACGGTAGGTTGAGCTTGTCGAAGCCTACGATTATCATTTGTGAAGCCAACGCCAATTGCGAATAATTCTGCGAACTATTTCTAAATTTTGCCGCTTTTGTCTGCCACATTGTTGTAATTAATTCAAGTCCGCCTTCCGTTGGATTGATTTTATTGATTACTGCACTAACATTTGCTGCACCAGCGTGGTAAATGTGTAGAACGAATAATCGAAACCAAATATCATCTTCATTGTAAGAAATATTCTTGGCATCTAAAATTCTTCGAGCTTCTGGAAGACATATTTTTTTAATCAATTGAGAAGAACCGTAAGCCGATCTTTCAAAATCTTTGCGTTCATCTTTGTAACGATTCACGGTTAAACCTTGTGCTCTTGCAACAGCAGGCATCAACTGAAAAGGTCCGTATGCTCCAACGCTCGATTTTGCCAAATGCCCTGGAGATTCAATCAAGAGAATTGCTTGGGCATACCAAGGGTCAACCCCATTTTTCTCAAATTCTTCAATTCCTTTTTGTAAACTTGGGTATACTTTCTCGAATTGGTAGAAATCACTTTTACCAGTAGTCACAAAAATTCTAGCATCAGAAGGAAGTTGATATTCTACTCGAATACGGTTTCTGTACGCATCTTTTTCAGCATCGCTTTGTTTTTTCCAATCACTCATGCTCATTTTTCCAACAATTACTCGCGAAGAAGCAATGTTAATGAAGCAAGAGTCAGGGGAGAGTGTCATGATTTTCTGCCAAAAGATAGGTTGTGCGAGTTTTGTCCACCCCTCACTTTCGAGTGTTTCTTTACATATTACATCTTCTACCGTAGAATGAGTGAAGCCCATTTCAGGTTCAATTTTATCGGAAGGTTGTGCAAAAATAATACTTGAAGAAAGAAAAAAGGAGAGAAGGAGAAATCGCATAAAAGTTCTGGTTTTGCATGAATTATTGTACAATATAACGAAAAAACAGCGATTTTGTTACGAAAATGGGGTTTTTGTTGTTAAAAACGGAATGTTAATATTATATCAATTGTTTATTTTCTAAAAACTTTTTTGCTTTATCGTTTCCATTTTTTGATGCTAATTCTAGCCAATATTTTGCATTTTTTTTACTTTGAGAAGTTCCTTCGCCGTAATAATAAAAAGAACCTACCTTGTATTGAGCAGGAGGATATCCATTTTTCGCACTTTTTAAATACCACTTATATGCATATCTCATTCGGTCAGAATATTTATATCCATTTCCAGAGCCTTTTCCTTTTTCAAAAAGTTCGCCTAATTTATATTGCCCGATAACATTTCCTTGATTCGCACATCTTTTGTACCAATTGAAAGCACTAGTATAATTTACTTTCGTTCCAAAGCCAGTTTCATACATTTCTCCCAATTTTATTTGTGCTTCTTGGTTACCAGATTCAGCACTTTTCTTACACCAATAAAAAGCTTTTTTTGTGTTTTCAGTAATTCCTGCTTCATCTTTAAATAGGGAAGCCAAAACAAATTGCGCCATGGCATATCCCTGTTCAGCACTTTTTTCGTACCATTTAAAAGCTTGTTCTACGTCTTTCTCTGTACCCCAACCATTGTTGTACATTTCAGCTAAATTAAACTGTCCAAGATAATCTTCATTCACTGCACTAAGTTTGTAATAATGAAATGCAGAGTCTAAATTCTTATCTGTTCCGAGGCCATTCTTAAATAAATTACCTAGATTGTTTTATGCTCTAGGATATTCTTGTTTTGCACTTTTTTCAAACCAATAGAATGCGAGTTTATAATCTTCAATAGAATTATCCTTCGCCAATTGCAATTCTCCAACCTTGCATTGTGCTTCTTTCTTTCCTTGTTTTGCACTTTTGAGATACCATCCAAATGATGCATTGATATTTACGTCAGTTCCTTCGCCAAATTCATACATTTTTCCCAAGGCGTACTGAGCATCCATATTATTTTGAGTTGCACTCTTTATATACCAATACAAAGCAAGTTCTAGATTTTTCTCTACTTCTATTCCTTCATAGTAAAAATCGCCTAATAATTTTTGTGCTTCTGCATCTCCATTATTCGCTTGTTTTTCGACTTTCTCAAAGACTGTCTTTTGGACTTTCTTTCGAGGGGTATTTTGTGTTGAATAATTTTCACAAGAAAAAAATGAAAAAAAGATAAATAGAATAAAAAGGTATCGCATAGAAAAAGTTTTGCTAAAAATATGAAATAATAAATAGTGAAACGAATACTTATCGTAGATATTCTACTTTATGTTTACCTTTGTAGCATGGAGCTCCTAAAAAAAATATTTTCTTTTCCCATCTTAGTTTTGGTAAAGATTTATCAATGGATAATTAGTCCAATTCTGCCGCAATCTTGTCGTTATCATCCGACTTGTTCGAATTATATGGTCGAAGCATTGCGAATTTGGGGTCCGATAAAAGGTACTTGGTTAGGTTTGAAAAGAATTGCCTCTTGTCATCCATGGGGTGGAAGTGGAGAAGATCCTGTACCGAAGAAGGAAATAAAAAGGAAATAGATTTGTTCTGAGGTTGCTGTCGAAGCAATGCTTCCATTCGCTCTGATGAAAATCAATAATTCCTACAAAAGAAGTGTTTTGCAAACACAATGACGGAGCACTTTTGTTCAATTATTGTGATTTTTATCATTCACTCTCCCACCAGCCCGCTGTCTCGACAGGCCAACGCACTTTTAGATTTCGCTTCGAATTAAAAATCATTGCAATGAATAAAAAAATACGAAGAACTAAAAAGTGCATTCATAAATTTAGCGGATACCAAAACAACGCAAAATTCGTAAATTTAAACAACTGT
>JAJRQQ010000055.1 GCA_024280155.1 Bacteroidota bacterium
AACCATTGCTCGAGCATCATTCTTGTTAATCGGACGTTCCTCTCCTTTCCCTTGACGTTTTACAGAAGCATCTGTATTGAGTGCGACAATCATCTTGTTGCCTAATTCTGCAGCTTGTGCTAAATATGTCACATGACCTTTATGAAGAATATCAAAACAACCGTTGGTGAAAACGACTTTCTCTCCTTTCAATCGCCACGTAGCAATCTTCTTTTTTGCGGGTTCTGTATCTAAAATCTTCGATTCAATATAATCTAAACGTGTCATCATAATGTCTCTACTTTTTCTTGTCGCTGGATTAAAAATAAAGATAATAATCCAATCACAACGATTAAAACTGTTTGCGCCACCCAAAGAAAAATACCAAATGCAGCAAAATCAATATTGTAAATCAATAAGACTTGTGTTACCCATAAAGGATAAATTCCAATTCCACCAGGCAATAAAGCGACAGCTGTTGCTCCGACAAGAAAAGCACCAAACACGCAACCAATCACCATCATACTTGTTTCAGGAAAAGCTTGAGCAAAGAGCCAAATTGAACCAACATAACAAGACCAGATAAATAAAGTATGTCCAATAAACGCCCATTTCTTTTTCATTGTCCAGACAGATTTAAGTCCTTCGTAAAAACCTTTTAATTTAGAAATAACGAACAATTTGAACTTTTCATTCTTCAGGTAAAACACTAAAAGAATCAGTCCAAGAATAAAACCAACAATCAAAACCGTCCAAATTACAGTCGGTGAAATTCCACTCGATTCTGTTTGTGTGATTTGTTTAAACTCTTCTGAATTTGCTTGTAATATTCCTGTAATAAAAAAAACGATTCCGAGCATAATTACATCAATTACTCTTTCTATAACAATCGTTGCAAAACCTTTTTCGAAAGGAACATCTTCGTAGCTTGTCATAAGTCCTGCACGAGCAATTTCACCGGAACGAGGAACTGTAAAATTGATAATATAGCCCGCCATCACAGAATAAAATGAATTCCAAAAAGAAGGTTTATAACCTAAGGGTTCGAGAAGGAAAAGCCAGCGATATGCACGACTCATGTGGCTCAAAACAGCTATGAACAGACCTAGTCCAACCCAAAAATAATTTGCTCCCAGAAAAGCACTTTTAGTTTGTTCAATTTGTTCTTCTGTTAGACCGCTAAAAAAATACCATGTAAGATAAACACCTATTCCGATAGGAATAACAATCTTCGCTATTTTAATAAGTTGGTCTTTCAACAATTAGTCAATTAAATTGGTCTCTTCATTTGGAAAAACAAGAGATGGTTTGAAGTTTTTCGCTTCATTCATATCCATAAAACCATAACCAATGATAATAATTTTATCCCCGACAGCAACACGACGAGCAGCAGGTCCATTAAGACATATCGTGCCTGATTTTCGTTCTCCCTTAATCGTGTATGTCTCAAAACGTTCTCCGTTATTAACATTTACAATTTGGACACGTTCACCTTCCACCATATTAGACGCCTCCATTAATTCTTCATCAATCGTGATGCTACCAATATAATTAAGGTCTGCTTGGGTAACAGAAACACGGTGTATTTTAGATTTTACGACTTGTATTAACATTGTATTTTCAATTCTTTGGGCAAATATAGTTGATTATTTTGTTCTATTATCGGTCAATTGTAAATTATCAATCAAGCGAACCTCATTACAAAAAGAAGCAACACAAGCATGAGCACCTGGAATCCATTTGGTTAATGATTTTAAAGTTGCAGGATCAACGATATCAAAATATTCTAAATCAATACTAGATAATTGATATAGGTCTCGAATCAATTCTTTCACTTGAAAAGGAGAAAAACAGCAAGACAATTCTTTCGCAATCAACAAAGATTTGGAGATTAAGACAGCCGTTTCCTTGTCTTTTTCAGATAATCGAGCATTACGACTACTGCTTGCAAGTCCAGATTCTTCACGAATAATTTTACAAGGAATAATTTCAACAGGAAGTCCCAGTTCTTTCACCATAAACTGAATAACAGCCAATTGCTGAAAATCTTTTTCTCCAAAGAATGCGAAATCTGGTTCAACAATGTCAAAAAATCGCTTCACGACATTCATTACACCATCAAAATGCCCGGGTCGGAATTTTCCTTCCATTACTGTAGCGACATCACCTAAATCAACCGAAATGTTCTCAAAAGTTGCAGGATACATATCTTCAACAGTCGGAATAAAAACAATAAGATTTGGATACGGAGCTAGCAACTTTAGATCTTCATCTATTGTTCTAGGATAGAGTTCTAAATCGCTTTTTTTATTAAATTGAGTAGGGTTCACAAAAATACTCACAACCACTACATCTGCATATTTAAACGCTTTCTCAACTAGAGAAATATGACCATGATGAAGTGCCCCCATCGTTGGAACAAAACCTATTTTATGCTTTGTTTTTAATTCTTGAATCGTTTTATTCAAAGATTCAACCGAAGTAAAGATGTTATTTTCTGACATTTAAACAAAATTGAAAGCAACAAAACTATGTGTTTTTGTTGAAGTTTCACATTTTTTTGTATATTTTTGTATTCGTTATTACCAATAAACAATTCATGGAGAAGAAAAAAATATTATTTATCTCTCAAGAGGTATCGCCATTTTTGCCAAAATCAGAAGTCTGTCTCTCTGCAAGAGGGATTGCACAAGGAATTCAAGAATCTGGAAAAGAGATTCGCGTTTTCATGCCACGTTTTGGTGTGATCAATGAGCGTAGACATCAATTACATGAAGTTATCCGCCTTTCTGGAATGAACCTAATTATTGATGATACAGACCATCCATTAATCATTAAAGTAGCTTCAATTTCTCAAGCCAGAATGCAAGTTTACTTTATAGATAATGATGAGTATTTCAAAAGAAAAAGTACTATCCTTGATGAAAAAGAAGTCGAGCACGCTGATAATGATGAACGTTCAATGTTTTTCTGTAGAGGCGTTTTAGAAACGGTTAAAAAATTAGGTTGGCAACCAGATGTAATTCACTGTAGTGGATGGATGACAGCATTAATGCCAATGTACCTAAAAGAGATTTACAAAGATGATCCTCATTTTGCAAATACGAAAGTAGTTTATAACCTCTACAATGATAGCTTTAACAATAATTGGGACAAACGCTTTCCTGAAAAGCTTAAATTTGATGGCTTTAGCGATGAGATTGTAAAAGAATTTGAAAACGCAAATTATAATTCAATTACAGAGAACGTAACAAAATATGTAGACGGTTTAATCGTTAGTAGTGAAGAATTAACAACTGAGGTAAGAAAAGCATTTGATGATGCTGACTGTGATAAATTAGATTTTGTTGCTGAGGAACATCAAGTGAAAGAAATTTCAGAATTTTTGGATAAAGTAATTGGTACAGAAGTTTTATCATAATATGAACAAATTTTCAACTGCATTGTGGCGGAAGAGTTTCACTCTTGCCGCTACTTTTTTGCTCATCGTTTTAGTGATTTTTTCTTGTAAAAAGAAAGAAAGCACTCTAGGGCAAGGTATTATAGATCAAAGTGAGCTCCTCTCATCAGACGGCGTGGACACATTCTCTTTAAAAACCTACTCTTATTTTGATGACTCGGTCGGTTCAGATAATGCACCTTTCGTCTTGTTGGGTTCATATAACGACCCTATCTTTGGAACTGTGACGAATGAATTCTATACACAAATTCGCCTTTCAGGAAACGCACCCGACTTTGGAGACCTAAGTACTGTTATTATTGATTCTGTTATTCTTGGACTAGAATACATCGGTTTTTATGGTGAAACAGGGACTCAAACTGTAGAAGTTTATGAAATTGGTGAAGATTTCTATGTCGATTCAACCTATTATTCTTTTCAAACTTTAACAGATGCCACGGGAACAGATTTGGTTTTATCAGGGATGAATAACCTGAATTTTGACACAGAAAACACAACCGTAATTGGAGGTGATACTGTTGATGCTCAGTTAAGAATCCCTTTGGATACTAACTTTGCTAGAGCATTGATGGTAGAGGCGCAATCAGGAAATGGTAATTTCGTTGACAACGATGCGTTTGTATCTTATTTCAAAGGTTTACACATTAAGACAAACAATGGGCTACAATCGAGTGGAACCGGTGGAATATTTTACTTTAATGTAAACGACCCACTTTCACAGATGACAATTTATTACAGGTTAGCAGGAGAATCTAAAAGTTTTAATTTCATTATTAATTCGAATTCAGCTGATTTCAATCAAGTTACTCTCGACAACTCAACGACAAGTGTAGGAGCTGTTCTCGCGGATAGCACCCTTGGGCAAATTGAATATTACACCCAAAGTTTTGGAAGTAGAGCTCGAGTGATTTTTGATGGAATTAACAATTTACCCAAAACAGCGGTTATACATAAAGCTGTTTTAGAATTACCCGTTTCTTACCAAAGTAATGACAATTTACACCCAGGTGTAAATGTTTCCGTAGCAACTTTTATTGAAAGTGGCTCAACAGATTTATTTAGCGTAAACTCCATTGGAGAATACAATGACTTTACGAAAAAATATGAAATCGATCTTCGGTCATATGTACAAGCTGTGATAAATGGAGATATTGAGAATCACGGGTTGGTACTTTCGCCAATTTTACATAACACCTCATCAATTCGAATTGTTTTCAATGGACCAAATACGGGAAATAAAGCAAAACCAAAATTGACCATATTATATACTGAATTTTAATACCTACCTAATTATGTGTGGAATTGTAGCTTACATCGGAAAAAAAGATGCTTATGAAATCGTTGTAAAAGGTTTAAAACGATTAGAATATAGAGGTTATGATAGTGCTGGGGTTGCATTATTAACGGATGGAAATTTAAACTTGTACAAAAAACAAGGAAAGGTTGCCAATCTTGAAGAATTCACTAAAGACAAAGACAAAAGTGGGAGAGTTGGTATTGGTCATACGAGGTGGGCAACTCATGGTGAACCAAATGATGTAAATGCACATCCTCACATGTCGAATAACGGAGAAATTGCTCTGATACACAATGGGATTATTGAAAATTATGATTCAATTAAAAGAGAACTCCTAACCAAAGGCTATACATTTCAATCAGAAACAGATACTGAAGTATTGACCATCTTAGTTGAAGATATTAAAAAAAATACAAACGGAACTTATGCTGAATCTTTACGTTTGGCCCTGCAACAAGTTGTGGGTGCTTATGCAATTGTAATGATATCCAAAGAAAATCCTAGACAACTCATTGCTGCTCGAAAAAGTAGTCCTTTAGTTGTAGGAATAGGAAAGGATGGAGATTTCTTTTGTGCTTCTGATGCAACTCCAATTGTAGAGTACACAAAAAAAGTGGTCTATCTTGATGATGAAGAGATTGCTGTTTTAGATTTAGATGATGGACTTAAATTATACAGCATTGATGATGTTCAAAAAACACCCTACATTCAAGAGTTAGAAATAAAACTTGAATCACTTGAAAAAGGAGGGTACGACCATTTTATGCTGAAGGAAATTCACGAACAACCTCGATCAATTACAGATTGCTTCCGTGGGAGATTAAATGCTGAGGAAGCTTGGGTTTCTTTAGGTGGAATTAAAGAATATGAGCAAAAAATGATTGATGCAAAACGTATCATCATGATTGCTTGCGGGACATCATGGCACGCAGCTTTAGTTGGAGAATATTTATTTGAAGATCTTGCTCGTATCAATGTCGAAGTTGAATATGCAAGTGAATTTAGGTACAGAAATCCTATTATAAATGAAGATGATATCGTAATTGCTATTTCTCAATCAGGCGAAACAGCTGATACTTTAGCAGCACTTGAATTAGCAAAATCAAAAGGCGCGACTATTTTAGGGATATGTAATGTTGTAGGTTCTTCAATTTCAAGAATAACTGACGCAGGTTCTTACACACACGCAGGACCCGAAATCGGTGTAGCATCGACAAAAGCATTTACAGCTCAAGTGACTGTTTTAACATTGATGGCACTCTCTTTAGCGAAGAAAAAAGGTTCGATTAGTGATACTAAGTTTAGAACAATGCTTTCTGAATTAGAAATTATTCCTCAAAAAGTTCAGGAGATATTAGACATTAACGATAAAATAAAAACAATATCGGCAGAATACAAAGATGCAACCAATGCACTGTATTTAGGGCGTGGAAGTTCATTTCCTGTTGCTTTAGAAGGTGCATTAAAATTAAAAGAGATTTCTTATATTCACGCAGAAGGTTATCCAGCGGCAGAAATGAAACACGGTCCAATTGCATTGATTGATGAAGAAATGCCTGTGTTTGTTATCGCAACCCAAGGTCCTTCATACGAGAAAGTGGTGAGTAATATTCAAGAAGTAAAGGCAAGAAAGGGTAAACTAATTGCAATTGTCACTGAAGGAGATGAACAGGTGAAAGAAATCGCTGATCACGTAATTGAAATACCTGAAGCAGATGAGCATTTGATTCCATTGTTAGCGACTATTCCTTTCCAGTTATTGTCATACCATATTGCGGTGATGCGTAATTGTAATGTTGATCAACCAAGAAACTTGGCAAAATCTGTGACCGTTGAATAATTCAAAAGGACAAGATTTTTTTAAAGATGTTCTCGATGTTGCACGATTAACCCCAAAAGGTAGGGTAACTTCTTATGGTGCAATCGCGAAATATTTAGGAGCGCCAAAATCAAGTAGAATGGTTGGTTGGGCAATGAATAAAGCGCATCAATTCCCTGATGTCCCCGCTCATCGAGTGGTAAATCGAATAGGATTATTAACAGGGAAAATGCATTTTTCTCCCCCAGAATTAATGGAAGGGAGATTGAAAGGTGAAGGAATTACAGTAGTAAATGATAAAATCGTTGAATTCAAACGATATTTTTGGGATCCTACAGATGAATTAGAACTATAAATTCTTTAATTGCATTAAGAACAAAGTCTCATTCCCTGACAGTTTAGCAAGAACAGAAAGCTCATTACTGATTGTTGTCAATTCTTCTTTGATTAATTCATCCGACAGCTGATTTTTCCTTTCTTCTAAAAAATCAATGCGGTGAATCAATTCTTTTCCTTCTTCTAATCGTTCTTCATATTCTGAAGTACAAGAAGACGTGGATAATCCGATTAAAATTAACAGTAGTAGTGTTTTCATAGACAACAAAGATAAAGAATTATCAAGGAACAAACGGAACAAAATATTCATTCATAGCATGGAAACTATCATTTATAGGTAGAGAATAATCAATTTTCCTATTTTTTAATTGTTTAGCATTAGTGTCCGATAAAAATACAGAATTTATCTAAATCATACCTCTAAGTCAATAAAAGCATTAAAATTTTCTTTTAAATGAAAAGCATGGTGTCTATTTATATTCGTGAATTATTTATGAGGAGTGAAAAAGAAAGAAAAAATCAAGTCGAAACAATGCTTCCACGCGCTCTGCTGAAAATCAATAATTTCTACAAAAGAAGTGTTTTGCAAACACAATGACGGAGCACTTTTGTGCAATTATTGTGATTTTCATCATTCACACCCCCATCGGCCCGCTGTTTCGACAGGCCAACGCACTTCCGATTTCGCTTCGAAATATTCATTTTGTTTGAAAAGACGTGGTTCCTCCCTTCGAATTAAAATTCATTGCAATGAATAAAAATCTTTAATTTTTACGAAGAACTAAAAAGTGCATTCATAAATTTAGTGGGCACCAAAACACCGCAAAATTCGTAAATTTAAACAACTGTTTGAGGAGGTACGACGAGTTTTGTTTAAATTAGAATTGAGGATGATTTTGGTCGTTAAATTTGTGACAGCACTAGACTTTTTTGTTACTTTTTTCGGCAATGGAAAAAAGTAAAGAAAGATTTAACTTTAATATTTAATCGGACACTAATAATTGTTTAGTCATATTTTTAGAAAGCTCAAATAAACATTTATCTTTACACTATGATTTTAATAACTGGTGGTACAGGACTTTTAGGAAGTCACTTATTGATTGAACTGACAAAGAAAAATGAAGATATTCGTGCTTTGTATCGATCAAAGTCTCGACAGTCCATTGTTCAACATTTGTTTCAATTTTACTATGAGGATAAATGGGAAGACTATTTCAATAAAATTCAATGGGTGAAAGGTGATATTCTTGACATCACCGAATTGAATGAAGCAATGAAAGATTCTCATATTGTTTATCACTGCGCTGCTTTGGTTTCTTTTCATCCAAAGGATTTCGACCAAGTAATGAAAATCAATCGTGAAGGAACTGCAAATGTCGTAAACCTTTGCCTTTCTAACAAGGTTGACAAACTTTGCTACGTAAGTTCAACCGCAGCCATTGGAGGGGAAGACGATAAAATAATCGACGAAACACATTCTTGGAAAAATACACCAACAACAAGTGGGTACAGTATTTCAAAATATTCTGCTGAAAAAGAAGTTTGGAGAGGAATCGAAGAAGGTCTTAATGCCGTTATGGTGAACCCTTGTGTAATTTTAGGTCCGGGAAATTGGAACGACAGCTCGTTAACTCTTTGCAAAACAATGGAAAAAGGAGTTCGTTTTTATCCTCCTGGTGCAAATGCAATCGTTGATGCTAGAGATGTTGCTCGAATTATGGTTCAACTAACAGATTCATCCATATCTGCCGAACGTTATTTATGCATCGGAAATAATCAGTCTTTCCAAGAATTAATGACCGTTATTGCGAAAGAATTAAAGGTTAAAACTCCTAAAACACCTGTAAAAAGATGGATGGTGAATTCTGTTCGTCGGATTTTTGATTTCGCATCATTTTTTACTCGAAAAAAATATTCTGTCACAAAAGAAACAGTGAATAGTTTATTCTCGAATTACGCCTATTCTGCGGACAAAATTAAGAATGAATTAAATTATGAATTCTATTCTTTGGAAGAAACGGTAAAGAATGCAATAAATGGAAGGGTGAAAGAGAAAATGAAAAGTTAAAAATGTCGGAATGAATATCATTGAAAAATCTCTCATTTTTCATTCCTACATTCTTGATTAACACTACCCTTCTAGTAATATTCAAATCCTCTAAACCTTAGAATCATCAAAAATCCTGTGCTGACTTGACGGGTAATCACTGAGGATATCAATTTACTTTTACTGTTATAAATAATCTGAATATCTGTGGTAAATTCTCCTTTTCGATAGAGGTGTTTTTGCTCTAAATTGCCTAACTCATCGTATTCGAATGTATATTCTTCTGTAAACTCTTCGTGTTTATTATTCTTCTTTCGAATGGCTGAAATCAATCCTTTTTCATTGTATTCATAGGATATGGTATAAACATCGTTGGTCATTTTTAAACGTTCTACCCGCTCTATAAGGTACCCTAACTCATTATAATTGAAAAATTCATCCAAATAAGGCAAATTATAACTGTTGTATCGTGTTCTTTTGGTTTGCAATCCAAAATCTTGGTAAACAAAGGTTTCTTTGTTGAAAGTAGTTGATTCGATAACTTGATGACTTGTATCAACCGTTTCTCTTTTAAATTCTTCGGAAATAACACGTCCTAACGAATCGTACTTAAAATAAATGGACTGAAAACCATCTTGATCAGATTTTAAATGGGCGATAAGTAAATTATTTTCATCGTAACGATAAATATTTCGAACGGTATCTTTCGAACCGTCATCTGGGCAAGTTTCAATCGTTGAGGTTAAATTCCCATTACGGTCAAACTTATACAAATAAACATATTCTGTCTCTCGCATAATATCTCTATGCTTTTTATATGTATAAAGTCCCGTGAGTTGTTTTATCTTATTCTTTTGAATAAATTCTCGATTAAAAAACGGTTTATCCGTGAAAGCATTCCCTTCTTTGTTATGAAGAATTTGCGCCGAACAAATGATCGGTAGGATAAAGAAAAGAATAAGGATTGATTTTTTCACAGTACAAAGAAAAACAAAATTGATGCCTTTTAAAACGTTTTTAAGAAAAGTTTATTTTCCACTTATTTTTTGAATCGCTTTTTCTACTGAATTCGTGGGCAACAAACATGCACCATCACGACAAACATAAATCACAGTTTCCTCCGTTTTAACTTTGCCTTCAAAAATTGCCAACGTACTTTCATTTGTTGTACCAGCAATTATAATTCTTCGCTTTACATTCTTTTCAATTTCTTTTGTGTACTCCTTCGCTTTTTCTCCAACGATAACAACCTCGAAAACGCCTTGTAAAATCTCATTTAAAAGCATTGCCCAATTGGAATACCCCGAACCAAAATTTTCCATTCCGTCATACACATTCGATAGCATTTGCTCTGCCATTCTTCGGTATTCTTGATCGTGGAAATAAATAGATAAATCAAATAAATTACGTGCCATCACAGAATTACTTGAGGGCAAAACTGAATCATTAATCTCCATTTTACGTGCAATCAATTGATTCTTATCATCCGTATAGAAAAACATTCCCGATTTTGCGTCAAAAAAGTGGTTTATCGCCGATTTTGTCAACTTTTGAGCTAAAAACAACCATTTTTCATCCAAAGTGACTTGATAAAGTGAAATAAATGCATCAATTGTGTGCGCATAATCATCTAAAAATCCATTGATTTTCTTCTTGTCCGTTAAACGATATACAATTTGCTCATCGTTTTTATTTTCAATTTGATTTTCTTCCAACCATTTTGCATTCTTCAATGCTAAATACAAATATTGATCTTCTCCAAAAACAGCATAAGCATCACACAAACCTTTTAACGTCATCGCATTCCACGAAGTTATTCTGTTATCATCCAAACCAGGTCGGATACGGGTGTTTCTTTCTGACAATAATTGTGCATTCACATGGGCTATTTTTTGTTCCAATTCAGCTATCGTACAGTTTTTTTCACGACACCATTCTTCATCGGTTTTTCGTCTCAGTAAAATATTATTCCCATGCTCCCAATGACCTACGTTTCCAATTTCATAGAATTCTTTTGTCCAAGTGTATTCTTTTTGGAGTACCTGTTCTGCATCTTTCTCTGTCCACACATAAAACTTTCCTTCTTCACCTTCACTATCAGCATCAAGAGCAGAATAAAATGCCCCCTCACCGTCCATCATTTCTCTTTCAAGCCAAGCTATTGTTTGTGCAACAATTCTTTTGTACAATGGTTTTGGTAAAATTCGATACGCGTTTGCATACAAAGAAAGTAATTGACCGTTATCGTACAACATTTTCTCAAAATGAGGTACTTTCCAAAGCATATCTACCGCATAACGAGAGAATCCACCACCGATTTGGTCGTAAATGCCACCCAACGCCATTTTATCCAAGGACAATTCTAGATGTTGTAAAACCGTTTCTCGAAAAATTCCATCTTCTGCGGATTGAATAAAATTCAAGAAAAATTGATAATTATTCGGCAATGGAAATTTAGGTGCTCGTGATTCTCCACCTTCGTATCGGTCAAAACTTTTCGACCAACGTTGCACCAATTCAGTTATTTTTTCTTTTTCAAAAACTTCTTGCTTTACCGATTCAATGACTTGTTCACTGGCAACGATTCCTTTCATTAAATCATCTGCGTATTCACGCATTTTTTCCGGCTCATTCACAAAAGTGTAGTGCAATGACTTTAAGATATGCATCCATTGTTCTTTGGGATAATACGTGCCACCATAAACTGGTTTTCCATCGGGCAATGTAAAGCAATTGAGTGGCCAACCACCTTTTTGCGTCATCAATTGCACCGCAGTCATATAAACTTGATCTACATCCGGTCGCTCTTCTCTATCTACTTTTACATTGATAAAGAATTTATTCATCAAAGTTGCGACTTCTTCATCCTCAAAACATTCATGTTCCATCACATGACACCAATGACAAGCAGAATAACCCACACTCACCAAAACCATTTTGTTTTCGCGTTTTGCACGTTCAAAAATATCATCCGACCACGCTTCCCAATTCACAGGATTGTGCGCATGTTGTAATAAATAAGGTGATGATTCTTTGATTAATGAGTTCGTGTATTCTTGCATGGGATAAAGATAGAGAAAAAGATTTCCTACTTCCTCAACCTCTTATACAATTTTATCAAAATCATCAGACCAATTGCCACAGCAAAGAATCCAATGGTACCAGAAATCCAATTCATTGAATCTTTGAGAATGACAATAAAAACGATTGCAACCAAACAAAGTGTTGCCAATTCATTCCACAATCGCAAAGAATTTGACTTCCATTTAAAAATCCCTTTTTTCATGTCATGCATGATACTTTGAGAGACAAAATGATAGAACAACAACAAAGTAATAAAGCCAAATTTGATGAACATCCAATCTTTTTCAAGCAGGTGAGGATTTAAAAAAAGCATCCACGTACCAAAAACAAGGGTTAAAATCATTGCTGGCGTTGTGATAATCCCCCACAGTCTACTTTCCATAATTTCAAATTGGTCGGAAAGAATTTTCTTGGCAACAGCTTCTTTTTCTTGCGCTTCTACGTGGTAAATAAACAAGCGAATAATGTAAAAAAGTCCAGCGAACCAGCTGACCACAAAAATAATATGAAGTGCTTTTACTGTATTGTAATCCATAGGGCAAATGTAGGCATTTTGATTGAGAGAAAATACCACTTTTTGGCATTGCCCCAAAAAGTTAGCAAAAAGGTCTAGCACTATATAAATTACACGACCAAAGTCATCCTCGATTCTAATTGAAACAAAACTCGCTATCGCTCAAACAGTTGTTTAAATTTACGAATCTTGCGGTGTTTTGGTGCCCGTATAATTTATAAAGGCGCTGGTTTATCGTAAACTTTTTCATTCATCGTTAACATCGAAGCGAGAATTCTGCGCATTAGTTAATTTTATCGGAACCGTTTATTTGAGTTTCGACAGAATTAAAAAGTTATTTGAGGAGGAACGACGAGTTTTTTTTAATTCAAGAAAGGAATAGCGAAAAAAAGTGGTATTCAGTCTACTTCCTACGTCCAGAAGTACGCGATTGCCGTTTTTCATCCAACCATTTTGGAACACCTTTGCCCGATTGTTGTGATTTTCGTTCCGGTCCGATTAATTTTTCTGCCAATTCTTTTCTTCCAGCATTGTTTAATGTCTGACGAATATAGTTGTGATTTTCACGCTTGTACCAAAAGAAAAAACGTCGCTGATTGATTTTATCTTCTTTCTTTTTCACTGTTTTATACGGTTTCAACGTGTATGGGTGAACTCCACTATAATAAATAACCGTTGCAACCGTCATAGGAGTTGGCGTAAAATCTTGTACTTGCTCTAATTGAAACCCCATATCTTTTGTTTCTACCGCTAAATTTGCCATATCTTCACTATCACAACCGGGGTGAGAAGAGATAAAGTAAGGAATCAAGGGTTGAATCAGTCCCACCTTCTCCGAAATTCTATCGTAAGTTTCTTTGAATTTATGGAAATATTTAAACGATGGTTTTCGCATCAATTTTAGGGTTGCATCAGAAGTATGTTCGGGTGCAACTTTCAATCGACCGCTGATATGTCGTTTTATCAATTGCTCAATATATTCTTCGTGATTACCGTCTTGATTCGTTTTATTGAAATCATCCACCAATAAATCGTAGCGAATTCCAGATCCGACAAATGCTTTTTTAATTCCAGGATGTGCATCTACTTTTTTGTAGATATTCGTCAATGGTTTATGATTCGTATCCAAATTTGAACAAATCACTGGATGGATACAGCTTGGACTGGAACATTTTGCACAAATACTTTCATCAATACCTTTCATTCGGTACATATTCGCAGAAGGTCCGCCAATGTCAGAAAGATAACCTTTAAATTCTGGATGTTCTACTACCTCATCTACTTCTTTCATAATCGATTTCTCACTACGCGAAGCAATGAATTTTCCTTGATGTGCTGAAATTGTACAGAAACTACAACCTCCAAAACAACCACGGTGCATATTGATGGAGAATTTAATCATATCATACGCAGGAATTGCACCTCTTTTCTTATACTTTGGATGAGGCAAACGCGTATAAGGCAAATCAAAAGAAGTATCAATTTCTTTCTCTGTCATTGTTTTATACGGTGGGTTAATGACCAGCGTTTTCTCTCCAATTTTCTGTATTATCCGATCCGCCGACCATTTATTTGACTCAACCTCTACCGTTTTAAAATTCGCAGCAAATTTTATTTTATCTTTCAAGCAAACTTCGTGACTGTTTAGTTCAACCGTGTTCCATTTTTTATTCTTTGGCAAATCTTCATCTTTATCCAACAAAAAAGCCACTTGTTTTAAAGTTTTAAGACTCGAAAATGGAACTCCTTTCTTTAACAACTTTAATACTTCCCGCAGGGGTTGATCCCCCATTCCATACACCAATAAATCGGCATTAGACTGTTCTAGAATAGAAGTCCTTAATTCGTCCGACCAATAATCATAGTGTGTAATTCTACGAAGAGAGGCTTCAATTCCACCAATAAGCACAGGAACGTCAGGGAATAAATCTTTCACAATTTTAGAATACACCACAGAAGCATAATCCGGTCGAAAACCACTTGCTCCACCTGGTGTATAGGCATCCGTAGAACGTTTTCGCTTATTTGCTGTATAATGATTCACCATAGAGTCCATGCACCCAGCAGTCACACCAAAGAAATATTTCGGTCGACCGAATTTCTTAAAGTCCCGTAAATCATCTGTCCAACTAGGTTGAGCAACAATGGCCACAGAGAACCCTTCATCTTCGATAATTCGACCAATTACAGCAGTTCCAAAAGAAGGATGATCTACGTATGCATCCCCAGAAATGAGAACAACATCCACCTCGTCAAAACCACGTTTTTCGAGTTCTTTTTTTGTAAGAGGAAGCCAATCTGTAATGGGACGTTCATGAATCATGAGGCAAAGGTAAGGAAAAAGGATGAACGAAAACGCAAACATAAGACCAGTTAAAAACTCTTTTGTATCTTTGCCTAAATGAAAACAATAATTCTTTCACTTCTTATTCTCCCAATACTTTTTACTTCCTGTTCTGAAATCAGGAAAAAGAAAAAGAAAGAAGAAAAAGATGGTGCTTACAAAAGTTTTATTTTCAACATGACTCATTCTTTCTCTGAAAATGAAAAGAATATGTCCTTTCCAATTTGGTTTGATGAAGAGATTATTCGCAAAAAGAACATTAAATCTATCCGTCGGAAAATTTTCCCTTCAGGTAATAAAAACAACCCTGAAGAATTAAACCCAAAAGAGAAAAAAACCTACTTCTTTGACACAGATGGTAGTTTAAAAAGAATTCATATTCAACAGTTTTATGAATACATCACCGTAGCTGATTTAAATTTTGAATACAAAGTATTAAGAGATGAGTATGGATTTTCTCCTGTTCGTATCGTTTACGATAAAAACGAAAACAACAATGAAGCAATTGATCAGTTTTTAATTTACGACAAAATAGAATACCAACAGAATTATTTAGTTTACCAAAATGCTAAATCAGGTGATTATCGTTTTTATATGCTAAAAAAAGAATATTGGGGCACACTTTCCGTCGATTCTATTTTCGATCCAAATCCGCAAGATATGATTACTTTCGGCTCCCCAATTCTCCCCAAAAAAGAATACTATGTGGAAAACAAAGTCAATGAATCTAACATCAATCTATTCCATTATTCATCAAAGAATATGCCCATGAAAGTAAGAACAGAAAAGTTTCCTTTCCAATATAAAAGGTCTATCATTTACAATAAAGAAGGAAATTGTTCTGGATTTATTGATTCCACCTTTAGCAATGATGAATTTTTAACACGTCTGAACTCAAGTTTTGTATTTCACGACAGTTTACCCATTGAATTAATCCATGAAAGCAAGTCAAAAAATAAACTTTTTATACAAGTTGAAACATTTGAATATGACTTCTTTGAATAAAACATTTTTCTTGATTGTCTTATTACTGGTTTTCCTGACAGGAAGTTCATTTGCACAAGATACACTGACTAAAACCATTGAAGATTCTATTGTAGAAATAGCAATGAGTCAATTGGGTGTGAAATATAAATGGGCAACTTCTAATGAAAATGTCAGTTTTGATTGTTCAGGTTTCACTTCTTATGTTTACCATAAAAATAGCATTGAAGCTCCGAGAGTTTCCCGAGAATACATTCATTTAGGTCAAGAAATCCCCCTTAAAGAATGCCAAAAAGGAGATTGTATCATCTTTACTGGGACGAAAACAGGAGATAAAACCCCTGGTCATGTTGGGATTATTATTGAAAACAGTGAAACCAAAATGAAATTTATCCATTGTTCAAGTTCAAAAAAACACTTTGGTGTTGTAATCACTGAATATTATTCTTCCGGTTATCCTAAACGCTTTCTTTCAGTAAGACGATTGCAGTAAACAGTTCTCTATTCCTAATTATTGAAACTTCGTTTTCCCCAAATTAATTCTCGTGAATTTTAATTCTTAATTCTTAATTAAAATGTATCTTTGAAGGATAAATTTTATTCTTATGAAATTACAAGAAAGTAAACAACTTAATAATTCAAATTACCGCGTAATTATCGGTAATAAAGAAAATATACCTACATCTATTTCCAAAGAAGATGCAACTCTATTTAATCAATTCTTAGAAAAAGAAAGTGATTTCACTGCACTTACATCTCTCGATGGCACTGTTTTTCTCATTAAGTCAAATGACGATGCTGAAAAAAACAGAATAGCGGGTTCAAAAATCAGAGAACAACTCGATAAAGCTGTCGAAGAAATTGCATTCTTAGGGAACAGCGACGATGTTTATTACACATTAGAAGGTTTCCTTTTAGCGAGCTATCAATTCAATAAATACTTCAAAGACGAAGAAAAGAAAGAATATCAACTGGAGAATATCTTAGTAGAAGACTCTTTCGGAGAGGAGAATATTGAAGAACTTTTTGATATCACAACAGCTGTTTTCTGGGCAAGAGATATGGTCAACGAACCGGTATCTTTTCTAAATGCGGTGCAATTCTCAGATGAGATTACCGCTTTAGCACAGGACGCAGACATCAATGTTACAGTTTTAGAAAAAACACAAATTGAAGCACTTAAAATGGGTGGACTTTTATCGGTAAATCAAGGGTCAATTGACCCGCCAACATTTACCATCTTAGAATACAAATCAGAAAACTCAACCAACAAAAAGCCGATTGTTTTAGTTGGAAAAGGTGTGGTTTATGATACCGGTGGTTTAAGTTTAAAACCTACGCCCAACTCAATGGATATTATGAAAAGTGATATGGGTGGTGCAGCAACGATGGTTGGAGCAATTTATTTAGCCGCTAAACAAGAATTGCCTTTGCATATCATTGCATTAATTCCTGCAACAGATAATCGCCCCGGTTTGAACGCATACGCACCGGGAGATATTGTCACAATGATGAATGGATTAACCGTTGAAGTTTTAAATACGGATGCAGAAGGACGAATGATTCTTGCTGATGCATTAACTTATTCGAAGAAATTTAATCCAGAAATTGTGATTGATGCTGCGACTTTAACAGGTGCTGCTCATCGTGCGGTTGGTGAACACGCAACTTGTATTATGGGAACTGCTGATGAAAAATATTTCAATCAACTTGAACAAGCTGGACAAGATACTTATGAAAGAACCATTACTTTTCCTTTTTGGGAAGAATACGGCGAAGAAATGAAATCTCCAATTGCAGATTTAAAGAACATTGGTGGTCCATCTGCAGGAATGATTACCGCAGGAAAATTTTTAGAAAATTTTGTTGAATCACCATACATCCACATGGACATTGCTGGACCAGCTTGGCTAGATAAATCAAACGCTTATCGAACGAGAGGTGGTTCGGGTGTTGGAGTAAGAATGTTATACCAATTCTTCAAAAACTTTAACTAATGGAAAAAGAATTAAGAAAAGAGGTCATTTCTCGTCCTATTGTTAAAGTTGGAATTTCAATCGGGGACATCAACGGAATCAGCATTGAAGTTATTATGAAAGCTTTAAATGATAGTCGAATATTACTCGATTGTACACCTATAATTTACGGTTCTTCGAAAGTGTTTTCTTTCCATAAAAAAAACCTTGCATTCAACGACTTCAATTATACATCTTGTAAAAGTGCCGAAGAAGCGAAATCTAAAAAAGTAAACATTGTAAACATCTGGGAAAATGAATTAAAATTTGATCTTGGAAAAGCAACCATTGAAGGTGGACAATACGCCTTTGAATCTTTAGAAAGAGCTACTCAAGATCTTGCTTCCGGGAAGATTGACGTCTTAGTCACCGCCCCAATCAACAAAGATGCGATGGGTAAATCTGGTTTTAAGTTCCCTGGCCATACTGAATACCTTGCAGATATGTCAGGACAGGAAGAAGCTTTAATGTTAATGGTCGCTGGAGATTTACGTGTTGGTTTAGTAACAAGTCACATACCAATTAAAGATGTGAGCGAATCTATATCTATTGATTCTGTTTATCAAAAAATCACCGCTTTTAATCAATCTTTGCAAAAAGATTTTGTTATTCAACGACCAAAAATTGCAATACTAGGATTAAACCCTCATGCAGGTGAAAATGGTAAAATGGGCGCAGAAGAAAACGAAAGTATTCACCCTGCCATTGAAAAAGCAAAGAATGAAAATATATTTGCTTTTGGTCCTTTCCCTGCTGATGGTTTCTTTGGTTCTTCCGCAAGAAGTAGTTTTGACGGCGTATTATCTATGTATCACGACCAGGGATTATCTGCATTTAAAGCCTTGTCTTTTGATGAAGGTGTAAACTTTACTGCTGGGCTACCAATTGTACGAACTTCACCCGATCACGGAACGGCTTACGATATCGTTGGCAAAAATAAAGCTTCAGGTGATTCGATGCGCAATGCCATTTACCTTGCCATTGATGTTTTTAGGAATCATATCGAAGAAAAAGAATTTAATGCCAACCCTTTAGCTGTAAGTCCTAAGAAAGACGATAGAAGAGAACGATAATAAATATTGAATCAAAAAAATGAGCGAAGCGATAAAAAATCATTATAAACACTACATTGTTTATATTTTAATTACTACCTTTGCGCCCCGCCTAACAATAGAAGGGTGGAAAAATTGAGAAAGTGAAAGAAAGTAAAGCGTATATCATCCCTTTTGTAGGTTTAAAAGATGGGAAACATACCTTTAATTTTAACCTCACTGACTCGTTCTTTGAAATTTTTGAGTACTCAATCGTCCAAAAAGGAAGAGTTAAGGTTGAATTGTTGTTTGAGAAAAAAGAAACAATGATGATTGGTAATTTCACAATTCAAGGAGTTGTTGAAACGACGTGTGACCGATGCAATGACGTAATGGATGTAGAAATTGAAGGGGAATATCAATTGATTTATAAATTTGACAATAAAGAAACGGATGACGAATCGTTAATTATTGTTTACCCCGAGGAATATGAAATTGACATTAAGGATGCTCTTCTTGAGTTAATTTCCGTTTCTATTCCAACTCTACACAAACACCCAAAAGGAGAATGTAATAAAGAGATGATTTCAATTTTAGATGAGTACTTATTAATATCGGATGATGAATTGTACGAAGAGAATGAATCATCAGAAGAAAAAAACAACGAAGAGGAACAAGAAATTGATCCTCGATGGAAAGCATTGAAAAACTTATCGAAAGATAAGTGAGAATATAAAGTAGAATATAAAGATTTAATTAAAATAAAGTAAAATGGCACATCCTAAACGAAAGATCTCGAGAACGAGACGTGACAAGAGAAGAACGCATGTTAAAGCAGAAGCAAACAACATTGCGACATGCCCAACAACTGGTCAACCACATTTATACCACCATGCACACTGGCATGAAGGGAAATTATACTACAAAGGAAAGGTAGTAGCGGAGAAAGAAGTTGCAATTTAATTCCGTACATTTATCTCTTCTTTTATGAAGATTTATATAAATGTAAACAGAAATCTTACTTCAATAAACTGTCCTTCATTTCACAACGAGAGACAAATACGAAGTAATTTAAGGCAGACGTCTTTAGGCGACCAAGAGAAATCTTGCGTGGCCTTTTTTCGTTGAAAAGTGTTAAACCAGAAGTTTGAATAAAGCAAAAATAAATGCAATGGGTATGGGCAAGATAACAGCAGCTATTACTGGAGTACAAGGTTATTTACCAGAATACGTTCTCACAAATGAAGAACTATCAACAATGGTTGACACCAATGATGAATGGATTACCTCTAGAACAGGAGTTAAAGAAAGGCACATCATGAAAAACGGTGCATCTTCTGATATGGCTTCGGAAGCAGTTAAAGGTCTATTAAAAAAGACAAATACAAATCCTGAAGATGTGGATTTAGTCATAGTAGGAACAGTCACTGCAGACCACCCATTTCCGAGTACATCAAATATTCTTTGCGATAAAACAGGAATGAAGAATGCTTGGGGGTTTGATCTAAATGCTGCTTGTTCAGGGTTTATTTATTCACTTGCTACTGCTTCTCAATTTATCGAAACAGGAAAATACAAAAAAGTAATTGTAGTTGGTGTAGACATGATGTCTTCTATCATTGATTATGAAGACCGAACAACTTGTGTCATTTTTGGTGATGGAGCTGGGGCAGTTATGTTAGAGCCGAATGAAGAAGGAATGGGAGTTCAAGACTTCATTCTTCGAAGTGATGGTTCGGGTGTAAACTTTTGGGTGCAACCTGCTGGAGGATCTCTGAATCCACCAACAATAGAAACTGTAGAGAAAAGACAGCACTTTGTTAAACAAGAAGGAAAACAAGTCTTTAAATTCGCTGTTACCAATATGGCCGGTGTTTCTGCTGAGATAATGGAGAAAAACAATCTTTCTTCTGATGATGTTGATTGGTTAGTTCCTCATCAAGCAAACTTAAGAATAATTGATGCTACAGCAAACCGTATGGGGTTACCGAAAGAAAAAGTTATGATCAATATACAGAAATACGGTAATACAACTGCGGGTACTTTACCTTTGTGTTTGTGGGATTACGAAAACCAACTGAAGAAAGGTGACAACTTAATTTTATCTGCTTTCGGAGGCGGATTTACATGGGGAGCTGTTTACTTAAAATGGGCATACGATCCAAAATAATAACATGAATTAGAATTCTATGAATTAATGAGTTTACATAAAAAAGAAAAGTAGACCCGATTCTTCATTAAAATCATAAAAAAATAGTATTTTTATCACATTAAAATTATGACTATGAATATTAAAGAAATTCAAGATTTAATCAAATTTGTTGCTAAATCTGGCGTAAATGAGGTTGAAATCGAGCAAAAAGACTTTAAAATTATCATCAAATCTGAAGATAAAAAAGTGAAAATGCAAGAACAAATCATCGTTCAAGCAGCAGCTCCAGCAGCACAAATCCCTGCTACACCTGTTGCTGCACCAACAACACCTGTTGCCCCTGTAGCTCCTGTTGCCCCTGTTGTTGAGGAGGAATCTAAATACATTACAGTAAAATCACCAATGATTGGTACTTTTTATCGTTCTTCTAGCCCAGATAAAGATGCATTTGTAGCTGTAGGTGATACAATCAAGCTTGGTGATACAATTTGCATCATTGAAGCAATGAAATTGTTCAATGAGATTGAAGCAGAAGTTTCTGGTAAAATTGTTAAAGTACTTGTAGATGATGCTTCACCTGTACAATACGATCAGCCATTATTCTTAGTTGATCCATCTTAAGTTAAATAATATATATAGGTAATTTTTTAATTAAGGAATTACTCTTCACAAAATAATTGAAGGCATGTTCAAAAAAATATTGATTGCCAATAGAGGTGAAATTGCATTGCGAATTATTCGTACTTGTAAAGAAATGGGTATTAAAACTGTTGCTGTGTATTCTACTGCTGATAAAGAAAGTTTACCTGTTCGTTTCGCTGATGAAGCTGTTTGTATAGGTCCTGCTGAAAGCGCAAAATCTTATTTGTCAACTCCAAGTATTATTGCCGCAGCAGAAATCACTAACGCAGACGCGATTCATCCTGGCTATGGATTCTTGTCAGAAAACGAGAAGTTTTCGAAGGTATGTCAAGAACACGACATTAAATTTATCGGAGCTACACCAGAGCAAATTTCTGGAATGGGAGATAAATCAAATGCAAAAGCAACCATGCTAAAAGCGGGAGTACCATGTATTCCAGGCTCAAAAGGTTTATTGAAAGATGTGGCTGATGCTATAAAAAATGCTGCAAAAGTAAAATACCCTGTTATTCTAAAAGCAACTGCCGGCGGTGGTGGTAAAGGAATGAGAATTGTTTGGAAAGATGAAGATATGGAAGCTGCATGGGACGGTACTCGTGCTGAATCTTTAGCTGCATTTGGAAATAACGGTCTTTACATGGAAAAATACATTGAAGAACCTCGTCATATTGAAATCCAGATTGCAGGCGATCAATTCGGGAATGCTTGTCATTTATCTGAAAGAGATTGCTCTATTCAACGTCGTCACCAAAAGTTAGTTGAAGAAACTCCTTCTCCTTTTATGACACCGGAATTAAGAGAAAAAATGGGGGCAGCTGCTATTAAAGCAACAAAAGCTGTAAACTATGAAGGTGTTGGTACTGTTGAATTCTTAGTGGACAAACACAGAGACTTCTATTTCATGGAGATGAATACACGTATTCAAGTTGAGCACACAATTACTGAAGAAGTAGTGAATTATGATTTAATCAAAGAACAGATTAAATTAGCTGCAGGTGAAAAGATCAAAGGCGGGAATTTAATACCTCAAATGCATGCAATACAATGTCGTATAAATGCTGAAGATCCAGATCATAATTTCAGACCTTCTCCAGGGAGAATCTTAACATATCATGCTCCTGGTGGGCACGGAGTAAGAATTGATACCCATGTTTATGCTGGTTATGAAATCTCTCCATATTACGACTCAATGATATCAAAACTTATTGTAGTCGCTCAAACAAGAGAAGAAGCAATTCTGAAAATGAGAAGAGCGCTAGGAGAATATGTAATTGAAGGTGTTAAAACAACAATTCCATTCCATCAGAAACTAATGGAGGATCCTAAATTTTGTGACGGTGATTTCAATACCAGTTTCATGGATACCTTTGAATTCTAAAATAATTAAAAAAGGATGTTGAAAGACATCCTTTTTTTGTGCCCTGAAAAATGAACTTACCTCTCTATAAATCGATCTTCGGATTAAAATGTCCGCGTTGTAGAAAAGGGAATCTTTTTACACGAAAAGGTATTATCGTGTACAACGACATGTTAGAAATGCATGATGAATGCCCTAACTGTAGTTTACATTACGATTTAGAGAATGGATTCTGGTTAGGCTCTTTATGGACGAGCTATCCTATCGTTATTTTAATTGAAGTCCCCTTTCTTTTTGCTGCATTATTTGCTGAAGGCTACATGATTTGGGTTTATTTTGCATTGATGTTACTTTCCTTTTTAATTACTTGGCCACTCATGCTCCGACTAGGAAGATCAATTTGGATTCATTTAAACGTGAGTTACAAATCATAATATATTCTTCATACCTTCCTTTTTTCGTGGCAATTATGCTAAACAAGCTCACGAGCTAAGTGAAAGTTTTTTGTCATGATATTCTCTTTAGCATTCGGTAATACGATATAATCACCTTAAACAATTCCATTCATTACAAACAAAAAAAAACGCCTTGATTTCTCAAGGCGTTTAAACTATTTTATAATTGAAGAATAATTAGTGCTCACAAGCAGCTTCTTTTTCTTCAGTACAACATGCTTTTTCTTCACCGTGACCGATAAATTCTCCAGCTTCGTTATACATACTCATACATGTAGCTTTATCTTCTGCTGAATAACCTTTTTCATCACACATTGATGCACATTCTTCTTTTGACATACTTGAACATTTACTCATATCAACTGAAGAAGCATTAGAGTGACAACTTTTTTTCTTTTCAGAACCACAAGCTTCTTTTTTATGAGAATCACAAGAAGTAGGTTCATGTGACGAACATTCTGTAGGAACTATTCCTGCATTAGAATGATCATTCCCATGTCCATCTCCTAAGATAGGTGCGATAACCAACCCAATCAAACACGTTAATTTAATTAAAATATTCATTGAAGGGCCTGAAGTATCTTTGAATGGATCTCCAACAGTATCTCCAGTTACGGCAGCCTTATGAGCTTCAGAACCTTTGTAAGTCATTTCTCCATCAATCATAACACCCGCTTCGAAAGATTTTTTAGCATTGTCCCAAGCACCACCAGCGTTGTTTTGGAAAATTGCCCAAAGAACACCAGAAACAGTAACACCAGCCATATAACCACCCAACATTTCAGCAACCATTAAGTTATCCATTCCAAAAGCCACAGGCAAGAATGCAATCACTAATGGAAAACCAATTGTCAAAAGCCCAGGCAACATCATTTCTCTCAATGAAGCTTCTGTAGAGATAGCAACACACTTATCATATTCTGGTTTACCAGTTCCTTCCATTATTCCTGGAATCTCTCTAAACTGACGTCTAACTTCTTGTACCATTTCCATTGCAGCTTTACCAACAGCATTCATCGCTAATGCAGAGAAGACAACCGGAACCATTCCTCCAATAAATAACATAGCAAGAACTGGAGCTTTAAAAATATTAATCCCATCAATTCCTGTAAATGTTACGTAAGCAGCAAACAAAGCTAATGATGTCAATGCAGCAGAAGCAATTGCAAAACCTTTGCCAGTTGCAGCAGTTGTATTACCTACTGAATCCAAAATGTCAGTTCTTTCACGAACGATAGGCTCTTGTTCACTCATTTCAGCAATACCACCAGCATTATCAGCAATCGGTCCGAAAGCATCAATTGCCAATTGCATCGCTGTTGTTGCCATCATAGCAGAAGCAGCTAAAGCAACTCCGTAGAATCCAGCAAATGCATACGATCCCCAAATTGCAGCAGCAAATAAGATGATTGTTGGGAATGTAGAAATCATTCCTGTTGCTAAACCTGCAATAATGTTTGTTCCTGCACCTGTCGAAGATTGTTGAACAATTTTTAAAATTGGTTTTTTACCTAATCCTGTGTAATATTCTGTTACTGAAGATATACCAGCACCAACAATTAATCCGATAATCGCTGCTCCAAAGACTCTTAAAGAAGAAATCTCAATTAATCCTTCTCCAAAGAAGCTCATCATCATTGTTTCAGGAAGCATCCACGTAATCAATCCGTAACTTGCTCCCGCAACTAAAGCAATAGAAACCCAGTTCCCAATGTTCAGTGCATTCATTACTTCTTGCTCTTTCGCATCATTCGATTTGATTTTCACCAACATTGTACCGATCAAAGAAATAATAATACCCACACCTGCAATTGCCATTGGCAATAAGATTGGGCCCATTCCGTTGAATGTATCCACTACACCGTTATCTCTAATAATGTAATTCCCTAAAACCATCGCTGCTAATACAGTTGCCACATAAGAACCGAATAAATCAGCACCCATTCCTGCAACGTCACCAACATTATCACCAACATTATCTGCAATTGTAGCAGGGTTTCTTGGATCATCTTCTGGAATTCCAGCTTCAACTTTACCCACTAAATCCGCTCCAACATCTGCAGCTTTCGTATAGATACCACCACCAACTCTTGCAAACAATGCTATTGATTCAGCTCCTAAAGAGAATCCAGCCAATGTTTCCAACACAATCGTCATCTTATCTGTAGAGAATGCTTCTCCAGATCCCATGAAAATATTATAGAATATTATAAAGAATACTGTCAAACCTAAAACAGCTAAACCAGCAACACCTAATCCCATAACAGTACCTCCACCAAAAGACACCTTCAATGCTTGAGGTAAACTAGTTCGAGCAGCTTGTGTAGTTCTAACATTCGTTTTAGTTGCTATTCTCATTCCCATATTTCCTGCAATTGCAGAAAAAAGAGCACCAAAAATAAATGCAATAACAATTAAGTAACTTGTTGTGTCAACAAAATAAGCAACAACAGCTAAAGCAACACTCACTCCAACGACAAAGATCGCCAACAACCTGTATTCTGCTTTTAAGAAAGCCAAAGCTCCTTCATAGATGTGGTCAGAAATTTCTTTCATCTTTCCATCACCTGCGTCTTGTTTCATTACCCAAGACTTTTTAACCAACATATACAACAACCCAATAATGGCAGCTGCAATTGGCATATAAATAATCATTGATTCCATAGTATATATTTATCTATTTTAAAGGCGTAAAAATAGATTTTTAATCGCAACCAAGCAAATTAAACAGGTAAATAATACAGAACTACTCCTTATATTGTATAGAATAAATTAAAAAGACTGAACTAAACCGATACAGACACCTATTAAACAGATGGTTTTATTTTAGAAATCATCGTTTTCGTATCCATTCCACCACTTTGTCTCCAAATTAATTCTCCTTTTTTGAATAAAATAAATGTTGGAACTCCACGAATTTTAAATTTATCAGCAACTTTAGGATTCTGGTCTACATCTATTTTAATAATTCGAACTTCTTTTCCCATTTCATTCTTCACTTGGTCAAGAACTGGAACCATTGCCTTACATGGACCACACCAAGATGCTGTGAAATCAACTAGAGTTGGTGTATCCGAATTTATTATTTCATTGAATTTGCCCATAATGCACTATATTTAATTCAAGACAAAGTTACATTCACTCAACAGTTATATTTGTAACCTCAGTAACATACATCGTAAATTACTGTTGGAGAATTATAAATTAAGAATAGAGTATATTTATTCATAAAAAGTATCTTTGCAGCATGCAAAATTTAAAACGCATCTTTTTATACATTCCAAAACTGTTAATCTTCTGGATTTTACTCTTTGATTTCCAACGAATTTTATTTTCAATTCACAACTGGGATAAATTTTCAGACGTGAGTTTGACGGATTGGATTCTTACTTTCTTCTATTCGATTCGTTTGGATTTATCCATAGCAGGATACCTTTGCGTTATCCCTTTACTAGCGCTACTACTCCATTTCTATTTTCATACTAAGTGGACGAAAATTGCTTTCTTCACGGTGTTATTTCTTGAGGTGATTTTTGTTTCATTGATTCATGCTGGAGAAATTAATGCCTACCCAGAATGGAATCACAAATTAACTTCACGTGTCTTTATGCATTTATCCAATCCTGATGAAGTTTTTAGAACGGCTGATTACTCGATGACTTTTTGGTTTATTATTTATGCTGCTTTAGAAATCATTTTAGGTTGGAAACTGATGCGTTTTTTCTTTAAAAAAGAAAAAGATTGGACAAATCTTAAATGGATTATTCGGATTCCACAAGGGATTTTGTTTTTTGCATTATCATTTATAGTATTCTTTCTACTTGCAAGAGGTGGTTGGCAACAAATTCCAATAAATATTGACTCTGCTTATTTTTCAAACAATCACGTTGCAAATGATTTAGCTGTAAATTCTACCTATTATTTCGGAAACAGTTACTTACTCTACAATCGTGCAGAAATCGACGATTGGATGCCCGAGATTAATCCAAATCGTTCGAAAGAATTGGTTGCTGAATTATACGACTTCCCGAAAGAGCATGATGTTAGGATTTTGAAGAATAATCGCCCGAACATCGTTTTCGTGATTATGGAAAGTTGGTCGGCAGAAGCTATTGGCTGCCTTTCAGAAACAAAAGGGGCAACTCCCTATTTCGATGCTCTTTCCAAAGAAGGAATACTATTTACAAATCTTTACGCAACAAGTTCAACCTCTGAAATTGGTAACTTAAGTCTTTTTAGCGGACACCCTGCAATTCCTGAAATTTCTATCTCGTTGCAACCTGAAAAACACCGAAAACTAAGATCTTTGAACCAAGATTTTCAAGATTGGGGATACAATACAAATTACATGTTCAGCGGTGATTTAAAATACGGAAACATTGGCGGCTATTTCTTGGATCATGGCTTTCAAGATGTCATGGATGAGAATGACTTTCCAACAGGGTTAAAAAAAGGAAAGTTAAATTATTATGATGAAGATTTGTACAAAATATTTCTTCAACGAATGAATGCAAGTAAAGAACCTTTTATGCATTGTGCATTTACAGGAAGCACTCATTCTCCGTATGACCATCCGAAATCGGCTAAACAAAACTGGAAAGGCGACATGCCTGACTTTATGAATTCTATCATTTATGCAGATGAATGTTTACATGATTTCCTAGAGAATTGTAAGAAAGAAAAATGGTTTGAGAATACCATCTTCATATTTGTTGCAGACCACGGACATTTGACACCAACTGCTTACAATATTTCGAAAAACAATCATTTTAGAATTCCAATGTTGATTTGGGGTGAACCATTAAAAACTGAATTCAAAGGAACAACTATTGACAAAGTGGGTTCACAAGCAGATATTGCGGCAACTCTCATGACACAGTTCGACGGTGATGCTTCTCAATATCCTTGGAGTAAAGATTTATTGAATCCAAATGTGAATGAATTTGCATTGCACACCATTATTCGAGGATATGGATGGGTGACAGATAAAGGTGGAATGACTTACCAAATGGATGCAAAAAATTATGTAGATGATACTTTTCCAAAAGACGTTAGTGCGGAAGAAATCGAAAAAGGTCAAGCGTTCTTAACTGAAATCTATGCGAATTATAAACAACTTTAAGTACATTTGAATTGTGAAAGTATTAATTGTTCGTTTTAGTTCTATTGGTGACATTGTTTTGACAACTCCGGTTGTTCGAACGATGAAACAGCAACTGGAAAAGGTTGAAATTCATTATTTGACAAAAAAATCTTTTCAAGTTATTCTAAAGAATAATCCAAACATCGACAAACTCATCACTATTGAAAAAGAAATTGATGAAGTCATCGGTGATTTAAAGAAAGAAAAATACGACCTCATCATTGATTTACATAAAAATCTTCGTACAAAAAGATTGAAATTAAAATTGAGAGTTCCCTCACATTCTTTTGATAAACTCAACTGGGAAAAATGGAAATTGGTCAAATTTAAAATCAATTCCATGCCTAAAGTGCATATTGTTGACCGGTATTTTGGTGCGGTAGAATCTCTAGGAATTAAGAATGATGGAAAACCATGTGACTATTTTATTCCAGAAGAAGATGAAATTGATGTTGAAAAAGAATTTGGTTTTACTGATTTTCAAACCATTGCCATTGGTGCACAGTTTAAAACAAAACGAATGCCCAAAGAACTATTGGTGAAAATTATCACAAAAATCAATGACCCAATTATTCTTTTAGGTGGAGAAATGGATGCCATTTTTGCTTTAGAAATCATGGATGCTCTGCCAGAAAAAAATATCAAAAGTGCCTGCGGAGGTTTTAATCTGAATCAATCAGCAAGTATTGTAAAACAAAGCAATCGTTTAATTACGAACGATACTGGAATGATGCACATTGCCAGTTGCTTTGGTGTACAAATTTCATCTGTTTGGGGAAATACCGTCCCAGATTTAGGAATGTACCCGTATTATCCCAATAAGAAAGACAAATTCAGCATCCACGAAGTTAAAGGATTAAATTGCCGCCCTTGTTCTAAAATTGGTTTTCAAGAATGCCCGAAAAAGCATTTTGATTGTATGATGAAGCAGAATGTGGATGAGATAGTGAAAGGGTAGCTTCCTACCCCCCCATAAACAACTTCTTCAACTCCATTGCGTCATCGGGTTTCATTTTACCTGCGAGAATTAAACTCAGTTGTTTTCTTCTCAACGCACCTTCATATCGTTGTTTTTCTTCTTCCGTTTCTGGAATTAATTTCGGTACAGCAATCGGCCCTCCGTTTTGGTCAACAGCCACAAAAGTATAAATTGCCTCGTTGCATTTCACTTTCTTTCCGGTTACATTATCCTCAACAAAAACATCGACGAAAATTTCCATTGAAGAAGTAAATGCACGTGAAACTTTTGCTTCCAAAGTTACAATTGATGCTTCTTTAATCGGTTGTTGGAAAGAAACATTATTTACAGCTGCAGTCACTACAACTCTTTTACAATGACGATGCGCCGAGATACTCGAAATCACATCCATCCATGCCAATAATTCTCCACCAAATAAATTACCCAAAGTGTTGGTGTCGTTTGGTAAAACTAATTTTGTTGTAATCGCGAGTGATTGTTTTGCTGTTTTTGCTTTCATTTCAACTTATTTTGGTCAAAAATACAATTAATCGATATATTAGTGTAGAATGCATGGCTTTTTTGAAACTTTTGTATGTTAATTTCGAAGAATATTATTTTTAACCTCATTTTGAATCATAGTAAATGAAAGTAACCGGTTTCTCTTTTGTGAAAAATGCCATTAAATACGATTATCCAATCGTAGAGGCAATACAGTCTATTCTTCCTATTTGTGATCATTTTGTTGTGGCGGTTGGGAAATCAGAAGATGAAACATTAGAGCTTATAAAAAGTATTGCTCCGGATAAAATTACAATTATTGAAACCGAATGGGATGAATCACTCCGTGAAGGTGGTCGTGTTTTAGCAGTAGAAACAGACACAGCATTTCAAGCAATTCCAAAAGATAGCGATTGGGCATTTTATATTCAAGGCGATGAAGTGGTTTCGGAAAGATACCTTAAAACCATAAAATCTGCCATGGAGAAATACAAAGACGAAGATGCAGTGGATGGTTTATTGTTTAAATACAAACATTTTTACGGTTCCTACGATTATGTAGGTGCATCAAGCAAGTGGTATAGCGAAGAGATAAGAGTAATTAAAAATAATAATCAGATATATTCGTATAGGGATGCACAGGGTTTTCGAAAGAATGACAATGAAAAGTTGAAAGTTGTGCCCATTGATGCGTATATTTATCATTACGGATGGGTAAAAGATCCTCGTGCGATGCAGTTAAAACAAGAAAATTTTAATAAATTGTGGCACGATGACAACTGGGTGAAAGATAACGTAGTAGAAGCAGAAGAATTTGATTACACTGCGGGAGTTTCTAAGCTCGAACTGTTCAAGGATGAACACCCCAAAGTGATGCAAAAAAGAATACAAGAAAAAAATTGGAAATTTTCACATGATATTTCGGTGAATAAGACTTCTCTAAAAGATAAAGCAAAACGTGTATTAAAATCGATCGGATTCGATACAAGTTTTAAAAATTACGAATGGGCTAAAATCCCAAAAAAGAAATAGAAATGATAAAAATGGAACAACTTATTGCTGCATTTCCTGAAAATATAAAGGAAGCACTTCAAATTGCAAAAGCTAAAACCTACAGTAAACCGAAGAGCGAAATTCAAAACATTGTTGTTTGTGGCATGGGTGGCTCAGGTATTGGTGGACAAATTGTACAGAAATGGGTGGAAAAAGAATTATCCGTTCCAATGACTGTTGTTCACGACTATTCCTTGCCTAAATTTGTCAATGAAAACACACTCGTTATTGCTTCGTCTTATTCCGGAAACACCGAAGAAACTTTAAGCTGTGTAGAAGAAGCAATTCAAAAGAATACTCAAATTATTGGAATAACATCTGGTGGAAAATTAGAGGGAATTTGCAAAGATAATAATTTCGATTGCGTTGTCGTTCCTGGTGGAAATCCACCGAGAACTGCTTTGGCTTTTTCAATTATTCAATTATTATCCATTTTTTCTCAACTTAATTTAAGTTCAAGTAAACGTTTGGAAGAAATTGAACGTTCTCGACAATTGATTCTCGCAGAAGAAATTGAAATCAAGCAAAAAGCACATGAACTGGCTGAGTTTTTATTGGGGAAAGTTGGAATTCTATACGGAACAACCTCCTTTGAACCGATACTTGTTCGAGCAAGACAACAATTCAATGAAAATGGAAAATTACTCTGCTGGCATCACACAATTCCGGAAATGAATCACAATGAACTCGTTGGTTGGGGCGGTGGAGATGATCGTTTTGCAACAGTATTCTTCGTAGAAGAAAATATGCATCCGAGAAACCAAAGAAGATTAGAAATCAGTAAAGATGTTGTCCTCAAAAAAGGAGCAAGTTTAATGGAAATTACAACCAAAGGAAATTCTTTCATTGAGCAAAGTATTTATTTAATCAATATCGTTGATTGGGCATCACTTTACTTATCCGATTTAAAAAATGTAGATCCTATCGATATTGAAATCATAGATTATCTAAAAAATGAATTGTCTAAATTTTAATCGAGAATGACTACTGTCAAATACGAAAAATTAGGTTTAATCGACTATAAAGAAGCGTGGGATTATCAAGAGAAAATCTTTCGCACCACCGTTGACCAGAAAATTAAAATTAGAAACGGCGAATCTGATGAGCCGACAAAGAATTACATTCTTTTTTGTGAGCATCCTCACGTTTTTACTTTGGGGAAAAGTGGAGATAAAGAGAATTTATTGCTCGATGAAAAAGCATTGGCGGAGAACGATGCTTCCTTCTATGCAATCAATCGTGGAGGAGATATTACTTATCACGGTCCTGGGCAGTTAGTTGTTTATCCTATTTTCGATTTAGATCATTTCTTCTCTGATATCCATAAATACCTGCGTTTTTTAGAAGAAGCGGTCATTCTAACATTGAAAGAGTTCGGAATAGAATCTGGTCGCGTAGATGGGTTAACGGGCGTTTGGATTGATGGAGATAAACCTTCTGCAAGAAAAATTTGCGCCATTGGTGTAAAAAGTTCACGTTGGGTAACCATGCACGGAATTGGTTTCAATATTAATTCAGATCTATCTTACTTCTCGCACATCGTTCCTTGTGGAATTACCGATAAAGCCGTAACCTCAATGCAACAAGAATTGGGAAAAAAACTCGATTTACAAGAGGTTGCTGATGTTTTAAAAGAAAAATTGGCTGAATTGTTCGAATATTCATACATTTAATCAATGAAACTGATTAAAAAAGCATTAAAATTTATCGGAATTTTCGCCTTAGCGATTTTTCTTACAGCAAATATTTTCATTGTTCTTTCTGGAAAATTTTACATCTACAAAGGTATTGCAAATACATATTTAGTTGGTAAAAAAGGTCCGACAATCTATGATTTAGCTGTTTTTGAATACAGCACAATTCTACCAGCCGAAAACAAAACAATACTCCCCCATTCTTCTCAATACAATTCTTTTCAATTAAGCAGTGAAGACGAAAAATGGTTCGAAGAATTAAAAACCAAAGCTTTTTTAGTCTTGAAAGATGACTCATTGGTTTTTGAACAATATTATGATGGTCATACAGAAGAAACGGTTTCCAATTCATTCTCTGCTATAAAAACACTGGTAGCCATGTTGGTTGGAATTGCTATTGAAGAAGGTAAAATAAACAGTGTAGATGATAAAGTTTGTGAATACCTCCCTGAATTTTGTTGAAATGGAAAAGAAAAAATCACACTTCGCCATTTATTGACAATGTCCTCCGGATTAAGCTGGACAGAAAGTACAAAAAATCCTCTTTCCAACAACGCTGAGTCCTATTATGGAAATAATTTATACCATTTGGTGACTCAGCAAACCGTAATTTCCGAACCTGGGAAAATTTTCAATTACCAAAGCGGAAACACTCAACTTTTAGGGTTCATCGTAGAAAAAACTACTGGAATTGACCTTTCAGAATACGCACATCGTAAAATTTGGTCGAAAATTGGCACTGAACACGAAGCGTATTGGAGTTTAGATGAAAAAGAGGGTGATGAGAAATCATTCTGCTGCTGGTATGCCACTCCACGAGATTATAGTCGATTAGGTTTACTCTTCCTTCATCGAGGGAATTGGAAAGGTGAACAAATTATTCCGTCAAAATACTTTGAACAGATGGTGACACCTGCAAAATTGAAAACAAAAGTTGGTACACCAAATTATTGCTACGGATTTCAAACTTGGATTTATTTGGGCAGTAAGAATAAAGTGAATTATTATCGTGGTGCGAGTGGACAATACATTATTTCTGTTCCTGAAGAAAATTTAGTGATTGTAAGGTTGGGGGAGAAAAGAAATCCTAATTTTGCATTCACTGCTGACGAATTAAAAGACAAACAAACATTCGAAGAAAACAAATACAAAATAGAGCAATCCCCTGATTTTATTCGATATTTGGAATTGGGGCAAAACATTGTTAATTAGTAGAATTAAATCAAATGCGCGAAGAATTAAAAGGACCAAAAGTTGAAGGAATTTCAGTAGCTGTTGTTCAACAATTGAATGAGCTGAACGAGAAAGTGTACAACGTATATTTATTGAATTTAAGTGAGAAAATTATTGAAGGTGTGATGATTTCTTCACGAGGTTATGGGCGAAATATTAAAACTGATGAAGAAGTGAAAACAGCCATGCTTCGACATTCTATTGAAGTTTTACTCCCAAATGAAGCTGCTAAAATTGAACCGATTATTGAAGAAGTTTTTGGAATTAACAATGAATTTTGGGTGAGTTTTTGGAATGATAGCGTGATGTATGATAAAAAATTCATCTTCTTACCCGAATCAATTTCTGAAGAAAACATGAAAGAGATTCCAATTTTAGGTGTTCGTGGTGTAATGATTATTTAATTACTATGGTTTCAATGCCACTTTTTCTTATATTTGTTGTTTAACAGTATCAAAGACGATTTAATTATCAACTCTATTATGAGCAAATTATCATTTAAAAATCTCATTTATACTACTTTCATTAGTGGTGCGATTCTCTTTACATCTTGTGAAGATACTCCCGTTCAAAATGATGATTCCATTGAGGTCAATGATGATTATTATGAGTTTCAAGATTTTATTTTAAGTGATTTTGAAATTCCAGCTGTCATTTCTTTACCCGATGAAACAGCAAATATTGGTGCTTCAACAAAACCTGAAATTATTCATATTAATTCTGATATTAAATGGACGATTAATGTCGGTCAAAACTTCCAATTATTGATTGAAGATTATGCAGATTTAACTGACTTAGTGGAGGTTGAAAAGAAATCAATTGCAGATTTTTATAAAATCAATTATATCATTGATGAAAAAGATTTAATTCTTTACGAACGAATTTTAACCGTTAAAGGGATGGATAATGCTTCGCCAACTGTTGGTGTTGAGCACAGATCTTTTCATGTTTACGGTCAAAAAGTAATCAATGGGATTACTTACGAGTTGCAATCTCGACCAGAAGGTTATGAAAAAGCAATCATCGAATTAATGGCGAAGTCAATCAAGTCTTTTAAGCCTTACGAAAAAAAATAATCAGTCACACGACGAATTCCTATGGAACTTACCAGAGAGAAAGTAATTGAAGTACTCGGCGCTATCATTGAGCCAGACTTAAAAAAAGACATTGTTTCGGCAAATCTTGTAGAGAAAATTGAAATTGAGGGAAATACACTTCGATTAAAGGTTTATACGATTAATCCTGCTCTACATGCTCGAAAGCGTATGCAAGAAGCAATTGATTTTAATTTGAAAAGAGTTTTTGGGAAAGAACTTAACATCGAAGCCGAAGTAAAAGGTGTTCCTGCTGAAGCCAAAGCAGCGCACCGTAAAATTTTACCTGATGTAAAACATATTATTGCGATTGCATCTGGAAAAGGTGGTGTTGGGAAATCTACCGTGACATCAAATTTAGCAGGCGGTCTAAGAAAAGCTGGGTTCAAAGTTGGGATTGTTGATGCCGATATTTATGGTCCTTCAATTCCTACAATGTTTGATGTGGTAGGAGAAAAACCGACCATGATTGATGTCAATGGAACTCAGAAAATTAATCCTGTTGAGAATTACGGAATTAAATTACTTTCCATCGGATTCTTTACTGAACAAGACAATGCAGTTGTTTGGAGAGGTCCAATGGCGGCAAAAGCAATGACGCAGATGTTTACTGATTCACATTGGGGAGAATTGGATTATTTACTCATTGATTTACCTCCTGGTACAGGCGATATTCATTTATCCTTGGTGCAAACAGTTCCTTTAGATGGAGCAGTGATTGTAAGTACACCTCAAGAAGTTGCACTTGCCGATGCTCGAAAAGGAGTGAACATGTTCCAAATGGAAGGGATGAAAGTTCCAGTGGTTGGAATCGTTGAAAATATGTCTTGGTTTACTCCTGCAGAATTACCCGACAATCGCTACTACATTTTTGGTAGAGACGGAGCTAAAAATCTTGCTGCTGGAATGAATGTTCCATTTCTAGGTCATATTCCATTAATTCAAAGTGTACGTGAAGCAGGAGACGTTGGAAGACCTGCTGTTTTCCAAGAAAATTCTTTGACCTCTAAAGCTTTTGATGAATTGGTAGAAGTTTTTGTAGAAGAAGTGGAAGCTTTGAAATCTAAAAAAGTTGCAAATGCCCATAAATAAAGAAGAAATTGAACGAAAAGTACTTGTTGCACTCGAACAGTTAAGGCCTTTCCTTCATGCCGATAATGGAGACATGGAATTGGTTGAAATTAAAGATGATGCAACTGTAGTTGTTCGTTTATTGGGTTCTTGTAGCGACTGTTCCATGTCAATGATGACACTTAAAGCAGGACTGGAAGAATCGGTTAAGAAAATGGCACCAGAAGTGAAAGAAGTGGTGGCAATCAATATGGGTTAGTCTGTATTTTTAACGACCAAGCTACCTCGCGAACCTTTCGCGTGGTCTTGGTTTCTCAACCCAAAAATTTTATTTAACCACAACAACTCCATCTTTCATTCCTTTTTCTCCTGCATAATCAATAGCACTGCTATATAAATATTGCTCAAGTTTTTAAAAAGCAAAACCCCGCGAAAGGTTCGCGAGGTAGCTTTTTAATTTGTTCTTCGTGCGTTAGCGGGGGTACAAAATTTTACAGAATTTTTATCTCCCATAGGTCCTTCAACCCATTTCTTATCATGAATATTATCATAATCTGATTCGAAAGTTTCTCCTTGAGACAGCAAACCTCCTGAATAGTCATATGTTGTAAATTCTCCTTTAATTTTACCGTTCTCAACTTGTATTCTTTGAGAGACTTCTCCATTTTCATGCCTTGTAATTATCACTCCATTAAAAAGTTCTTCATCCTGAGAATAAATCAGACAGCCTTTCTGATTAAATTCACCCAATTCTGTTTCACTCGAATCACAAGAAACCAAGCTACCCATTAAAACAATATATAATATCAGCATTTTCATTTTTTAAAAATAATACTTTTAATAACCTCTTTTATCATATCGCCAATACCTCGTGTTAAAACCATATTTAATCAAATAAGCATCACGTGTATCGTCACTTGTCCCAGTATCTCTTTTCTGTGCATCATCAGCTTCTTCGACCAATTCATTTAAATGATAACCAACTGCCCTGCCAAGTACTCCATACGAAATATTACCCCAATCATCCATTCTTGTCAAAATTCCGTTATTAAATGACCATTCACCTATTATTGCAGCTCCGAAAGAGACCGTTCCATCATCTTCATTCCATGATTTCAAATCATATTCTTCATCTGTTCCTACCTTAAAATAAAACCAATTATCGATAGCAATTCCACCATTCCAATTTCCATAGCTTTGGCCAATTGAAGCATTACCGAGCGGGGGTAATTACCTTCACTCTTTAATAAAATCATCTTCGTTCAAGTCTGGGTGAAACTCAAGTTTAGAGCCGCTGATTTGAGTAGTGTACGATGAAGGAGTAGAATCAATATCATTTTGATACAAACCCTGACTCTTCCAATCGTTAAAACAAATTTTCTCAAATGCTCCATCATAAAACTCCCATGTTCCTTGATTGACCACTTTATTGTTGATGTAATAAAAGTAGACTCCTGAATATTGCCGTGTACTTTTTAATTCAATCACATGATCCGAATTTTCTCTTGCCACATATTTCCCTAATAAGTTTTTATTACTACTCAGACAAGAGGGAAGTTCAAATATTAAAACAACGAACACTATTAAGTTTATTTTATTCATGCTGATTTTTAGTTGATGTTATGATTATCCTTTCAGTTGTTTATTCTTCATCGTATATTTCTCTCTACCCAAACGTTCTAACCTGTAGTTGATTCAATCAGTTTTCTGTCTAGTAGGAAAAGCTCCCCAAGCTACCTCGCGAACCTTTCGCGTGGTCTTGGTTTATCAACCCAAAAATTTTATTTAACCACAACAACTCCATCTTTCATTCCTTTTTCTCCTACATAATCAATAGCACTGCTATATAAATATTGCCCAAGTTTTTAAAAAAAAACCTGCATCTACAGGGTTATTGTGAATATACTTAATTTTTTCAAAAGTAACTTTATTTTCTTTTTCGTTTTTTAGAATGTTGTTATTAAAAAGAAAAAACCCGCGAAAGGTTCGCGAGGTAGCTTTTTAGTTTTTTCTTCGTGCGTTAGCGGGGGTATTGCAAATGCCTAACGTTGACTATTAAGATTCCGCAGGATTATAAATCCGGCGGTGCGGGGGGGCGAGATGCAATCTCGAACCAGCGGTTTAGCTTGTTATTCGCGGACTAGCGGGCAATCACACTTTCTATAGATTACCTTTAGCCTTGTAATTGCGCTCAATAAATCCAACGTAAACAAAGATGATCCCAAAACAAAAAAACAATAAAGATAGACTGAGCTTATTAAGATAAGTTACATTATTGTACACCTCCAAATTTAAATATTTTTCATCATTAATTTCCAACTCTATAATATCAATTTTATTATAAAACATAAATCTAAATTGATCCCCTGCACTTCTATTTCTAGGCTTCAAAATTTTTAGTTTTACTTTTTTGACTTTATTCGCTACTGCTATAATTTCATCGTAATTAATTTCTTTTATAAGTAAACTACTTATCACAAATTCATTGCTATATCCAACTAGATAAAAAACTATCCTGTTATTTTTATAATTACGAATATGTTTTACGTCTTTCGCAAGAAAAGCATTAACCTCTATTAAATCATCCTTAGCCACATCAAAATTTATAAAATAATTTAAGGACAAAATAAATGGAATAATTGCAACAATAAAAATTAAGATATAACTGTTTGAACGATTATGCTTCATGCCACTATACCATTAATAAACAAAATGAATATTGCTTTACTGTTGAACAATAATGATAATGACACAAATACATTTCTACTTAATACATAACTTTTCAACGTTCCTCCACGGAACAACAATGTAGATGCCTGATTTAAAAATAACCCTAGATGGAAGTATTTTTAAATCACCATTTTCATTTACACATTCTAATTCAAACCTAGTACAATACTCTCCGCTACCATGATCAATCTGTACAGAAATCATAATATCACTAATTTGCTCAATTGTATAAAACTTAATTAAATAATAATCCGATTGCCAATCTAAATGATTTAAATTATTATTTATAATATACTTTTCTGATAGATAAGAGTTAACATCCACCCCTTTCCTCATATCATCCATAAACGATTTGGCAAGGTGCTCTTCTGGAGACAAATTTAGTTGAGCAGTAGTTCTAAAACCATTTGCAAATAACACCATAATTAACAATAATTTATACATTTCTTTTTGTGTTTAAAATAATAAAACTTCAACAAATTTCTACAGGTTATAACTAATCAAAACTTATACCTACGACCTTTAGTTATTTTGTCACTTCCATCTGATCCAGTCTGTTTATATGTAATTTCTACCCCAAGCTACCTCGCGAACCTTTCGCGTGGTCTTGGTTTATCAACCCAAAAATTTTATTTAACCACAACAACTCCATCTTTCATTCCTTTTTCTCCTACATAATCAATAGCACTGCTATATAAATATTGCTCAAGTTTTTAAAAAAAAAACCTGCATCTACAGGGTTATTGTGAATATACTTAATTTTTTCAAAAGTAACTTTATTTTCTTTTTCGTTTTTTAGAATGTTGTTATTAAAAAGAAAAAAACCGCGAAAGGTTCGCGAGGTAGCTTTTTAGTTTTTTCTTCGTGCGTTAGCGAGAGTGGTCTTGGTTTCTCCACCCAAAAATTTTATTTAACCACAATAACTCCATCTTTCATTCCTTTTTCTCCTGCATAATCAATAGCACTGCTATATAAATATTGCTCAAGTTTTAAAAAGCAAAACCCTGCGAAAGGTTCGCGAGGTAGCTTTTTAGTTTTTTCTTCGTGCGTTAGCGGGGGTTTATGTAAACGACCTATGTAGGAATGAAGCTTTTGGCAGTTTACGAAAAAGAAGAATGAACTACACAAGCGGTGGCACGTGTTTTTTTTAAAAACCGTGACACTGCGAAGCCCGAAGCGACCAGCAGGTGAGCAAAAC
>JAJRQQ010000056.1 GCA_024280155.1 Bacteroidota bacterium
ATACGTAACGTTTTATAATCAAGAAAGAAGACATACTGAAATAGGAAAAGTTCCTCCCGATGAAATGTATTATCTAAAAGCATTAGCATCTTGATATATTAATATTAACTTTATTCTGTCCTACGAATGGGGAGTATCATAAAAGACGATATTGATGAATGTAAACATTGCGAGTTAAGATATATTTGTTCCGATTGTAGAGTATTTACAAAAAACAATAGAAAGAATAACGCTAAACCAATTCATTGTAGCTATGAGATTTAACAACCTATTCATTTTTATGATCCTTTTCATCACTTTTCAAAGTCGTGTTTTTGTACAGAATAGTATTAAAACTAGATGTACATATACTTATAATGTTGAAATTTTTGATTCAATGACAAACCAATCGTTTTCAGAAATCATCAAGCTTAAAAGAAAAATCGGGTTTACTAATGGATTTCAAAAAAAGATTATATGGGAATACACACCAAACGAAAAAGCAGACTCAATTACCATCTATGAAATATACAAATTGATGGAAAGTTCTAATTGCACGACCACCACCTGCAATTCTAACTGGGAAGTTCAAAATCAATCATATCTATTCGAAAAAACTGGATTAATTGAAAATAAGTCAAAATTATGGATTCATCCTCCAAGGAGTAAATATTTTAGAATATTGGAATTTGCCCCATTTCCATATCTAAATAAATTAGACAGTATTTATACTGATACTATTATTCTGGGAAATGGATGGGGAGATCTTAAAGGAGAAAAAATCATTTCAAATTATATTACAAAAGAAAAAGATTCTTATACAATTGTTAAAGCAGAATCAAATAGCATTTTAGGGAATACTGAATCTATCTTTACTATCAATAAAATGGGGTTTATTAAGATGGAGTATCTATTGTTTAGTAGATACAAAATTACCTTTATTTTACTTAACGACTAATATTTCATTCATTATTAAAAGTCTTTAAAAAGCCAATGAAACATTAATCGTTAAGTATCATAAAGTTTATTCTTCTCTTTTTTTATTGAATTCCAGAATTCTTTTTGCTTTTCGTTGTTAAATGATTTTAAAAACTTTTCTTGTGGAGAATCTTTAGTTAGTTTTGATAGGGAGTCTCTTCTAATGCCTCTGTCGATATATTCAGCGTTAAGCGTGTAGTTACTAAGAAGTTCTCCAAGTTTTCCAATTTGAATTGAGCTTAGGCCAATTTTATAGAGGTATTTATCTATTTCCAGATTAACCAAAAGTGAAGCTACTTGATTTGCATTTATGTCACCTAAAACATTTTTCCGAAATTCTTCGGGATTACTCACGTATTTTTTTTTACAATCTTCATAAGTACATTCTTTATTTTGTACTAATTTCGTCGGTATATAATTTACGAGTTTATTTTCAATTAATTGAAGCATTTTGATCTGAAAAATATATGAATCAGGGAGGCTATTATATGGATTCTGAATTTTGAAATTATTAATGAATGTTGATACTTCTTTGATATTGTCTGTTATTAATTTAAAAGAAGGGATAATTGAAGTTTTATAAAAATCTGGATTTATTTGATAAAATTCTATAATTCTTCTTTTCCAATTATCAATTTCAATCATTATTTCCCCTTCTATTCGTTTTTCCCTCTCCTTTTTTATATGACTCTTATAGAAAAAAAAAGTTTTGAATTTAAATGATTTTTTGTTTTTCAATAAGTATGATATTCGTTCTTTGAAAAGTCGTCCGTGAGGTGTACAGTTTTGATAAGTTAAATGAAATAATATATGATCGGTAGTAATAACTAAATTTTCCATAAGTGTAAGTATTCGTTTATATGTTCAGATTCTATTTCACCAATGTACGAAAGCATCATATGCTCTGTATGGTGCCCTGTCACTGCCATGATGGATTTATTTGATAGCTTATTGTAGTGATTAGTTGCGAACGATCGTCTACAGGAGTGAGAGCGGATTAGCTCCCATTTTTCAAAAGTACCTATCTCTTTTTTATGAGTTATTGGGTTTTGTTTTGAGCCTTTAACTAATTCATTTATTCCAGCTTTTTTGCAGACTTCTTTAATGTATTTGTTAAATTTAGAACTAGAAATTGGTCTAGGAAATCCATCAGAACGTTTTAATATCAATGAAACATCTTGATGAATAGGTATTTTTACTTGTTTGTTCGTCTTTGATTGAGTTAATTGAATAATGTTAATATTATCACCTTGTATAAAAATGTTATCCTTGTTTAGCTTCATTAAATCACCAACTCTACAACCTGTCCAGCATCCAATAACTAACCAATCTCTTGCGTTGTTTAAATAATCAGAGCCGTCAAATTTCATTAGAATTTCTAGATCTTTAACCGTTAAAGTTGTAAATAATGCTTTTTCTGATAGAGGTCTAAACTTTCTTGAAATTGACATTGGATTAATGTCAATTCCATTATCCCTAGCATCGTTACATATCGTCTTTATGTGTTTAATGTCTCTTCCAATGCTATTCGCAGATAAGCCTAATTCTTCTGCTGCAAACTTTAAATAATCATGATAAAAATCAAGATCTAAGTCGAGTAAATTAATCTTACGTTTTTTTATATGTTCATACTTCTTTAGTCTATAGATTGAGGTGTTGTAATTTTTAATTGTTCCGGGAGAGATTCCTTGTTTACCATTTTTATAATTTGTACTACTTTTCGTGATGTATTCTTGAATGTGACAAATTAGACTATTATTCAACGGTGTTTGATGACTATTAATGCTAGAAATAGTATTAACAAACCATTCTTTTGTTAACTCTTTTTTTTCTGAAATTCTTTCATTTCTTTTATCAAAAAGAATGTTTTCAAGTCTTTTTAATATCTTTTCTAGTTCATTTTTGTTTTGAAAACTTGCTCTTGAAGATATTTTCCCTTCTTTAGAATTCCAAAATTTACTTCTAATTGAAAGACCTGTAGAAAGAGTGAAATCTATTTTCCTACCGTCTCTTAGTCTAAGGTAAATCATAGTAGGGTCTTTAATTCCCTTGATAAAAAATTTAATTGAAGCCATGTTTTAATATAGATAATTATTTAGTATGTTTCCCCATATAATCCCCACATATTGTGAATTTATATGTATTCAAAGATACAAAATTGAATACACTTTCATACTATACTAAAAAATTGTGTATATTTAATGGTGTTTACATGGGGGTGTATAGGTGAAGATGAATACATAATTTTAACTAGGTTCGAATCCTGACGGGCTCACATTATTATAAGCTAAAACCTTTACTGAAAGGTGTTAGCTTTTTTTTATTTCCGTAATTATCTCTTAATAATATAGTTTCATTTAAAGGTTAAATTTATTCGATAAAATAAATTGATTTATTAGTTTTATTTTTTCGACATTTTGCTTATATTTGAAATTGAATATTAAATTTTTAAACCAAATACGCTTATTATGAGTTATTACAAAACAATTGACGGAAACAAATACGATGGAGAGTTAATCGAATTAGCTGATTCTTTAACTGCCGGTGGTGGTGATGGAAGAATTTCTATGGCAGATGCTGAAAAAATATTTGAAGCTGTAAAAGACGGTGCGTCTTATACAGACATCGAGAAAGATACTGTAAAGTATTTAAGAGACAACTACAAATGGACAGATGCTGCTGATGATTGGTTCAGAACAGAAGTTCGTAAATGGGCTGCTACAAAAGAAGTAGTTCAATATTTAAAACTTAAAATCACTTGTGAAAGCAGGTGATTTTTTTTTGAAATACTTTTAGTGGGTTGTGGATGAAATGCTTTTTTTTATAGTTTTTATGTTTTTAACAGGGGGGGCGTGATAAAAAAAATACTTTTTTCATGCTTGTACCCCCTAAAAATAAACTACATTTGTCAAAACTTTTATAAAATTCAATAAAATGGCACAATTAAGACTGAATGCATTAGATGATGTTTTACATAGAAAACCAAAACACATGGAGGAAACGAACGAAAGAGTTTCTGATTATTTTGGGAGAAATACGTTTCACATTCGTATTATGCGAGAATATCTTTCTGAAAAAGCATACAAAAGTGTAAAATCAGCAATAGAAAATGGAACGCAAGTAAGTCGTGATATTGCTGATCAAGTTGCAACTTCTATGAAAGATTGGGCAATTACAAAAGGTGCTACTCATTATACGCATTGGTTTCAACCTTTAACAGGGACAACTGCCGAAAAGCATGATGGCTTCTTTAAACCAATCGGACCAGGAGAGGCTATTGAACGTTTTGAAGGTGATGTTTTGGTTCAGCAAGAACCAGATGCTTCTTCTTTTCCAAATGGGGGAATACGTAATACTTTTGAGGCAAGAGGTTATACAGCTTGGGATCCTTCTTCTCCAGCTTTTGTGATTGGAAAAACTTTGTGTATCCCAACGATTTTTATCGCTTATACTGGTGAAGCTTTAGATCATAAAATGCCTTTATTAAAAGCTTTACACAAAGTAGAGAATGCTGCTTTAGATGTTTGTCAATATTTTGATAAAAACATAAAAAAAGTAGGAACGACATTGGGTTGGGAGCAAGAATATTTCTTAGTTGATTCTGCTTTATTCAATGCTCGTCCTGATATTATGATGACGGGTAGAGCAGTTTTTGGACATGCCCCAGCGAAAGGACAACAATTGGATGATCATTATTTTGGGTCAATTCCAGAAAGAGCAACTGCTTTTATGCGTGAATTCGAATTTGAATCTCATTTGTTAGGGATACCAGTGACTACTCGTCACAATGAGGTTGCACCAAATCAATTTGAGTGTGCTCCGATGTTTGAAGAAGTGAATATTGCAAATGACCACAATCTATTGTTAATGGATGTGATGGAAAAAGTGGCAAGAAAGCATAATTTCAGAGTTCTGTTGCATGAAAAACCTTTCGCCGGATTAAATGGTTCTGGAAAACACAACAATTGGAGTTTAAGTACAGATACTGGTGTGAATTTATTACAACCAGGAAAGAATCCGAAATCAAATCTTCAATTTTTAACATTCTTAGTCAATACAATTGTAGCGATACATGATAATGCTGATATCCTTAGAGCTTCTATTGCATCTGCAGGAAATGATCATCGTTTAGGTGCGAATGAAGCCCCTCCAGCGATTATTTCTGTATTTATCGGTTCTCAGTTAACTGAAATGCTTGATAAATTGGAAGAGAACATTAAGCATGGTAAAATGACGCCGGAGTCTAAAACAGAATTGAAATTAGATATCGGAAAGATTCCAGAGTTATTGTTAGACAATACGGATAGAAATAGAACTTCTCCTTTCGCATTTACTGGTAATAAGTTCGAATTCAGAGCGGTTCGTTCTACTGCAAATTGTGGTCATCCGATGATGGTCTTGAATACAATTGTTGCGAATCAATTGATTAAATTCAAAAATGCTGTTGATGCAAGAATTGAAAAAGGAAATAAAAAAGATGAGGCAATTCTGAAAGAACTTCAATCATTGATTACTTCATCTAAAAAAATCCGTTTTGAAGGAAATGGATACGGAGATGAGTGGGTGAAAGAGGCTACAAAAAGAGGGCTGTCTAATTTGAAAGATACTCCTAGAGCTCTAGATGTTTGGGCGAAAAAAGAAACAAAAGATTTGTTTTCTGAAATGGGGATTTTAACACCTGTTGAATTGGAAGCTCGTCACGAGATTGAATTAGAGAATTACGTAATGAAAATTCAAATTGAAGCTCGTATCATGGGGGATTTAGCTAAAAATCATATCATTCCTGCAACGATCGAGTATCAAAATAAAGTGATTAAAAACGTGAAAGGTTTAATCGAAGTTCTTGGAGAAAAAGAAGGGAAGAAAATGGCCAAGACACAATTGCTTATTATCCGTTCTATTTCTAGACATATTAATGAATTGAATGATCTTGTAAACGATATGGTAGATGCTCGTAAAGAAGCCAATCTTATCGAAGATAATAGAGAAAAAGCTTTTGCATATTGTGATAAAGTAAAATCTTATTTTGACGAAATCAGATATCATGCAGATAAACTTGAACTTCAAGTGGACGATGAAATGTGGCCATTGCCAAAATTAAGAGAAATGCTTTTTACTAAATAGTAGAAAAAAGAAAAAAAGTACGGGCAACCACGAAAAAAGTAGGGGCAACTCGCGAGTTGCCCCTACTTTTTTTTAGGTATATAATATTTTAATTTTGAATCAATCAGTATGCGTAAGCACCAATGTCTGGAATTGCTCTACCATTCCCTTCGATATCAGAAGGAGTACTCATTGGGCCAGCTGAATCAATCATAGGAGATGTTGATGAGTAATGAAAATCGTAAGAGTTTACATCAATAAAAAGTGGTTCAGAATTCCAAATGTTATTCGTAGGGTTGAAGATAGGAGAGGAGAATATGGTTTCGCTTTTAATTAAATTGTATTGAAAATCAAAATTCAAGGTAATTGCAACATCTGAAATCGTATCGATGGCAATTTCATGATCTACATTCCCATAGATGATTGAATTTGTAATCGTTCCTTCGTTTATTGAAGCAATCGTCGTTGTTTGAGTTTGTTGATTCGAATAATAATTGCTAATTCCAACAGCTGCTGCAGAATTACCTCCTGTTCCGTATCCGAGTAGATGACAATTATTAAAATTAAAATCTCCACCTTCAAGAACGAGTAACGAATGAATTCCATTCTTCGCAATAATACAATTCTCTGCTTTTACTTTTGCTCCAGAAAAGATGAAAAGTCCGTAAGATGCATTGTTCTGAATGATTGTATTCGATACTTGGAGCGTATAACTTGTGTTACTTGGGGCTTCTCCGTATAAATGAATGCCTGAAGTACCATTTTTAATAATCGCATAATCAATCGAACTCGGCAATGCTTTGCTGAAATAGATACCATAATATTGTCCAGCTACATCATCGTAAAAAGCCTCTAAACGATCGCCTTGAAAAGTAACTTCATTTCCAAGTGTTCCTTGAATATCGAGTGAGCCTTTGTAGACATAGAGTAAGGCATTTTTGTGTAAATAAATTTCCGTTCCTGCTGGTATAATTAATGCTTTCGCAGAATCAACAATGGCTGCTCCGTAAATAACATGAGGTTTATCGTTTGGCCATACACCTTCATTTAAATCGAAAATTCCTTGCGAAATATAGGAATAATGAAAATAGGCATCCTGTCCCCAAGCCACCAATTCAACAAATTGATCTTTTCCATTGGTTCTAAAGCGAATTCTGTCTTCAATAACCATCGGATTAGCAGCGTTGTTTGGATCTAGTGTTACTTCAACAAAAACAAACAAACTGTCTTTGCCTTCAAGTTCTACTGGCGCAAACTGAGTTCCTGAAGCGCCGTCAATGTTTATTCTGAAAGAGGAGGAGGCACCACCCATTAATTCCATGCCCTCAATTTTAACGGTTTTATTAGAATTGTTATAAATTTTAAATTTCTTAGTCACCGAGCCAATCGTTGTGAAAACAGTGTCAAAAATGACAGTATCTTGACTGAAAGAAAGGTTTTCAGTAGAAAAAGAAAGTGGTTTTTTACAGCTATTTATCGAAATCATCGACAGAAGAAGAAAGGAGATATAGATGTATTTATAGAATTTATGCATAAGTTTCATTGTTGCACAAAAATAACGTATTTTTACATAAAATATTTCAAATCAATGCTTGAAAGACAAAAACTATCCAAAAAATGTTTTTTTTAGATAAAATTGAATAAAAGTTGTGTTGATTATTAAAATAATTAATTATCTTTGCACTCCTAATTTAGGAGAATTAAGAAATTTATTTGAACAGTAATGAGAAAAGATATACACCCTGAAGATTACAGATTAGTTGTTTTTAAAGATATGACTAACGATTATGCATTTGTTTGCCCATCTTGTGCAAACACATCTGAAACAATTAAGTGGGAAGATGGAAATGAGTACCCTCTAATTAAATTAGATGTTTCTCACAAATCACACCCATTCTTTACAGGTATTTCACAATTTGTTGATACGGCAGGACGTATTGATAAGTTTAATACGCGTTACGGTAAACGTAAGAAGTAATCTTTTCGAAAGAAATATATTAGACCGTTTCATTATGAGACGGTCTTTTTTAATTTATAGTCATCTCTAAAGTTTTTGGAAAATCAATGAGAGAATTATAAACACGAAGTTTTATGGCTTAATATTTGTCCTCCCAAAAAACAAGAATTATCTTTATACGCGTGAAAAGAAATCTAATAATTTTAATGCTCTTGCTAGCAAATTTGTCACTCTCAAATTTTGCTTTTTCTTCTCGAGTGAAAAATGGTTTTGAGGCACTTGAAATCAAAGATTATTTCAAAGCGAAAAAGCTATTCTCAAAATCTTTAAAATACAACCCTTCACCTTCTGGTTATGGATTAGCGACTATCTATTCTCGAAACGACAATCCTTTCTACGATATAGATTCTGCTTATCGTTATATTTTGATTTCAGATTCTACTTGGAATTTAAGTAAGCAAAGAAAAAAAGAAAAATGGGCGCATTACGGTTGGACTCAAAACGGTATTGATTCTTTGAAGCAGATTGTCAGTGCTCAGTTCTACGTTATTGCAAAAAATAAAAAAACGGTAAAAGAATACACCCGTTTTATAACAATGCACCCTTGGGCAGATGAGTATAGTAAAGCACTTTATTCTAGAGATTCTTTAGCTTTTCATGAGGCAGTGGCAGTTAACACATCTGAATCCTATAAAAATTACATGGAAACTTATCCTGAGAGTGAGTTCTTCGAAATTGCAAAGCAAAATTATTTTCACGCTCAGTTTCTTGAACTTACTGGAGATGGTTCGTTAGAATCTTACAAAGAATTTGTAGCTAAATTTCCTAACAGCCCTTTGAGATATGAAGCAGATAGCATGATTTATTTATTTGTAACAGAACCCAATACAGAAGATTCATATCGGGAATTTATTACGGATTATTCAGGAAACAAATTAATTCTTAAGGGATGGCAAGAATTTTATCAAGTTTACCTATTTGATTACTCGAAAGAAAGAATGCTAGAGTTTTTACAACTTTATCCTACTGCTTTGAATAAATTAGACGTAGAAAAAGATATAATGTGGTATGATTCTATTTTATTGCCGTTTTTCGAAGAAGAAAGTGCAGGGTTGATGAATACTTCAGGAGAAACAATTCTTTTACCAAGATATGAATATTTAAGTGAAAGTTTTGATGGGTTGTTTCTGTTTGGAAAAAATGAAAAACTCGGAATCATCAATCGAAATGGGGATTTGATATTAAATGCAGATTTTGATGTAATTTCATACTTGTCTAAAGGTCGTTTTGTTGTGGAGAAAGATGAAGTGTTAGGATTGGTCGATAGAAATGGTCGTGTTTTACTGCCTTGTGAACTGGATGATATTGGAAATCTAAAAAATGGACTGGTCTATCTCTCAAAAAATGATAAATATTTCTATACTGATTACAATGGTCGACGAAAAATAGATTCTTCGTATATTGATGCAACTGATTTCATGAATGATTTTGCAATAGTTGAGAATGAAGAAGGTTATGGTGTAATTAATTTATCCGGTGAATATGTTATTTCTCCAATTCATAATAAATTAAAATGGCTCAATGATTCTATTTTAAGTTATAGTGAAGGGAGTAAATGGGGGATGATTTCTCTTTTAAATGATACAATTACTATTGCGAAATATGATTATATCGGAGAATTTAAAGATGGTTTTTCGATTGCTTCTAAGAATGATACCTTATTGTATTTGAATGAAAATGGTAAGAATGAATTCAATCAATATTTTTCAACCTTTCCAAATGTTCGAGTAAAAGGAGAGTTTGTGAATGGAACCGCAATTGTCAATCGAGGAGGAGAATATGGAAGGATAAATCTTCAAGGCGATATTATTACAGATATTGAATATGAGAACCTTGCTCTTGGCACTAAGTTCATTCCTTTTGAAGAAGATGGTTTCTGGGGGATTCTTTCATTATCGAATAAAGTCATTGTGGAATCAAAATTTGACCGTGTAGAATTGATTAAAGAAAAATATGCTATCGTTAATTATGAAGATTCGCTTGGAGTGATAGGGGTTGATGGTAAACTAATTATCCCGATAAAATATAAATCAATAGCACATGTTGCTGATAATGCGTTCAGTGTTTTTGATGGAATAAAATATGGTCTCTACATTGATAATATGCTTGTAACTGGATTAGAATTTTCATCCATTGAACTTTTTAACGAAGAATTTGTATCTTTAACTAATGAGAATGGCGTAATCTATTACGATTTAATCAGTAACAGAATTATTAAACATCAACCGGTACTTGAATAACTTTTTTGACATATTAGAAAAATATAAGTTTGGTATCCTTGCTTCTTTGCTCATTTACATCATTATTTTTATGTATTTGCAGCTCACTTCTGTTTCTTATGCCATTCGTTATGAACCTTTTTACAATGGCTCTTACATTGAAATTCCTGAAGAAGAAATTCAACTAAAACCCGAGAATATTCTTTCTTCAGATGTACCTCAAGACATTAAGAATATGTCACGAGATGTGAATGACTCAAGAGAATCTTCATCTGAAGAATATTTCCATAATATTTCTGATGAATCTATCGATGAACAAGTAAAGCGAATGGAGCAAGAAATGTATGAAGAAGCTGGAGGAGAGAAAACCAGAGCTGAAATTCGTGCAGAAATGGAGCAAAAAAGAGCTGAGTTAGAGAATAAATCCAATAACCAGCCTCAAAAGAGTGAGAATTCTAATGGTAGTAAAAAGTATTCAGGCAATGTAATGGTAGAATGGGATTTGCGAGAGCCTCACCAAAATAATAATTGGTTTATCCGAAACCCTGGTTATACATGTGGATATGGTTCTTCTGGAAGAGTTGTAGTTTTGATTAAAGTAAATCAAAATGGAAATGTTACTTCTGCAACTTATGATGCTTCTAAAAGTAGCTCTGCAAATTCTTGTATGATTGAAGAAGCAATTAAATACGCGAAAATGTCTCGTTTTAAGTATTCATCACAGAAAAGTCAATTGGGATGGATTAGTTATACTTTTGTTTCTCAATAGCTATGGAAGAAAACAATCTCTATTATTCCATTCCAAAGCAGCTAGGACTGTCTCCTAATGACATATTATTTATTGCTTCTGACGTTAAAAAAATGGCGCTTGATTCTCGTGCTAATGGTTTTTCTTTTGATGCATCATATTTTATAGAGTGTTTTCAGAATACAGTGATTAACGGTAGTTTAATTATCCCTGCTTATACTGATTATTTAAAGAATGGAGATGCATTTGACTATGAAAAAAGCAAACCGTCAACAGGAGCATTGTCTAACCGTGTAATGAAAAGAAAAGACTTTGTTCGTTCACTCGATCCATTACATTCTGTTTTTGCATGGGGAAGAAATTCTGCTGATATATCAAAAATAAATAGTGAGAGTACTTTAGGAAAGGGGAGTATTTTTGATTTCTTGGATAAGAATAAAGCAAAAATGATTTGCATTGATGTTGATTTTCAAGACAGTCTAACTTTCGTGCATTATGTCGAAGAAAAATTAAATGTAAATTATAGAAAACCTTTTCACTGGAAAATGAAAGTCAAGAAAGATGGGGAGGAAATAGACAGGAATTGTCTCTTTTACACAAAAAAATCATGGGTTCTGACGGATTTAGATAATTTTCAGGAAGATGCAATACTCAGTGGAATTGTAAAAGAATTAAAAATTGGAAATTCTACCATTTTACTATTCGACGTTGAGGTTTTACATCATTTTATAGAAAATTACATTAAATCTGGGAAGAAATTGTATAAGATTAGTATTTTAGAATACTTGAAAAATATAGCAAGAAAAATTTTAAGAAAATAATAATTTATGAGTTCAATCAATTGGAAAACAGTCAAAGAATATAAAGATATAACCTTTAAAAAATGTGATGGAGTAGCAAGAATTGCTTTCAATCGCCCAGAAGTGAGAAATGCTTTTCGACCTGAAACAGTAGATGAATTGGACGAAGCATTAACAATGGCACATTACGACCAAGAAATTGGAGTGATTTTACTTTCTGCAGAAGGACCATCTGAAAAAGATGGTGTTTGGTCATTTTGCTCTGGTGGAGATCAACGTGTACGTGATAAGCGTGGTTACCGTGGTGGAGATGGTGTGAATCGTTTCAATATCCTAGATGTACAACGAAGAATTCGATTTATGAATAAAGTAGTTATCGCAGTGGTTCCTGGTTGGGCTGTTGGTGGTGGACATTCTTTGCATGTGGTGTGTGATTTAACTTTAGCATCTAAAGAACATGCTATTTTTAAACAAACGGATGCTGATGTAGCAAGTTTTGATGGTGGATTTGGCTCTGCATATCTTGCAAGACAAGTTGGGCAGAAAAGAGCACGCGAAATATTTTTCTTAGGTTTTGATTATTCTGCTCAAGAGGCATACGAAATGGGGATGATTAATAAAGTTGTACCTCATGCGGAACTTGAACAGACTGCTTTTGATTGGGGGCAAGAAATATTAACAAAAAGTCCTACGGCAATAAAAATGTTAAAATTCTCATTTAACTTAATCGATGATGGTTTAGTTGGTCAGCAAGTTTTTGCAGGAGAAGCAACTCGTTTGGCATACATGACTGATGAAGCAGAGGAGGGAAGAAACGCATTCTTGGAAAAAAGAAAGAGAGATTTTTCTAAATTCCCGAAGTTTCGATAAAAAATAAAAAAATAGTACGGGCAAGTCGCGACCTACCCGTACTATTTTTTTATAATCATTTCTTAAAATTATCAGCGACAATCAATTCTTTCGTACCATGACCCCAAGAATAGAATCCTTCTTTCGATTTAATTCCAAGTTTACCTGCCGTTACCATATTCACCAATAAAGGACAAGGTGCGTATTTTGGATTTCCTAAACCTTCGTAAAGAACATTCATAATTGCCAAACAAACGTCTAATCCAATAAAATCAGCTAACTGAAGTGGTCCCATTGGATGAGCCATTCCTAGTTTCATAACTGTGTCAATTTCTTCAACTCCAGCAACTCCTTCGTTTAGAGTGATAATTGCTTCGTTAATCATTGGCATTAAGATTCTGTTGGCAACAAATCCAGGATAATCATTCACTTCTACAGGAACTTTGTTTAATTTCTTAGAAGTTTCCATGATTAAGTTTGTTACTTCGTCAGAAGTAGAGTACCCACGGATAATTTCAATCAATTTCATGATTGGAACAGGGTTCATGAAGTGCATTCCAATTACCTTATCTGGTCGAGAAGTAACGGCTGCAATTTTTGTAATTGAAATTGAAGATGTATTCGTCGCTAAAATAACGTGATCTTCTGTTACTTCATCTAAATTTCTGAAAATCTTTAATTTTAAATCTATATTTTCAGTTGCAGCTTCAACAACCAAATCAACACCTGCAACACCTTCTTTCGTATCTGTATAAGTGGTAATATTTGCTAAAGTTGCATTTTTATCCGCTTCAGAAATTTTTTCTTTAGCAACTTGTCTATCTAGATTCTTAGTAATGGTTGCAATCCCTCTATCTAAAGATGCTTGTGCGATATCAATCAAAGAAACTTTGTATCCAAATTGAGCAAAAGTATGCGCAATTCCATTTCCCATTGTTCCTGCTCCAATAACAGCTATATTTTTCATTTTTCTATTTTTATAAGTGATGTAACAAAGTTAATATTTTAATTCTTCTGCATTCTACAGAAAACAAAATTTTGTAAAGTATTGAATGGAGTTTCGTGATCTTCAATGATACTTTCTTCCAAATTGAAACAATTGCCAAATACTTGGTATAAACTTTCAGGATTGTATTGAGAAACTTCCAAACCACTACATTTTTTAGGGCCATGATCAGAAAAAGTCCCAATAATCAATGTTTTCAATACTGAAACCGCCACTAAATCTTTGTAGTATTCAATATCATCCTCTTTCGTTAAAAAATGAAATGCTGCTCTGTCGTGCCAACAATCGTACTTTTTAGTAGGAACAAAATCTAGAATGTCAGAAACAATCCACGTTACTTTATTGGCTTTATCTCCTAATCTTTTTTGTGCACGTTCAATTGCTTTTGAAGAAATGTCCAATACGCTAATATCAGTAAAACCTTCTTTTAGAAGATAGTCTACTAAATGACTGTCTCCACCACCTATGTCGATGATTGCAGCATCTTTTGGAAGGTGTGAATTTTTAATTAACGCTATTGATGCGTGTGGAACTGCTTGGGTCCAACTTACTTCGTTGGGTTGTTTCGTATCGTAAACTTTTTCCCAATGTTCTTTGTTATTCATGGTGCAAATATCGCAAAAAAAATGCCTGCTACTAAAAGTAACAGGCATTTAAATTAAAATCTAAATTAGATTATCCACCGATTGTAAAACGTACACCAATGTTAAATCCTAAAGAATGGTAAGGAGATTTAGTTCCTTGTGCATTAATATCTCCAGGTGTTGTGTCATCTTCATAATCTACAGTGAGAGGGTCTCCTGTTAGAGTTGTGTAATTTGCCAATTGGTCTGTTCCGTTAATATCAAAAACGGTAAGTTCTGCTGATTTACGTTTAATGCTTAATCCAACATATTCAATTTCTCCGAAAATTGATAATTTATCAGACAGTTCAAATTGGTAACCTACAGCCCCAATAAAACCTAAAGAAAATTTACCTTTCATTTCTACTTCAGTGTATAATTCTTGTCCAACAAAACCTGTTTGGTCATATTCATAAACTGTAGTTTTTCCCATTATTGGCATAACAACACCAGCACGCATGTATATTCCCATATCAGTTTTAACAACTAGTTGTGGAGACAATCTTAACTGCATAGTTCTTGCATAGAGATCATAAATACTACCTGCTTGTGTATCTTCTCCCATTGTAACATCAAGACCAATAAGGTAAGTTGCGTCCAATTGAATACCAATGTTTTCATTAAAAAAGTATGCAGCTTCTAATGATACAGGAATCCCTTTCCCAAGTGTCCCATAGTTAGTTGTTGTAGTAACACCATCAGTACTTGTACCAAGTGTTGAAGAAGAAGACGGTAAAGCTAATCCAGCTTTAAACCCTAAAGTCAATTGAGCAGATGCTCCTGTTGCTAACAATAATGTTGTTGCAACTAAAAATAATCCTTTTTTCATAATAATTTGTTTTTAGTAATTAAATTAATTAATGGTTAAATTTAGTGATTAAAAACTATATAAAAAAGAATAAAAACAAATGTTATCCATACTAAATGGTTAATTACTTTGGTTTTCATACATTTATACCGTGGAAAAAGTGGAAAAAAGAAAAATTATTTTTTATGATGGGGGTTGTCCTTTCTGTAATAAAACGGTTCAGCAGGTTTTGAAGCATAACAATAATCAAAATATTTACTTCTCGGCTTTGCAATCTGAGTTTTCTAGAGAATTTTTCGGAGAATACGAGATTAATCTATCAACCTTCTATTTTTATGATGATTTTCAACTGTATTCAAAGTCAAAAGCAGCTATACAATTGTCAAAATACCTTTCTTTTCCGTATTCATTGATGAAAGTTTCAGTAATTATTCCAGTTTGCTTTAGGGATAAAGTGTATGATTTCATAGCAAAACGTAGAACGAAATTTTCAAAAGACTTTTGTATGACCCCATTCAACGAAGAAAAACAACGATTTTTAGCATAAATAAAAAACTTCAACCTGATCCCTGAGCCCTGAGCTCGTCGAAGGGCGAAGGGTGAAATACTCAAGAATCACTCAAAATCACTCTTCAAAAAACACGAGTGTTTTCTCACAAACTTCTTGTAATTTTTCTGGAAGCTTTTCAGATTCCCAAGGCTGTTTTGAATCAAATGTGTGTTGAGTGTCTTTAATCACAACTAAATCTGTACTTAACCATTCTGCTATCTCTTTTCCTTCCTGAATTGAAACAGAACTGTCGTTGTCTCCGTGAATGACCAAGGTTGGAGTAGTGGTGTTTTTACAATATTTTGGAATATCCAATCGGTCTTTGTTTTGTATGAAGTTTTCATACTGAGAATAAAGATGGGGCATTTCTTGATTCGGTCGTCCATTCTTTCTATAATAAACACCTTTCTTTTTCCATTCTTCCAACTGTTCTCCTTTTGGAAATCGTGTATCTATTCTGGAAATGGCCGCCCAAGTGACTATTTTATGTACGCTTTTGTTATCGGATTGAAGCAGCGCAATTCCACCTCCACGTGAATGACCGATAACATAAATTTCTGGCATTTCCTCAAATTCATTTTCTATATAGTGTAGAATTGCCTCGAAATCTTGAACTTCTTTTAGGTAATTATTCTTTGAAAATGAAACTAAATCATCAAAATCAATCGGATTGTCAATTGTTCCTCCGTTGTGCGAAACGTTGTACTTTAAAAAGGCGTAATTATGTGATGTGAAATAGTCAGAAACAAGGTTCCAAGCACCCCAATCTTTATATCCCATAAATCCATGAATGAAGATGATTAAAACATTGTTCCAATTATTTGGAATTACTAAATCGAATAAGCTTAGCTTATCATTTGCCCCTGTGAAGCGTCCGTTTTTAATTTCTTTTTGCATGTCGTAGAATTGTATGGTAAATATAAAAGTAATTTGATTATCTTAGCGACAAATTGAAAGAATTGAGAATCGTTTCCACCTTCTTATTGCTTGTTTTTCTTATTTCGTGTTCGTCAGAACAAGGAAATAGAGTTGTAGGAGATCAGTTGTCTGTTTATTTTGACTTGCCAGAGAATGAAAAGATTGCAGAAGAAATAGCGATTTACTGGAAAGAGAATGGTTTTTTGACTGGAAAAAAACAAGATTTAAAAATTATTCTAGGCGAAAACAAAAACCAATTACTTTTAATTGAGAATGAACTTTTCAAAGAGGAAAAGTTAACTTTTAAAGAAAGAAAATTATTGAACGATTTAAAGAATGATTTGCAAAAGAAAATCTTCCATACGAATTTGGAGATTGTTGTTTGTGACGAAAACTTTAAACCCAAATACATTATAAATTAATGAAAATATCAGCTTCCATATATAGCGACAAAAAAAGATCTTTAAATGAGGTTATTGAAGATTTGGTAAATCATCAAGTTGATTTACTACATGTTGATTGCAACGACGACCTATCTGTCTTTGATGACATAAAAATCATTCGTTCTTTGTGCAACCTACCAATTGATTTACACATAATCACAGAACAACCGAGTAAATACTATGCCTTACTCGAAGAAAACCCTGTGGAGTATGTCACTTTTCAATACGAAGATTTAAAAGAACCGTTGAATATTCCTTCAACTGTAACCGGAAAGAAAGGGATTGCGGTACTTACACCAACATCGGTTGAAATTTTTGAAGAATACAAAGAATTTGATTTCATTCTGATTATGGCAACCATTCCTGGACAATCTGGAGGGAAGTTCGATACCATTAACTTCTCTAAAATTAGAGAATTTAGAAACAAATACCCGAGTAAATCAATCCATGTAGATGGTGGAGTGAACGCAGAAGTTTCTTTCATTCTTCGTAACATGGGGGTGACAAGTTCTGTATCTGGCTCTTACCTCTTTAATGCAGCAAGTATTGGGAATGCATTGATGAATTTAACCAAAAGAAATGTCGAATCTGAATACACAGTGAGTGATTTTATGATTCCTATCGATGAAGCTCCAGTTGTTTTAGAAAAGAGTTTAACCTTGGAGTCTGCCTTGAAATCAATTGAGCAAGGGAAATGAGGATTTTGCTTAGTGATAAATGATGCTGGAAAATTAATCGGTTTGATTTCAAATGCAGATGTTCGCAAAGCAATGTTGAAGAATTTGGAGGATTTGAATAAGATTCTACCAAATGACATGATAAACACAACCCCAGTTACTTTGCAAAATGATGCGAAAGTTGTGGAGATGTTACAACTAATTAAAAAAAGTAAATTTCCAATAACTTATCTACCAATCGTTCGAAAAGATGGAAATGCGCAAGGTATTATTACTTTTGTTAACTTGATTAAAGGAGAATTATGATTTTACATTTGAAAAATAACGTAGCTCACGATAGAGCAGAAGAAATTGCAGCGTCAATTAACGCTTTTTTAATTCATTCAGAAGGAAAACATGTGTTGATTTCTGGAGCAGCAATGAAAGAAGTACCTGGAGATATTCACAGTGAAGTGGATGAGTTTTGGGTTTTTGATAATGATATTCAATTAGCGTCTAAAAAATACCGTTCCGAAAAAAGAGAGGTTAAAATTGGTAACGTGACTATTGGTGGAACAAATAATTCAACTTTGTTAATCGGCGGACCTTGTTCTGTTGAGTCAGAAGCACAAATTCGTGAAGGAGCAGAGTTGATCGTTGATATGGGGTTAACAACGTTACGTGGCGGGTGTTATAAACCAAGAACAAGTCCTTATTCATTCCAAGGTATGGGGTACGAAGGTTTAATGTTACTAAAGAAAATGCGCGAAGAATATGGACTGAATGTAATTACAGAGGTGAGAGATGCAACGCATGTTCATGATGTAATTGAGCATTCTGATGTTATTCAAATTGGCGCGAAAGCAATGTACGACCAAGGAATTCTTCGAGCTTGTGCTAAAACGAATAAACCGGTTTTAATTAAACGTGGATTTGGTACAACATTGAAAGAATTTGTTCAGGCAGCAGAATTTGTTTTATCTGGAGGGAATGAAAATGTAATTCTTTGTGAAAGAGGATTGAGAACTTTTGAAACAAATACACGATTTACACTTGATTTATGTGGTGTAGCTTGGTTGCAAGAACATACTAATTTACCGATTGTGTTAGACCCAAGTCACGCTATGGGTTACGCTTACGGTGTACCTGTTCTTTCTCGCGCATGTGTTGCAATGGGAATTGATGGGTTGTTAATTGAAGCGCATAGAAATCCAAAGGTGGCCAAATCAGATGCATCACAACAATTGACGCACGATGAGTTTAGAGCATTATTGGAAAGTTTAAAACCTGTTGCAAATGCAGTTGGGTATAAAATGATATAAACGAGGATGTTTCTAGAACAAAATATAAAAGGTCTTTGCGATAAATTTGGATTGGATTATCTTGAATTTCTTTCAGATGTTGGTGTTGATTCAGTGGAAGAATTAACGGTTTCTGATTTGGAAGTTATCGCAGAAGAATACGATGTCGATTTGAATGCATTGATGTTTCATCACGTTTTTAAAACCAATTACCTCAAAGAGAAATTAGCAAAAATTAAGCTACTCGTGATTGATGTTGATGGTGTGATGACGGATGGTGGCATGTATTTTACTGAAAACGGCGATCAATTCAAAAAATTCAATACAAAAGACGGAATGGCTATTATTCATCTAACAAAGAACGATTTTCAAGTTGCGATAATATCTTCTGGATTTAAAGGCGAAGCAGTGACCAAAAGAGCAGAAATGTTAGGAATTCAACATTGTTCAGTGAGTAGGTTGCCTAAAACAGAAACTTTAGCGATTCTTTGTAAAGAATTATCCATTGATTTAGAAAACGTTGCTATGATTGGCGATGATATCAATGATTTAGAAGTAATGAAATCAATCGGTGTTTCTGCTTGTCCTAGAGATGCAATGCAAATTGTGAAATCTAATTCAATGGTACAACTAAACAGAAAAGGGGGAGAAGCATGTGTTCGAGAGTTTATTGATGAATACTTGTTAGAAAAACCATTAACGAAATAAAAATAGATTATGAAAATTGGAATCATTAGAGAGGGGAAAGTTCCACCAGACAAAAGAGTTGCACTGACACCTAAACACTGTGTTCGTTTAAAACAACTTTACCCTGCTGTTGAAATTATCGTACAACCTAGCCCAATCCGAGCATATAAAGATGAAGAATATGCTGCTTTAGGTTTTGAATTGAATGAAGATTTAAGTGATTGTGATATTATCATCGGAGTGAAAGAGGTGAATATTGAGGATTTAATTCCGAATAAAAAGTTTATGTTCTTTTCTCCTACTTATAAAAAGCAGCCTTATAATAGTGATTTGTTGAATGCTATTTTAGAAAAAAGTATTCAATTGATTGATTATGAAATCTTAAAGGACAAGTACGGTAAACGTGTAATCGGTTTTGGTCGTTATGCTGGAATAGTTGGCTGTTACAATGGTTTTTTAACCTATGGTTTGAAACATAACCTGTACGAATTAAAAGCTGCAAATAAATGCAAAGATCGTAAAGAAGTGGCAGAAGAACTTAAAAAAGTAACGCTTCCTAAAAACACGAAGATTGTTCTATCTGGCTACGGTCGAGTTGGTCATGGAGCAAGAGAAATTCTTGATTTATTACCTATAAAAGAAGTTTCTCCAACAGAGTTTTTGAATAATGAATTTGATCAAGCAGTATATACTCATCTTGAAGTTGAAGATTATTACGATAAAAATGATGGGGGTGATTTTGTGAAAAAAGAATTTTATTCAACCCCAGAATTATATCATTCTTCGTTCTCTAAATACCTAAGTCATGCAGATATGTACATTCCTTGTCATTACTGGAGCGATAAAGCGGACTTTATTTTTACACGCGAAGATTTGAAAAAAGAAAATGTTCGACTGACAGTTGTTGCAGATATTTCTTGTGATATTGATGGGCCAGTTGCCTGTACAATTCGTCCTAGTAAAATTGCAGACCCGATATATGGCTACAATACAATAACAGAATCTGAAGATGATTTCAAAAAAGATGGTGTGATTGCAGTAATGGCAGTAGATAATCTTCCTTGTGAATTGCCATTAGATGCATCGGAAGATTTTGGAAATGAATTAATCAAAGAAGTTATGCCTTCTCTTCTAGGGGATGACGTTGATTTGATGATTGCTAAAGGAAGTGAAACTACTTTAGATGGAGAATTATCTGAATATTACGCTTATTTAGAAGATTACATCGCAGGAAAAGAATAAATTTTATGGAAAAAGGGAATAAAAGAGTAATCAGAGGTTGGGTAATGTATGATTGGGCAAATTCTGTCTATAATTTGGTTATTTCTTCCGCGATATTCCCTATTTATTATAACAGTATAACAACTTCTCGGTTTTTAGAAGAAAAGGGTTGGGATTCTTTACCAGATGGAGTTGATGTAACGGTTGATTATTTTGGAGTGACTATATCTTCCACTGCATTGATGTCGTTTACAATGGCTGCTTCTTTTCTTGTAGTTTCTATTCTCTCTCCAATGTTGTCAGGTATTGCAGATATTTCTGGGAATAAGAAAAGTTACATGCGATTTTTTAATTATGTAGGTGTCTTGTCCTGTGTTTCTCTTTTTTGGTTCAAAAGTGTTCCGATAGAATTGGGGGTCATGTTTACTTTCTTTGCGTCAATAGGCTTCTGGAACAGTTTAGTTTTTTACAATGCATATTTACCTGAAATTGCTGAACCTAAAGATCATGATAGAGTTTCGGCAAAAGGATATATGATGGGATATTTTGGATCCATGATTCTATTGATTATTTGCCTAGGAATCATCATGTTTACAGGAGAAAATGGTTCTAATACAGCTTATTCGTTTATTTTAGTTGGTGTTTGGTGGTTGACTTTTAGTCAGTTAACCTATCGAGGTTTACCAAAAAGTGATATCGTTACAGAAAAGGTAAAAGGAAAAATATGGAAAGGTTTTAAAGAATTAAAAACAGTGATGGTTGAATTCGGTAAAACGAAACGATTGAAAAGGTATCTGTTTTCTTTCTTTTTCTTTAATACGGGGGTTCAAACTGTTATGATTATGGCAGTTTATTTCGCTGATAAAGAAATTGCTTGGCCAGAAAATGATAACGGAACAGGTTTAATTATCTCTATATTATTAATTCAAATTCTAGGTGCATTAGGTGCATATTTAATGTCACATTTATCTAAATTTATTGGGAATGTGAAGACTTTGGGTATCTCAATTTTTATATGGATTGGCGTTTGTGTCGGTGCATATTTTGTTGAAACTCCAACAGAATTTTACTTATTAGCTTCTACAGTTGGTTTGGTTATGGGGGGAGTGCAGGCAATCGCTCGATCTACTTATTCTAAATTCCTTCCTCATAATACGACTTCTACGGCAAGTTATTTTTCTTTCTATGATGCTACTGAAAAAGTAGGGATGGTTTTCGGGTTACTATGTTTTGGACTTCTACAAGAAGTTTTTGGTTCTATTCGTTTTTCTGTATTGTCTGTAGCTGCATTTTTTATCATAGGTTTCATTCTTTTATTCTTCATTCCGAGAAAAGAATCTGTAAAAGCTTAAATTATTGATAATAATCACCTTTTTTTCTTTTAAAGAATCATTGAATCTTCTTACCTTTGTTTTAGACTAGAATTTATTATGCCTAAAACAATCTCTATTATCGGTGGTGGTCCTTCAGGATGTACTTTGGCTATTTTATTAGTGAGAAAAGGACATAAGGTTATTCTTTTTAATGAGAAAAATCCATCCGAAATATTTGTAGGAGAATCTATGATTCCTGCATTAATGCCTATTCTCCAAGAATTAGGTATCGAAGATAAAGTCAAAGAGTTTAGTGTCTATAAACCTGGTGCAAGTGTTTGGATTGATGAAAAAACAATGGCAGAAGCTTCGTTTGGTGGTGGAATGGGAACTCTACCAACCTATGCTTACAATACAAATCGTAAGAAATTTGATGAATTATTATTAGAAACAGCAAAAAACGAAGGAGTTCATGTCGTTGATTCTAAAGCTGAATTATATAGAGAGAACGATAAAGTTTTCTTAGCAGAGACTACAATACTCGCTACTAAAGGATTATTAACCAAACAACCTGATTTTATCGTAGATGCTAGTGGTCGTAAAAGAATTTTATCCAACTTGTTGAAACTACCAACGACCAAAGGACAACGAATGGATACCGCATTGTTTGCGCATGTCGAAGAAAGAGAGTTTTCTGAAAATTATGGAGATATCCACATGCATCTTGCTACAAAAGGATGGTGCTGGAGAATTCCTTTGCCTGGAAAAACATCCGTTGGAGTAGTCGTTAACAAAGAAGAAATGGCAAAATATGGCAATTCTTTGGAAGAACAGTTTGATAATTACCTGCAACAAGCTCCAAAATTAAAACCCTTTTTCAAAGATGTGAAAAGAATAGGGGGAATTCAAAAATATTCGAATTATCAATTGCAATCGAACCGAATTATTGGAGAGAATTGGGCGCTAATCGGTGATGCTGCTGGTTTTTTAGACCCGGTTTTTTCTTCAGGACTTTATTTCTCGATGAAATATGCTTCTGAATTGGCAAAGGTTTTTGATGAGGAAGGCTCCCTGACTTTAAAAGATTTTCAAGAGAATTGGAGCAAAGAATTGAACTCTTGGAAAAAAATGATTGAAATTTGGTACAACGGACGTTTGTTCACGAATTATAAAATGGGGAGTGATCGTTTAGATGGTTTTATCGGTAAAAAAATTGGTCAACATGCCATCAAACATTTTACTGCAATCTTTACAGGCGAAGCAGTAAATGATAAATACAGCATGCGTTTATTGAAGTTTATGACTGGTCCTTTGTTAGATTTTATGCGATTCACTAGAATGCACCGTTATGATGTGAAGGATTTAGAATTATAATTCTATTCGTTAAATCTATTTAAAATGTATAACATAAACATGTTCGGTAAAGGAATTCGTTATTGGATATGTAAAATACCATTCGATGAATTTCTAATCATTCATAAAATCCGTGAAAAGTTGGGGATTGATTATGAAAATATCTTTTTCGATTTAGAAATTTTGGAAGAGATAGGTTATACAAATTGGGAGAATATTCACTGTATTTACAAAGGACGTGGGTTTTTTATTAAATCCAGAAACAGAATTGAAATTAAACGTAAATCAAAACTTTTGAAACGATTTGATAGTTCTGAACTGCTGTATTCACCATTATTAATTGAACAGTATAAAGTAATTTACGATGATTTCATTCAAAGTAGGAGTGAAGAACATGTTCTTATAGCTCTCATTCAACATGAAACAGGAAGTTTTTTTAAATTCAAGTGTATTGAAGAAAAATTTGACGTTAATAAATTGGTTTTTGTCCTCAATTACGATAAACTTAATCAATCAATAGGTGAACAATTTATTTCTAACTTGATCTATGACGGTTCTATACTTCCAACCACAGACGAAGATGTGGTATGCACAGGAAATCAAGTGATTATTTTATAAACGATTAACTGAATATCCCACCTTCAACATTCACTAAATTGTCAAATTTATAATCTCTTTCCATCATTTCTATAATGGTTTTACTTCGCCCGCCCGTTTGACAAATGACATATACCGTTTGGTCTTTTGGAATCAGGTCAATGAATTCATCTATATCATCCATTGGAGCAATGATTAAATTTTCGCGTTGAATACGTGGTTTTTCCCATTCATCTCTAATATCTAAAACAATTGCATCTGTTGGAACCTTAGAATATGGCACAGATTTGACACCCATTCTTTGAGGTTTTATTTTACAAAATTCTTCGTAGTCATATTTCTTTAAATCTTCTTCATTCGAAATACCAATCGAACGTAAATCATAATTTCGTTTTATTTTAACCTCTAGTTGCTGCATGGTTAAAGCATTGAAAATGAAAAGTTTATTTGATAGTTTTTCACCGATGCCTAAAATTATTTTCAAAACTTCATTGGCTTGAAAGCTTCCAATGATTCCCGGTAAAATTCCAATTACACCAACTTCAGAACAAGTCTGTACATTTCCTTCAGCAGGTGGTTCAGGAAATAAACAACGATAAGTTGCACTGTTTTGATAATTAAAAACAGCTATTTGTCCTTCAAAACGATGAATTGCCCCATAAACCAATGGTTTATTTGTTAAAACACATGCATCGTTGATTAAATAGCGTGTAGAAAAATTGTCTGTACCATCTACGATGATGTCGTATTGTTTAAAAATAGAAACAGCATTTTGACGAGTTAATTTTTCATTTAAAGCTATAATTGAAATGAAAGGATTCTTTTTCTCGAGTTTTTCTTTTGCAGTAATCGATTTGCTCTTCCCAACATCTGAAGAATTAAAAAGGATTTGACGTTGAAGATTCGATTCTTCAATTGTATCAAAATCAATGATGCCGATTGTACCAACACCTGCTGCAGAAAGATAAAGTAGAATAGGGGAGCCCAAACCACCTGCACCAATCACTAGAACTTTCGATTTCTTTAATTTTAGCTGACCTTCTTCGTTTACTTCTTTAAGTAAAATGTGCCGACTGTATCTGTTTTTTTCTTCGTTGGATAATGACATTGGGATGTAAATTTGAGGTTAAAAATACATCTTTTTTAAAGGAGATAAAATGATATATCTCATATCATAGTTTTCATGGTATTATTTTACATAAGACTCCCTATTTCAACTTCTGGGAATATTTCAGCATAAGTTTTAACTTCACTGTAACTCACTCGTCGGTTGATGTGTTTTCGTTTCAGGTCATTCGGAGAATGAACACCGGTAGCATGAACTAATTCGATTAAATTTTTCATTGTTTCATAATGGAAGTTCGCAACACGTTTTGCTTTGTCTTCCACATCCAGACCTTTCATTAATTCTTTATTTTGTGTAGCAACTCCAACAGGACAAGTGTTCGTATTGCATTGTAAAGCTTGAATACAACCCGTTGCTAGCATCATCGCTCGTGCACTATTTACTAAATCAGCTCCTATGGAAAGTGTTCGTGTTATATGGAAAGAAGTGATTATTTTCCCTGAAGCAATTACTTTAATATCTTTTTTAAGGTCAAAACCATTTAATGCATTCACAACGAAAGCTAATCCATCACGCATTGGAGAACCCATCGAATTTGAAAACTCAATAGGAGCGGCACCTGTTCCACCTTCTCCACCATCAACCGTTATAAAATCAGGTTTTATTCCTGTGGAAATCATTGCTTTACATAAGTCGATAAATTCTTGTTTATCTCCAACGCAAAGTTTAAATCCTACAGGTTTCCCATTTGAATTATCACGCAGAGTTTTGATAAATTGCATCAATCCTTCTGCCGAATTAAAAGCAGAATGGGAGGGAGGAGATAAAACATCAGTAAATGGTTTTACATCTCTAATTTTAGCAATTTCTTCTGTGTTTTTTTTCGCAGGAAGAATTCCACCATGACCAGGTTTAGCACCTTGAGAGAGTTTCAACTCAATCATTTTAACACTTTCTAAATTGGCTCTTTCTTTATATGTTTCGACATTAAAGGTTCCGTCATGATTTCTGCAACCAAAATAACCTGTTCCAATTTGCCAAATTAAATCGCCTCCGTATTTTAAATGGTATGGACTTATTCCTCCTTCTCCGGTATTGTGCGCGAAATTACCCGATTTTGCTCCTTTATTCATTGCCATAACGGCATTCTTACTTAACGAACCAAAACTCATTGCTGAAATATTCAGTAAACTCGCAGAATAAGGCTGCTTACAGTCAGGACCGCCAATCGTAATACGAGGATCAAATTCTGTAGGAGTTTCATTACTTGCGTACATAGAGTGATTCATCCATTCGTAACCTGTTGCATATACATGCATCTGAGTACCAAAAGGAACGGTGTCGTTGACGTTTTTCGCACGCTGATAAACTAATGTTCTAAAAATCCGACTAATTGGACGGCCTTCTGTGTCTGTCTCAACGAAATATTGCATAATCTCAGGCCGAATTTTCTCCAACATATATCGAATATTTCCAATGAGTGGAAAATTCTTACGTATCGTGTGCTTTGTTTGAAAAATATCTACAATTCCGATGAGAAATAATGGTCCAACAAGTATAAAAAGCCACATGATTGGAAACCAGAAATAAGAAATTGCAACAATCCCTACGATTGTTAGAAATGAAATCAAAAGAAATTTTTGTCGAACACTCATAGTATTTAGTTTAGTTGAATAAAAGTAATTATTCTAAAGATAATTCAATGATAATCTTGAAATAAATTTAGAAACCTGAACTATGACGTGATGCGTGTATATTTCATTCAAAAAAAGAATGTTTAATTTATAAGTAACCTAGATAAATAGTGTCAAACTTAAAAACTATTAAACAATTCTTCTATTTCTTTTTCTTCTTCTTCGGTCGGGAATCGAGCGTGAAAGAAAAATTGTTCGGTTCCGAGTTTATCGTAATATTGGATTAAAAATTTATCATCGGATAAGACTGTTATTTCAAAACTTCTCACCATTCCAATTCGGAATTCTCTAGCGCGAGCATAAAATTGAATAACTTTCTGTCCCTTTCTATTTGTGGTCACTTTTAAACCATCCATTTCACCAAAGAATTGACGATTAATAAGTTTACCAACACGACGCATGGAACTGGTCAGAAGAACATTTCCTTTGTTAATCATGAGAAAACTCACACGCATATCAGCTGAATGCCAAGTGTAGGGCAGTCGTAATTGATAACCCGAATCTAAAACATAAATGTTTGAGAAGTTGTCTAGACTTAATGATAAAGTATCTTCCGTTTTATCTTGTGCGTGAAGTGAAATTGAACCAATTAATGTAAATAGTAGGATTAGATTTTTCATAAATGCTTGTCTTTTATTGAACTAGAAGCTACAAAAATCATTCCTTCTTCTTACAATTTGTTCATCACTTCTTCGATTGCTATTTTTAAACCGTCTGCATTTCTACCTCCTGCTGTAGCGTAGAATGCTTGTCCGCCACCGCCGCCTTGGATATGTTTAGATACTTCACGAATAATGTTTCCTGCATGAATTTCTTTAGAATCCACTACATCATCACTTGCAATGATGCTTAATGAACATTTCTCACCATCTTTCCCACCTATCACAGCGAAAAATGAATCGTTTTCACCTTTCAGTTGAAATAAAATGTCTTTAATTGAGCCAGCATCTAATTCAATGATTGAACTTAATATAGAAATACCATCCTTTTCGAAAATCTCATTTTTTAAAGAAGCTTTAATTTGTTTCGCTTTTTCTTTCTTTAAAATTTCAACTTCTTTTTGCAATTGATTGTTTTTCGTAATTAAATCATTGACTGATTTAACAACATCTTTAGGGTCCTTCAGTGCAAGAGAAATAGTATCTAATTGATTGATTTTCTTTTGAATATATTCTTCTGCTTTTTGTCCGGTAATCGCTTCAATTCTACGAACTCCTGCAGCAACTGCTTGCTCATGCAATAAAACAAAGCGACCAATTTCTCCGGTTGATTTAACATGTGTTCCTCCACATAATTCAACAGAATCACCAAATTGAATGACTCTTACCGTATCGCCGTATTTCTCCCCAAATAAAGCCATTGCACCCATTTCTTGAGCAATTTCCATTGGTGTATTTCTTTTCTCTGTCAGCGAAATATTTGCTTGAATATTTTCGTTAATCATTCCAAGTATTTTCTCCATTTCCTCCTCATTTACCTTAGAGAAGTGAGAGAAATCGAATCGTAAATGCTCTGAACTTACTAAAGAACCTTTTTGCTCAACATGTGTTCCGAGTACAGTTCTCAAAGCATGATGAAGTAGGTGAGTAGCAGAATGATTTTTTTCAGAAGCTTTTCGTTTCTTTTGATTAACAACAGCTAAAAAAGCCTCATTGACATTTCCAGGTAATTTCGTCATTAAATGAACAATCAAATTATTCTCTTTCTTTGTATCGAAAACAGTGTATTTCTCGTTGTTTGATTCGATATAACCAGAATCACCAACTTGCCCACCACCTTCTGGATAGAAAGGAGTAAGGTTGAAAACAACTTGGTAAAATTCTTTTTTCTTCTGAATGACTTTTCTGTAGCGTACAATTTTAATGTGTGTTGATAGCAGGTCGTAACCAACAAATTCCTCAACATTATCTTCTAAAATTTGTACCCAATCATCTGTTTCAATAGCGGTAGCTGCACGAGAACGGTCTTTTTGTTCTTTCATGTGAGCATTGAACCCATCCATATCGACAGTAAAACCTTTTTCTCTTGCCATTAAATCTGTCAAATCAATTGGAAAACCAAAAGTATCGAACAATTCAAAAGCAAGTTTACCTGCAATAATCTTCTTTTCTAAATCAACAAAACCAACTTCAGATTTGGTTGCGTTTAAATGTTTTTCAAAACGTTGGATTCCGTTTCCTAAAGTCTTCAAAAACGAATTTTCTTCTTCTTTTATTACTTTGTAAATCAATTCTTTCTGATTCTCTAGCTCAATAAAAGGATTAGACATTATTTTGACTAGCACATTGGACAAGTCTGCCAAGAAAGGTTCTTTTAAATTCAATGTTTGATATCCATAACGCACAGCTCTACGGAGGATTCTTCTAATCACATAACCTGCCCCAGTGTTCGAAGGAAGTTGACCGTCTGCAATAGAAAATGCAATTGCTCGTATGTGGTCAGCGATAACCCTAAGTGCTATATCTTTTTCTTCATTTTTACCATATTCAACATTGGATACTTTTTCCATGTGTTGAATGAGTGTTTGGAATAAATCAGTATCGTAGTTGGATTGCTTGCCTTGTAAAGCCATTGCAAGACGTTCAAGTCCCATTCCAGTATCAACATGCGTTTCAGGAAGTGGTTCTAAACTACGATCAGACTTTCGGTTGAACTGCATGAAAACGTTGTTCCATATTTCAATTACATGTGGATGGTCTTCATTGACTAATGATTTACCATCAATTGACTTTCTATCTTCATCAGAACGTAAATCAACGTGTATTTCTGTACATGGTCCACAAGGTCCAACATCTCCCATTTCCCAGAAATTATCTTTCTTATTCGCTAAAATAATTCGATCTTCAGCAATGTATTTTTTCCAAATTTCAATACTTTCTTTATCTACAGGTACACCATCTTCTTCGTCTCCTTCAAAAACTGTAACATACAATCGGTCTTTAGGAATTTTGTAAACCTCTGTTAAAAGTTCCCATGCCCATTCGATTGCTTCTTCTTTAAAATAATCACCAAAAGACCAGTTTCCTAACATTTCAAACATGGTATGATGATAGGTATCTACACCAACTTCATCTAAATCATTGTGTTTACCTGAAACACGAAGACATTTCTGAGAATTTGCAACACGTCTGTCTTTTGGAATTGTGTTACCAAGAAAATAATCCTTAAATTGATTCATACCAGCGTTGATAAACATCAAAGTTGGATCATTCTTTACGACCATAGGTGCACTCGGAACAATCTTATGTCCTTTAGATTCAAAATAATCAAAAAATGCTTGGCGAATTTCAGAAAGTGTCATCATTTTATTAAGTGCTTTTTAAGAAAGGCAAATTTAATGAATTAAATCGGAGAATAAAGGAAATGTAAGGAACATTTAGGAAGCGAAAGATTCGTGAAAGAAGATTTTTTTTTTCATTAGTGTCCGATAAAATATTAAAGTTAAATCTTTCTTTACTTTTTAGTTCTTCGTAAATATTTTTATTCATTGCAATGATTTTTAATTCGAAACGAAATCTAAAAGTGCGTTGGCCTGTCGAAACAGCGGGCCGGTGGGGAAGTGAATGATGAAAATCACAATAATTGCACAAAAGTGCTCCGTCATTGTGTTTACAAAACACTTCTTTTGTAGGAATTATTGATTTTCATCAGAGCGCGTGGAAGCATTGTTTCGACTTGATTTTCACATCGACTACGCTCAGCATAAATTTCTTTCTTTTTCATCAAGGAAAAAGGAAATAATAAAATCTTTCTTTTTCACTTTTCATAAATAATTCACGAATAAAAATAGACACCATGCTTTTCATTTAAAAGAAAATTTTAATGCTTTTATTGACTTAGAGGTATGATTTAGATAAAATCTGTATTTTTATCGGACATTAATCATTTTTTTTAAAAACTTACCCAACCTTTTAAAATATCCTTACGTTATAGAGGCAGTAAAGAGCAAAAAGAATAAAATTTGTCAATTTGAATTTTTATTGTATATTGCCCAATAATTAATAATAAAAAAACACGGAGCCTATAGATATAACATTACTTTAAACAAGTTTGAAATTAAATTAAACTGCTAAAATAAGTAAGTTATGACTGTAAATAATATCGATGACCGTGAGTTAATCAGCAAGTATTTAAGTGGAGACGAAAAATCTTTTGAGATTTTATTAATGCGTCATAAAGACAGAATTTTCCGTTTTGTTTACATGAAAGTCAAAGACAATGCATTAGCGCAAGATATTTTTCAAGATACTTTCATAAAAATTGTTAACACTTTAAAATCTGGGAAATACAATGAAGAGGGTAAGTTTTTACCTTGGGCAATGAGAATTGCACACAATTTAGTAATTGATTTCTTTCGAAAACACAATAAAGTTAGAATGGTCTCTGAATCTTCTTCTTTCAGTGATGATTATAATATTTTCCATACTTTGAAACAAGAAGATGAGAATGTGCAAGAAGAAATGACTCGCATCGAATTAGAAGGTCAGATGGTTGATTTAGTCGAACATCTACCAGATACGCAACGCGACATTCTAAAAATGAGAATTTTTAAAGAAATGTCTTTTAAAGATATTGCAGAATTAGAAGGAATAAGTATCAATACTGCGTTGGGGAGAATGCGATATGCTTTAATTAATTTAAGAAAACTGATTGAAAAACATGAAATTGTAGTGCATTATTAATTTAGAGGATACTAATTTTAAAGGCATTTGAATACAATCAAATGCCTTTTTTATTTTAACTCAATTTCATCCAAAAACAACCACGTAGGATTTCCTTTTCCCAGGTGCCATTCAGGACAGTTTCCATAATTTTTAGCAATTATTTTGATTGCTTTGATTTGTTTTTTTGCATTCAATGCAATGGTAAAAGTCTGGTTTTTAGCTTTGAACTCATGCGTTTCTGTCGGTTGGATTTTCAAAACAGAATAATCTTCAAAAATTTCTCCATCATACGAAATTGATATTTCGATAGAAGTAGGGAAGAATATCCAAGCATTTCGATCTTCTAAAAAACCAATGTTTATTGCCTGAATGTTTTGGGGAGAGTTAACAATTAATTCTGCCTCAAAATCCTGATTATTATATCCTTGCCATTGACCTGTTCTAAACTCTGTTCCGCCTTTTACACCATCAATTAAAGCGTTTGCTCCACCTGCTGCATATTGATTCGAATAAGAAGATTGTAATTTTAACTGCACATCAGTGTTTAATTTTGTAAAAACCTGTGTTAAGACTGCACTTTTATGACCTTTATTTTCAGCGTAGAATTGCAAAGTTGTGTTTTCTGTGATTAAAATTGGGCTTTGATATTCTTCCCATTCTTTTCCAGAAATAGAATAATGAATGGTTTGATTTTTTAATGTTTGATTTAGTTCAATAAGAATAGAATCTCTAAAAACATTTTCTTCATTTACGACAAAGGGCAACGCAACAAAATCTGAATCAATGACCGAAAGAGTAGGAGCGTGCTCGTACTTTTGATAGTTCGTACTTGCTTTTTCTCCCATATAAAAGATTAACTCTCCACCATTCATTAATTTTTGATGCGAAATATAAGATTGTTTTAATTCTTCTCCATTCCACTCGACTTTTTGGATGTATTTTGCATTCTTTGAATTATTTACAGCTTTAATGATTGTTTTTTACCATTTTCTAAATTGAGAATGACTTTTGACATAATCGGTCGACCAAAATCATAATACGGATTTCCCGGAGCAACTTGATACAATCCCATTGCACTTAAGACATACCACGATGACATTTGCCCACAGTCTTCGTTACCGGAAAGACCATCGGGAGAATTATGGTATAAATGAAATAGAATTGAATCAATTATTTCTGCGGTTTTGAAATTTGCATCTGTATAATTATACAAATATCCCATGTGATGAGAAGGTTCGTTTCCGTGTGCATATTGCCCGATTAATCCTGTAATATCCGCTTGTTCACGACCTTCAATTTGAAATTTAGTCGTAAATAAACGGTCTAACCACGATTCAAATTCTTTCTTCCCACCCATTAATTGTTGATGAACAGCAACAGCATGAGGCGTATATAGTGAGTATTGCCAACTGTTTGCTTCGGTGTAATTAAAATTAACTTCTTGAGGCGAGAATGGAGAAAACCACATTCCATCTTTTCTAGCGCGCATGAATTTAGTGTTCGGATCATACGTATTGATGAAGTTAAATTGTGATTTTGAAGAGAATTCAAAAGGATTACCCATAAATTGATTCATTCGATTGATGCAAAAATCATCGTAAGCATATTCGAGAGATCGAGAAACAGACTCAGGTTCATCGCTGGAATTAATAAAGCCATCTTCTTGAAATGATTTTTTTCCAAACTCGTCAAAATTTGCAGTTGCAATCATTGCTTCAATTGCATCTAGAGAATTGTAACCTCGTATTCCTTTTAAGTAAGCATCTGCAATCACAGAGACAGAATGATAGCCAATCATGCATCCCGTTTCATTTGCTGCTAATTCCCATACGGGTAAATCGCCACCTTCTTTGTATTGACGGAGAAAAGTATTGATGAATGCATTTGTTCGCTCGACCTGAGTTAAGGTGTAGAGTGGGTGAGTTGCTCGATAAGTGTCCCAAAGTGAAAAAACGGTGTATTGTTCATCAGTTTTATCATCTAAAGAATGAATTTTCATATCTCGACCTCTGTAACGTCCATCAATGTCACTAAAAATATTAGGAGCAATATAAGAATGATAGAGTGCTGTGTAGAAATTTGTCATTACTTCTTTATTCTTTGAAGTAAAAACGATTCGATTCAATTCATTTTCCCACAAGGCAGCCACTTTTATTTTGTAATACGTAAAATTAAAGTCTTTGACTTCGTTCTCCAAGTTATTTTTTGCACCATTGATATCTACTGCAGACATTCCGATTCTAATCATTACTTTCTTCACTTTCTTATCGAAAATCAATGCTAATTTTTGTTTCCCATTCTTTGTGTAGTGGATGCTTTTTTTGAAAGGAACATCAGTTTTGAAATAGAAATAAAAGTGCTGTTCTTTTGCCCAAGCTTTTGAAATTCGATAACCGGAAATGGTGTTTTTATCAATGATATTAAATTCACTGTCCAATAATTCATCGCGATGGTCTAGGTCTAGTAAAATGATTTTTTTTTCATCATCTAAGAATGTATATTCATGAATTCCACTTCGTTTATTCACTGTTAATCGAACATTTACATTAGGTTGCTCTAATTTTACTTCGTAATACCCCGGTGATGCTTTTTCATTATGATGAGAGAATTTCGCACCGTATCCATTCTCATTTTCATAACCAGGAAGGAAATTTGGTTTTCCAATTTGAGGCACAATCAATAAATCTCCATAATCCGAAACACCTGTTCCACTTAAGTGTGTATGACTAAATCCATAAATAAGTGAATCGGAATAATGATAACCAGAACAACCATCCCAACCAAAAGGGCGAGTATCAGGACTGAGTTGCATCATTCCAAAAGGTGCAGTTGCTCCTGGGAATGTGTGTCCATGACCACCGGTTCCGATAAATGGATTAACGTATGGTGTCTTTTTAAAAAAATGAGATATTGTTGTTGATTTTAGTTGTTTTTTGCCAATATCTCGCGCTTTTTTCAATTCTTTGAGTTGACCATAAGAAATGAACGTAAATAAAAGGAAGATAGAGAATAAAAAGAATTTCATAAATGCTAAGATAAAAAAAAGGACCGAGATAATATCGACCCTTTTTTTATAATGAAATGTAGATTTTAATTAAATATTCTCAATTACCATTGCAGAAGCACCACCGCCACCATTACAAATTCCAGCAGCACCATATTTACCACCGTTTTGTTTTAGAACGTTAATTAATGTAACGATAATTCTAGAGCCACTATTTCCAAGAGGATGTCCTAGAGAAACAGCTCCACCGTTTACATCAACATTTGCCGGATTTAATCCTAATTTTTGAATGTTCACCAATCCAACGACAGAAAAAGCTTGATTTAATTCCCAATAATCAATATCAGAAACTTCTAGATTTGCTTTTTTCAATGCAACAGGAATTGCTTTTGAAGGTGCAGTTGTGAACCATTCTGGCTCGTGAGCTGCATCACCATAACCTACAATTTTAGCAATCGGAGTAACGCCTAATTCATCTACTTTCTCTTTGCTCATAAGTATAAGGGCAGAGGCACCGTCATTTAATGTTGAAGCATTAGCTGCTGTAACTGTACCTTCTTTTGAGAAAACTGCACGTAATTGTGGGATTTTTTCCAATTTTACATTTTTATATTCTTCGTCTGTATCAACGATGATTGCATCTCCACGTCTTTGAGGAACTTCAACAGGTACGATTTCTTCGTTGAACTTTCCAGATTCCCAAGCAGCAGCAGATCTTTTATAAGATTCAATTGCAAAATTATCTTGGTCTTCACGAGTAATATTATATTCTGTAGCACAATCATCAGCACAAACTCCCATGTGGACACGGTTGTAAACATCTGTAAGACCATCTTTCACAAGACCGTCTATCATTTTTACATCCCCTAATTTCGTTGCGTTTCTTGCATTATAGTAGTGAGGAACCATACTCATGTTCTCCATTCCACCTGCGATTACAACATCATTGTCGCCACAAAGAATCGATTGAGCCGCTAGACTCAACGCTTTCATTCCAGATGCACAAACTTTATTAATAGTTGTACAAGGTACGTCATTCGTAATTCCAGCGAAAATTGCAGCTTGACGAGCAGGCGCTTGACCAAGGTTCGCTTGAAGAACATTTCCCATGAATACTTCTTCAATTGCATCTGGAGATATTCCAGCTTTTTTAATAGCACCAGAAATGGCAGTTGCACCTAGTTTTGTAGCTGGAACGGTTGATAATGCTCCACCAAAACTACCCATTGGAGTTCTAACTGCGGCTACGATATATACTTCTTTATTCATTTGATAAAATTTAGTTTTTTTCGAATTCTCAAAATTAATCATTTTTCAGGATAAAAAATAGATGTCAACACGGAATATCTTTTCAAATTCGTTTTTTTATTATTAATGTGACCATATTTAATCAAATACTTATATTTGCAAAAAAAATAACCCAAAATAAAAAACAAATGAAATTATTTTTATCAATTATTATGGTTGGATTTGCTTTAGCTACCCTAGCACAATCGGACTCTATCCCGCCTTCAAATTGGAAATTAAAAGCAATTTATGGTTTAAACGGAACTCAATCATCTTTTGTGAACTGGAATGCAGGTGGTCGAAACAACATCTCTTTATTAGGTTATATTGAAGCTTCTGCAAATTGGAAAGAAGGACCTCATTCTTGGAAAAATGACTTAGGTTTAGCACTTGGAGGAATTCAATACATTGGTATTGGGGCTCCAAAAGATTTACAAAAAACAGATGATAAAATAGACTTCTCAACAACCTATGGCTATGAATTTAAAGAACACTGGTATTACCAAATAATAGGAACTTTCAGAACGCAATTTCTAGATGGTTTTGCTTTTCCAAATGATTCAGTTAGAACGTCAACTTTTATGGCGCCTGGTTATGCAACGTTTGCAATTGGTATCGACTATGAGCCGAATAAGCATTTCTCTGCTTTTTTATCACCAATTGCGACTAAGTTGACTTTCGTTAATGATGACACATTAGCAAACCAAGGAGCGTGTGGTGTTCAAGAAGCTGAGTACGATGGTTTTGGGAATATTTTAAGAGCAGGTGAAAAGTTTAGAGGTGAATTTGGTGCTTATTTTAAAATGAAATATGAAAAAGAATTAGCGAAGAATATTAATGTAAAAGCAAAATTAGAATTATTTTCTAACTATCTTAACAATCCACAGAACATCGATGTTAATGCAGATGTGTTGTTTACTTTTAAAGTAAATAGCTGGTTTTCTGCAGGATTAAATTGGACGTTAATTTATGATGATGATATTGACATCACAGATCGTTTTGGAAACACTGGACCTAGAACTCAATTTAAATCTGTTTTAGGAATTGGATTGTACTACACAATGCGTAATTTTAAAGAATAAATTAATTCCAATAAAGTATTAAGCCTGTATTTTTACGAATGCAGGCTTTTTTTATGCCTAGTTCTCTTGAGTTTATTATTTTCGTGCAAGAATGAATGTATTTTCAGACATATCTATTTATTGGCTTATTCCAATTGCGCTATTTGCTTTTGCTATTTCTTTTTTATTCTACTTTAAACAGAAACAGGTTCAAGAGCTAAAACGTGGTACAAAAGGTCTTTTAATAGGTTTGAGAGGGCTTTCACTTTTTTTAATTATACTGTTACTTTTAGGCGTTATCATAGAAAGAAAAATTGATAAAAAAGAAAAGCCAGTGTTTATTACATTGATTGATAATTCTTCTTCGATGCTGAACTATAAAGATAGTACAAAGGTTCAGGAAGATATACAGAACTTTCAAAAAGAACTTCGATCAAAGTATCCTGAAAAATTCGATTTCGAAACAGTGTTGATTGGCGAGAATGTAAATTCATCAAATGATTTTAATTTCCAAGAGGGAAAATCGAATTTAGCTGATGGCTTCGAATATATATACAATTCATTTTACAATAAAAATATCGGTGCAATAGCATTTTTTAGTGATGGGAATTTTAATGAGGGTATGAATCCTGTTTATTCTGCTAAGAAAATAAATTTCACCCCAATTTATACTGTTGGAATTGGAGATACTGTTGTGAAAAGAGATCAATTGATTCGAAATGTATCCTATAATTCAATAGCTTTCTATAAAAATGAATTTCCGATTGAAATTGACATCGAAGGAGTTAAGATTGGTCAAGAAAAGGCTAAAGTTTCTTTATGGCAGGATGGAAAAAAAGTCGATGAGTCTTTGATTGAATATCAGAATAGTGATATCGATTTTATACATGTAAAGTTTTCATTACTTGCGAATTCGATTGGTTTTTCTGAGTTAATGGTAAAAGTAGAACAATTGGAAGGGGAGTCTTCTTATGAAAATAATGAAAAACGTTTTTATGTCGAAACAATCGATTCGAGAAATAAGATACTCCTTTTGAGTCAATCACCTCATCCTGATATTGCTGCAATAAAAAATGAATTGGATAAAGACGAGAATGCAGAAGTTGAAGCGATGCTTTTTTCAGATTTCTCAGGGAACGTGGATGGATATAGCTTGATTATTGTGCAAAACCCAAACGAAACGATTCTCCCTTTCATCGAAGATGCAAAATCAAAAAAATTCCTTTGTTATACATTTTGGGTACTCAATCTCAACGAAATAATATCAATGAGCTCAAAATTGGATTAAAATTTCCTTCTGGGAATCGTTCAGATGAAGTTCAAGCTGCATTTAACTCAAGTTTTAAATTGTTCGACCTTTCTGAAGAATTAGTTTATTCTTTGAAGCAATGGCCACCATTGACAGTTAAATTTGGAGAAATAAGAACATCTAATGGTATTGTTCTTTTGCATCAAAAAATTGGAAATGTTATTAAAAAAGATCCCATCATCTATTTTGGTTCTAAAAATCAGTATAAATATGGAGTAATTATAGGTGAAGGCTTATGGAAATGGAAAATGAATGATTACTTAAGTCATCAAAATGTTAATTTGTTCAATGAATTAATTCAAAAGACTGTTCAGTATTTAACAGTGAAAAAAAACAGTGATCCTTTAAGGATTAATTTACCCAATCGTTTTTCTATCCATAAAGATATTATTGTAAATGCTGAATTTTACAATTCTTCGTTCGAAAAAATCACCACTCCCAACATTCAATTTAATATAAAGAATACAAACGATGAAGAGTTTAAGTATGAATTTGCAAAAATTGGAGGAAACTATCAATTGAATCTTGGTAAACTAAAAGAAGGAAAGTATTTGTGGTCTGCAAAAACAAAATACAGTAATGTAACTTACACTAAAAAAGGTGTTTTCATTGTTGAAGATGAGTCGTTAGAATCCCTTTCTACGCATTCAAACTTTGCCTTGTTAAACCAAATTTCTTCAAATTCGAATGCCTTATTTTATTCTTTGTCAGAAACGAATGAATTAATTACTGAAATTGATAATAGAAAAGATATAGTTAATTTAAGTTACCAAGAATCCAGTTTTGATGATCTAATTGATTGGAAATATTTATGTGGATTAATTCTTCTTTTTTTATCCGTAGAATGGTTTATTCGCAGGTATTCTGGGGGGTACTAGAATAATTTAAGTTTTATTTTATTATTAATACAATAACTACAAAGGCATTTCGTTTATAAAGATGAACAAATAGAACAGTTTGCCTATGTCAAAAACTTACATTGAAACTGCTCCAATCAAAGAGTTTAAACTTGAAAAACGAACCCTTCAATCGATTTTAAATTACAGTAAAAGCATTGAAGTTAAAACAACAAAAAAGAACAAAAAGCTATTGTTCAACTTAAATTAAAAGAGAATCCCGTTTAAAAGCGGGATTTTTTATTTATTATTCTCTGCTGCAAGTTTATTCATTTCACGAATCTTCAGTCTGTTCGATTCTTTTTCCTTCTGTTTCCTAGATTTTTTCTGATTCAAGAGCTTAGTATGCTTTTTTTTATTACTCGTATTTTTTTGCTTTGCCATCCTAGTATCCTTGATAAATAAAACTTCGGTTTCCACTTCCTTTTTGTATCGCTTCTTCAATTTGGTTGAGCATTCTTTTTTTATCTCTACCTAAGTTCCCTTTTAATACAAGACTATTTGAAGCATGATCACTTCTGAAAATGGTGTTCTCCAATTCTAAATGGTTTAAAAACAAACGCATCTCTTCAAATAGTTCAACATCAGTTAGTTCTTCAAAATTACCTAAATAGCGGTTTTTATAATGTTCCATTCCTTTGTGGGCAGTCAAAACGAGAGTAGAAGCAAATTTTGGTTGAGTTGCATTGAGTACTTTTGCAGATTGAATAGCGTGTTGTTCCGTATATTCTTTCCCTCCAACACCATTTATAATCATGACAGAACTATCCATTCCTGCTTTTTTTGATTTATTCAAACCATCAATGGTCGTTTGTGTCGTTTCTCCTTTTTGGATTGCTTTTAAAACATCGTTATCCCCAGATTCAATTCCAACGTACAATAAAGACAATCCATTCTCTCGTAATTCGACCAATTCATTTTCTGTTTTACGTAGTAAATTCATTGGAGAAGCATAGGTTGAAATTCTTCTAACTTTTGGGAAAGTCGCTTTGATTTTCTGAAGAATAGGAACCAAACGTTTATTGGATAGAACCAATGGATCACCATCTCCCAGAAAAATCTTCTGTATTGAGTTGGCATAAGGAGAAAAAGCTTCAATTTCTTTAAAGATTTCATCTTGAGAACGTGTTTTAAACTTCTTAGAAGTATACATTTCACAGAATGAGCACTTGTTCCATGAACAACCTAGCGTTATTTGAAATATCAAAGAATGCGCTTCACTAGGAGGTCGAAATAAAGGTTCATCATATTGAATGGGGAAATTTTGCATTCTACAAATATAAAAGTAACTTGGTACTTAAAATAAAAATAATGGCATCTTTTTCATATAAATACACGAATATTAACGACACCGAAAACCCTCTTTTTTTGACTTGGGAGTCTGGTTATAAAAATCTTAAGGTTTATTTTAAAGGTAAAATCATGAAAGAGATTGCTACGCCTCAAGAATTATTGAATGGAGTCGTTTTCGATAGTGGTGAGTTAAGAAACGTAAGTGTTCAATTGATGAAAGAAAAACCAATGGTTGTTGTGGTTAAAGTCAATGATATAGAATACAAACCAGACAACAAAATTGTTGGTAGAGGAGAACTGATGGGATTAATTCAAATTTTTGGGGTTTTATTTGCGCTTGGAACAATCGGTAGTATTTTGGAAATAAAATCATTACCTTCTTATATCGATAACATTACTCTTACCGTTGTAATTATCATCGATGCTATAATTGTTCTTTCTTATGGATTTACCGCCATGATGTTAAGCCGAGAGAAAGCTTGGAGTTATTTTATAGGTGGTTCTGTTTACATTCTTTCTTCATTATTGGTTGTGTTTGATGCAATTCAATCTGGCTTTAATGCGGGGATGATTATTGGATTAGCAATACGACTATTCATCATTTTATACATTGTAAAATTCTTTCCCATTATTATGAATATGCTTAAGAATGGAAAGAAGGTTGAAACACAAGATTTATTAGATGATTTTTGATTTTTTTTAAAAAAATTGTATATTTATTAAGTTAATAATCTGTTACTTATGGAAAAGAAGACGATTTTTGATTCTCGGATTTGCAAAGTAGAATTGCTGGATAAACAGCTCATTTCTTTTAATTTTAAAGGAAACGAAGATCATAAAGTGGAAGAATTTCAAGTGTTAATTAAAGAATTAGTCATTTTAATGAATCACCAACCATTTGTTGTTTTGAATGATTTGAGAAATAATTTTGGTGGTTTCTCGAAAGAAATAAGAAATTTTTTAGGAAGTCATCCTGATTTAATCAAGTATAAATATGCCGAAGCATTGATTGTAAATTCACTAGGTATAAGGTTACAGGTTAACTTCTTTCTTCAATTCAATGTCAAAAAAATGAAATATAAAGTTTTTAGTGATGAAAGAAAAGCTATAAAATGGCTTTTAGAAAGAAGGGAGGAAATTTTATTGTAATTTGAGTTTTGTTCTGCTTAAATCATTTTTATTACAGAATAAAGTGTATCTTAGAATTTCTAAGCAAATAAAACAAAAGCAATGAAATTCAACCAATTTTTTTTAGTGTTATTTTTAATTTTTACTTCAACAATCAATGCGCAAGATTGGAATACTGACAATTACCAATACGGTCAGCTTTATGAAGGATACGTGATTGATCAAGAAGGGAATAAGATTGAAGGCTTTATTAAGTACAGAAATCGATACATTATGCAGATGGAAGTTATTTTCTTTAAGGTAAACAATCCGAAAAGTCCCAAAAAGAAATATTTAGCACAGAATTTAATCGAATATAAAGTGGCAGATAAGTTATACCACGTTATTCCACATTCTGGAGGTGCAGGAATGCAAATGAGAGGTAATCTTGTCGTCAATAATACTGGTTGCATCAAAGAATATGTTTGGTATAAACGCTCATCAAGTTATAATAAACTAAAGAGACGACCGGGTGAATCTGATGAAGATTTCGCTGAAAGAAAATTCCCTTCTTCTCACATTTATTTTAAAGATGGAGATCAAATGGCTGTTTCAAAATCTTTCTTCAAAGATGATTTTGCTAAAAAAATGGCTAAATATGTTTCTTCAAATAAGGTTTTAGCGAAAAAGATAAAATCAAAAAAAATGGTTACATGAAATTACAGGATATCGACAAGATTTTTGAAGAATACAATAAGGACTGTTAATTCTTTCCTCCGATGAAATGTCCATGTGGATTAAATGCAGAGTATTCCAATTGTTGTGAAATGATTCATAAGGACATTTCAAAAGCAAAAACAGCAGAAGAATTAATGCGTTCTCGGTATACGGCTTTCACAAAAGCTGATGGAGACTATTTGTTGAAAAGTCATCACGAATCTACTCGTCCTGTCAATGAAATTAACGAGATTGTTTCATGGGCGAAATCAGTGAAATGGTTGAATTTAGAAATTCTCGAAACAACAAATGGAGGAGAGGATGATATTTCCGGAACCGTTGAATTTAAAGCACATTTTAAAGTGAAAGGCAGGAGGGATGTGATTCATGAAAAGTCTGAATTCGTGAAGGAATTTGGGGTTTGGTATTATTTGAAAAGGATTTGAAAATGAGATTGCCTGAAGATAATACCCTTAATATTTCTGTAGCAAAACTAAATGCTGTTTTTAATAGTACAAGTGCTACGTATAAGTTTTATTGGTTTTTAGCAATTATTGAAGCGGTAGAAGAAAATAATGAGAGCTATAAAATATCTAAACATGAATTATTTGTTCGAATGATTTCAAATGCTTGGTATACAGTTAATTATTTCAAACTATCATTTGGAAAACAAGATAAAATTCAACAAGCAATTGAGTTTTTAAAAAACCATGAATCTATTGATGTAAACGGTAAGAAGAGAGTTGTTTTTGAAAGATTATTCAACTCAACTTCTAAAGAAACAAGAAAACAGTTAAATCATTTTGATGTTAATGTACCTCATAAATTTCTCAGTCCTTGGCTAGGGACAGAATCAAAAAGGCAAATGAGATTACTTTCTCAAGAGAGTTTTAATTTGCCACCTTACGCTCTTTACGAAGATTCAATACTCGTTCAGCCAGATTGGTTTGAATATTTTAAGAGAAATAGTGGAATGTTAAAAGATTTTTGTTTCTGGAATCTGACATTATTTTTACAAAAAAGGAACCCGAATACACCTGATATCCCTAATAAATTGAAACGACCAGAACTTCGAGGAAGTCTTAATAAACATAAAGTTGACTTTTGGGATATCGTTATTGAAGAATTAGGTTCAGTAGATTGTATTTATACGGGGGAAAAGTTAATTAAAGGA
>JAJRQQ010000057.1 GCA_024280155.1 Bacteroidota bacterium
ATTTAAACAACTGTTTGAGGAGGTACGACGAGTTTTGTTTAAATTAGAATTGAGGATGATTTTGGTCGTTAAATTTATGACAGCACTAGACCTTTTTGTTACTTTTTTTGGCGATGAAAAAAAGTAAAGAAAGATTTAACTTTAATATTTAATCGGACATTAATGATAAGTTTTAATAAAACTGTTTAGTTCATTTAAAAAATCATCCTTTTCTTTTTGTCCAAGCAGAGAATATTTAAACGAATTCTCGGCAAACTCTATCAATTGATCTTTCGTTAAATTGAGTGCTTTCTGTAATTGAATATAGTTTTCATTCACTTGCCCACCAAAGTATGCAGGGTCATCAGAATTTATGGTTACTTTCAGTCCTTTTTCCATCATTTTCAATACCGGATGGTTTTTTAAATCATCCACAACTCGAAGTGCTGTATTAGACAATGGACAAACCGTTAGTGCAATATCTCGTTTTTTAATTTCTTCGATTAAATCATCTTCAAAACAATTGTTTCCGTGGTCAATTCGTTTTATTTTCAACAAATTCAACGCTTCCCAGATATATTCTGCAGGCCCCTCCTCTCCAGCATGTGCAACAGGAATGTAACCTTCTTTGATAGAAGCTTCAAAAACACGTTGAAATTTAGAAGGCGGATTCCCCATTTCAGAAGAATCTAATCCAACAGCTTTAATCAGATGTTTATAAGGTAGAGACTCTTCCAATGTTTTAAAAGCACTTTCTTCAGAAAGATGTCTGAGGTATGACATAATAAGTAGAGAAGAAACATTCAACTTATCTTTAGCATCTTGGCAAGCATTTGAGATCCCTTTGACAACCGTTTCAAATTTCACTCCTCTCTCGGTGTGCGTTTGTGGGTCGAACATAATTTCAGTATGTCGAACATTTTGCTTGGCACATTCCTCAAGGTAAGCCCATGTTAAATCATAACAATCTTGTTCATGAATTAAAACACTCGCGCCTGCATAATAAATATTCAAGAAGTCTTGTAAGCAATCAAATTGATATGCTTTTTTTAATTCTTCGACTGAATTAAACTCCAATTTTATATTATTTCTTTGAGCAATTTTGAACATCAATTCAGGTTCAAAGGTTCCTTCGATGTGCAGATGTAGCTCTGCTTTGGGTAGTAGACTAATAAATTTATTCATCATTTAGTATCAAAAAGGCTAAAATAGTCAAATCATTTTTGTTCAGTTATTAAAAAACCATTATTTTAGCACTTTATTTTAATAACTGATGCAACTTACTTAACCAAAAGGCGTCTTACAAAAAACCAATACAATAAAATTACATACTTATGAAAAAAATGAAATCACTACTTCTTGCTTCGTTTTTCTTGTTTTTGGGGATGAATACATTCGCACAGAATAAGATTGAAGCAAATGATTTAACTCAAGAATGGACACTCATTCAATCTGTTGATGGTGTTGAAATGTACATTAAATATGGAGAATGTCAAATGGGAAATATTCAAGAAGCATTTGAATACGGTATGCTTAAAATTGTAAATACTACAAATTCTGAGAAACAGATTACTTATAACTTTGAAATTTTATACTCTGATGGATGCGTAGGGTGTGACACAAATGAAGATGAATACAGTTCAATCATCATTCCTGCAAATAGTACTAAAACAGGAGATTGTGAAAATGGATTATCTGTCTTACTTAAAAACCCACTCCAAACTGCACTAACAGATTTTCAATACATTCAACTAACTACCCTAAAAGTTAACTAATTATGAAATTACTCTATACTTCAATTTTTACTCTTATTACATTCTTTGGTTTTTCACAAACCACATGTAATGTCACTGTTACCCCTTCGGATACAACAATCTGTCCGGGTGATTCTATTCAAATTACAGCTTTAGCTTCGATTGTTGGGTCTGGACAATCATTTGACTTTAATGGAGGTGTATTACCTCCGGGATGGTCGACTACAGGTTCAGCTACATATACTCAACCTTGTGGAGCAGGACCTAATGGGTCGAACTATTTTTGGGCTGCTACAGCAGGTACTTCAACACCAACTGTAACTACAGCCGCATTTGATGTAAGTTGTGGTGGTTTTGTTGTTTTTGAAATGAGATACGCCATTCAAGGTGGAGCTTCACCCTGTGAAGGGCCAGATTTAGCAGATGAAGGTGTTGAATTACAATATTCAACCAATGGAACAACATGGAATTCAATGAGATATTATAGTCCTGGTGGATTTGAATTGCCTTCCACACCTGCCTCATCAGGTTCTGTGGCAAGTGGACCTACTCCTTATACTGTTTGGAATAACTTTTTTGTTCCAATTCCTCTAGCAGCTATGACTCAAAGTACTCGGTTTAGATGGATTCAATTTAACTCTTCTGGTTCTGATTTTGATAACTGGGGATTAGAAGATATTTCTATTCAAGCTGGACCTTGTAATAGTGCATTTGTAGATTGGAATAGTGATGCCATATACGACAGTACAAGTTTTTATTACACGCCAACTGCTGACACCTTTTTCATTGCAGATGTTTATGATACATTGAATGTATTGCAGTGTGTTTCTGATACAATTTTCGTCAATCTTAACACTGCTAGTTTAACTTATGATTTAGTAGATACGGTATTTTCTCTATGTAGATACGACACAATTGCTGTAGAAGTTTTAAACTTAGCAAATGCGAATGCACCTTATTCTGTTGCATGGTCAAATGGTAGCACAACAAGTAATACAGACCTTTATGCTGCAGGCAACATTCAAGAAACGATTATATATAATGTCGATATCACAGATGGCTGTGGATTCGTTTACCTTGATAGTGTTATTATGATTATCGACCAATTACTTCGTGTAGACACGGCTTACACTGGGCCTTCTAACGCGTGTGACCCGACCGGTTGGGTTTCATTTGCCTATTCTGGCGATTCGTCAAGCACTATACCACCAAGTCAACCTTTCTTCAATTTAGCAGGTCCAAATGATAGTACAAATTTCATAACCAACGGTACTGCTCAACAAAACCTTTCAGGTGGTTGGTATTATTTTACAATAGTTGATGATTACTGTTTTGTATACGACAGTGCGTATGTTGATATTGAAAATCCACCTATTGCTAATTTAGCTGGAGACCCATTGTCAGGTTGTGGTCCTTTAGAGGTTACATTCACAAATACGAGTGAAAACACAAATGATTACCATTGGGATTTTGGTGATGGAACAGCGTACAACGTAAGTGACTTGAGTTCTCAAACTCACACTTTTAACACTGATGCCTTAGTAACATTAATAGCTTATTCAGACCCAAATTGCGCTGACACAGCATATTTAAATGTTACAATCATCTCTTGTGGCTGTACAGATCCAATTGCAGATAACTATGACCCTAATGCTGTTCAGAACGACGGAAGTTGTACTTATCCTATACCTTCGGTTGTAGCTCCAAATATTCTCACACCAAACGGTGATGGCCTAAATGATATTTTTTACCTTACAACTATAAATACAGTTGAATTAAAATGGGTAATTGTAAATCGTTGGGGAAATATCATGTATGACCAAACTATTGATATCATTTCCTCTCCATTTGCTGGTTGGGACGGAACTTCAAAAGGTAAGGAAAGTGGAGAAGGGACATATTTCTATCGATACATTGCAAAAGGTGTTAACGGTGACGAAATTGAAGGACATGGTTTCCTACAATTGGTTCGAGATTAATGAATACTTTTTAAAAGAAAAGCCCCTTTGATGAAAATTCATCAAAGGGGCTTTTCTTTTGTTCTGTTTAAAATTGTAGCTAAGATGTTGAGTCTATCTTCAAATAAAATTGAATTTTTTCACTCAAAATTTAAGTGTGTTATACTCGATTCACTAAAAAATATCTGACTTTATCATTTGTAACAAATATTGTTTCATTAATCGTAATCTATCAATTCTTTAGGATCAAGTTAATTTTACGAAAACATTTCGTTTTTAAATTATTTTTGGCCTTATCAAATCTTCGAATTGTAATAGCCATTTATTTTGGATTAAGACTAATTGTTGTGGGTTTTAACATTTAGGTGAATAATTTTTCTAATCTAAAAAGGAAATAATTCACATCTCTTACTCCTCTAAATTGTGTTCTAAAAGTTTATTATTTTAGCATTAATCTTCGGCATGCTCAGCTGAGCAATGATTCTACTGAAGCATTCGTACTTCTGTTGTCAAAATAGTTTAGTATTGAGATGTAATGTTGTTGAATGGTTCTAATTTGGGTTCACTGAGAAAGTAGTTGCTAATTATCTTATGAGAAAAAAGAGAACACTATTGGAAGAAATATAAATTAACAGCAACCAAATACCCAGTAGAAAATAAAAAGATTATCTGTTTTGGAGCTAGAACTCAAAGTGAGTATATTTACACATTGAATGGCTTGGGTCTTAATTTATTACTTTTATAAAAGACTATTCAGTAAATATAACACCACAATGGATACAGAAAACAACTTCGAGAACAATCAGACTGACAATCAGAAAATACCTGCTAAAAAAGTCAAAAGAAAAGCTACCCAAGAACAACTTGATCACCCTTTACATGGAGTGAAGCTTGTAGAAATACTTGAAAGTTTGGTGGAGCATTATGGTTGGAAATACTTGGCAGATGAAGTTAACATTCTCTGCTTTAAGCACAACCCAACAATGAAAGTAAGTCTGAAGTTTTTAAGAAAATTTAAGTGGGCTAGAGAACACGTTGAGGATATCTATATGGATATGTTGGAGCAAGGAATAAACCCAAAATCCAATAAAAAGACCTAAACTCTTTCAAAGCCTTATGAAAAAAAGCACTTTTATAGTCTTCCTTTTCTTTACGCAAATTATAAGTGCGCAACAGCTCAATTTGGTGTCGGATCTTGATGCTTCTATTAATGAAACTTCAGGGCTTATTCTTATGAATGGAAGAATGATTACTCACAACGATTCGGGAACGGAAGCCAGATTATATGAAATTGATACTACGAATGGTGATGTTCTAAGAAGTGTTTTTGTTGCAAATGCGCAGAATATTGATTGGGAAGATATCACACAAGACGATTCTTTTATTTACTTGGGTGATTTTGGCAATAATAATGGAACACGAACCGATTTGAAAATTTATAAAATTGCTAAGAATGATTATTTAACAGCTGCAAATGATACCGTTTATGCAGATAGCATTCAGTTTTCTTATGCAGAACAAACTGATTTCACAGCCGCACCATTTGCAACGAATTATGATGTAGAAGCAATGATTTCTTTTCAAGATAGTCTGTATATTTTTACAAAAAACTGGGGAAATCATCGTTCATACGTTTATGCTTTGTCCAAAATACCCGGCACATATTATCTTCCAATGGTGGACAGTCTTGAAACGCAAGGTCTTGTTACAGGCGCAGATTATGACTCGCTTTCAAATACCATTTCCTTGGTGGGTTACACTTTTACGTCATCCTTCTTGTTTCAGATAAATGGTTTTTCTGGTGCAAACTTTTCTTCAACGAATATGGATCGATATAATCTAACATTACCCAACGGTTATTCCTACCAAACAGAAGGTATAGTTCATGCTTCGAGTGATTATCTCTATATTTCTTCAGAGAATGGACAAGGGGGAAATCAAGGTTTATATTCTTTGTCATTGGAAACTTTTGTCGGTACAGAAACATTGAAGAATAATGAATTTAAAGTCTTTCCCAATCCTGTGAAGAACAAATTGAATATCCTAGGAGAGTTTGATTATGTAGAATTATATGATTCACTCAGACATAAAGTGGTAACAACGAAAAAGCACAGTTTATCGCTTAGAAAACTTCCAGCAGGACGTTATTCTTTGTACATTTATGGGAAGAACTTATCAATTCGACCTATTATTAAAGAGTAGTGAGTCTTTTCACCTTCTTCAAAGCAATAGAAATAAACAATCCCAACAATACGTAAGCTAAAAAGTAATAGAATCCATTTTGCAGTTCAGAATGATTGGTTGTGATGATGTTCACTTTCTTGGAAACATTGCTGATTTCTTGCAATTGACTGGTTAGAATGCCATCAAAACCAATGTATGTCATAAAAATAGCTATTACCATAACATCAGCCATCGACCATTTGCCTGTTTTGAAAGTAATGAATTTAACTACTTTATTATTCGCCAGTTGCTCATTGAAGGTATAAAGTAAAGTAGAAATCAATTTTAAAACAGGAAAAATAACACTAAAAGTAAGTACTAAAATTCCAACCAATAAAACTTGAATATTTTCTTGAAACAACATAATCTTTGCCATTTCTAAAATACTTTTACTCTTGAAATAAAGCACCTGATTTTCAAAAACGATGGGCTCTCCCAACAATTGAAATTCCATGGAACTTATTCTTGCGTCAATATCTATCATGGGCAACAAAACTCCCATAAACAGAAAAAGAAAGGCCGTTGCTACAAAAGTTGTGATGAGTATTGGAGAGAATGATTTCAAGAAGAATGAAAGCCCAATGATTAGCACAAAAACTATGAATATTAAGAGGTTATTGGTGTTTAATCGCTGGTCAATCTGGTCAATTTCACTAGAAAGGTACAACTGACATTCTTTACTACTTTCCATTTGATATTTAGCAAGAATAGCATCTCGTTTAGAATAATCAATTTCTTGAAAGGTCTTTTCAGAATAAGCGTCTATTTGTTCTTTGAAGTATTTTTTTATAGCATCTGCATTCTCTTTTTTGTCAAGAAAACTTAGAATATCATTGGTAATTGTTGGAATTTCATGCTTTAATTCCCCGAAAATATCAAAGTAGTCTGCACCTATGTTTTTCCAAAAACCTTTTTCCTCTCTGTATCCTTCCTCAAATTGTGAAATGGATTTATCCAAAAAATGTTCAATTTTAACTCGTGCCTTTTCTTTGCTATCATCAGAAAGTCGGAGTTCATCAATTTTCTTACTGACGATAAAAACGATTTGCTCTTTCCATTCATCGATGTTAAAAATACCGTATTTAACATCCGATAATTCAATTAAATCCGTTTTTAGAATTCTTTTGTCTTTCTCAGCAGTATAATTTACACTACACAAAAAGAGCGTAAGCATAAAAAGTAATATGCCCAGTATATTCTGTATTTTAGATTTATTCATTAAAGAATTTAGAACAGATTACAGAGGAATATTCCCGTGTTTTTTCTTCGGCAATGTCTCTGCTTTATTCTCCAACATTTTAAATCCTGCAATTACTTTGGCTCTTGTTTCTTCGGGTAAAATTACTTCATCTACAATTCCACGTTCCGCTGCACGGTATGGATTTGCAAACATTTCAGCGTATTCTTGTTCTTTTTCCAACCATTTTTCTTCTGGATTTTCAGCTGCTTTAATTTCATGTTTGAAAATGATTTCAGCTGCACCTTTTGCACCCATTACAGCAATTTCAGCTGTTGGCCAAGCAAAATTCAAATCAGAGCCAATGCTTTTAGAATTCATTACATCGAATGCACCACCATACGCTTTACGTGTGATAACGGTGATTCTCGGAACAGTTGCTTCTGCAAAAGCGTACAACAATTTTGCTCCATTTGTGATAATTCCTCGCCATTCTTGATCCGTACCCGGTAAAAATCCTGGAACATCTTCAAAAACCAACAATGGAATATTGAATGCATCACAAAAACGGACAAATCGCGCACCTTTTCGTGAAGAGTCAATATCTAAAACTCCAGCCATAGATGCCGGTTGATTGGCAACGATTCCAATTGAACGACCTTCAATTCTTGCGAAACCTACGACAATACTTTTTGCAAAATCTTCGTGAACCTCACGGAAAGAGTTATCGTCAATTGTTGCTTCAATCACTTTACGGATATCGTAAGGCATTTGATTGTTGTCTGGTAAAATATTTTTAATCCCTTCTAGTTTAGATTCTTTAAAATCAAAAACTGTTGGAGAAGGAGCAAGTTCATTGCAATTTTGAGGCATGAACGTAATTAAATCACGTACTTTTTTCAAAGCTTCGATATCATTTCCTGCGGTAAAGTGATTCACACCCGATTTCTCAGCGTGTGTTTTTGCTCCACCCAATTCTTCAGAAGTAACTTCTTCGTGTGTAACTGTTTTTACGACATTTGGTCCAGTAACAAACATATATGACGTATCTTCCACCATGATTGTGAAATCCGTTAATGCAGGAGAATAAACTGCTCCACCGGCACAAGGTCCCATAATCACACTCAATTGTGGAATCGCACCAGAAGCTCTTGTATTTCTGTAGAAAATATCAGCATATCCTGCTAAAGAAACCACTCCTTCTTGGATTCTTGCTCCACCTGAATCATTCAACCCAATCAATGGCGCACCATTCTGCATGGCCATATCCATAATTCGACAAATTTTAGCAGCATGTGTTTCAGAAAGTGAACCACCTAAAACCGTAAAATCTTGTGAGAAAATGTAGACTAATCTACCGTGTACAGTTCCGTAACCGGTAACAACTCCATCTCCAGGGATTTTATTTTTATCTAACCCAAAAGCTGTCGAACGATGTTCAACAAACTGACCGATTTCATGAAAAGACCCTTCATCCATTAGTTGAGAAACACGCTCTCTAGCTGTCAATTTTCCTTGAGAATGTTGACGTTCAATTCGCTTTTCTCCACCCCCTAACTTTGAGGCTTCTCTTTTGTTGATGAGTTCTTGGTTCTTGTCCATAATAGCTGTTTTCAAAAATTTGAATAACAAAGATAATGTTATTATGGAAATTGAAGTAGATTATTGAAAAATCAATAATCTACAACCTCTCGTGCTCAATTAAAACATCTTCTTTCCAAAGGCATTTTACTTGCCGTGAGTTTTTTAACGTACAAACACCTTCGCCATCTTTCAGGTTATTTTTCCATTCTCCAGTGTAAGAACTCCCGTCTAATGTTTTGAAAGTCCCGTGACCATTTTTTTGATTGTTTTTGAACTCCCCCTTGAAAACGTCTCCATTGGGATAAGTTCTTGTTGCAAAACCGTGAAATTTGTTGTTTAAGAAACGACCAGCATAAGTTCCTTCATCAGCCCAAGTGAAGAATCCAAGTCCATTCTTTTGATTATTTTTAAAACTCCCGTTATAATGACTTCCATTTGCATAGTAAAAATCACCATTTCCCTCTTTTAAGCCATTTGCATACTCACCGATATATTTATTGCCGTTTTTGTAGATTCGAGTCGCTTTTCCGTTGAAAAGATCATTTTTAAAATAGCCATGATATGTTCCATCATTGTGATAGATGAATTTTCCTTTTCCCTCTTTTTTTCCATTTACGAAAAAGCCATCATAAATATCTCCATTTGAATAATGAAACCTACCCTGGCCGTTCATTTTTCCTTCCTTCCAGGTACCGGAATATTTTGCACCATTTTCAAATTGAAAAACGCCCCAACCTTCTTTTTTTCCATTCACAAAGTGACCATTATAAATGTTTCCGTTGGCATAATAGTATTTTCCATTGCCATTTTTTGAAAAACGTTTAAACTCTCCAATATATTTATCGCCATTTGAATAATGATACGTTCCAAACCCTTCTAACTGACCATTTTTAAATTCGCCTTTGTAAATATCTCCTTTATTATTGGTGTAAATTCCGGTACCATTTGAAGTGCCATTTTTCCATTCTCCGACGTATTTTTCATTGTTTTCATTGATGTATGTTCCAGTTCCTTCAATACAATTTCCAGAAACACAATTCCCAATAGATGTCATTGAGATTAAAACAAAAACGAAGAGAATAAATAATTTCATGTATGCTTTCAAAAGTATGGTTTTATTTCTAGTCTGTTACAAACGAAGGTATTTATTATTCTTTACAAATTGATTAAACAGTTACGAGTAGTGAGTGTGAGTTTCGAGGAACGTGTTTGTTAAAGATTATCGTTAATTAGAAGGGTACTCCAAACTCCTCCCTAAACTCTTCCTGTTTTCATTGTGATTCTTTTAGAATAAATAATATCTTTGTTATGCAAGTTAAATATGGAAAAACAAAAGAAAATAGCCGTAATTGGTGGAGGTAGTTGGGCTACAGCACTCGTTAAGATTCTAGGTAACAATGTTGATTCGTTGAATTGGTACATGAGAAATGATGCTGCTGTAAAACATATTTTAAAATTTCGCCATAATCCAAATTATTTGCAATCCGTTGAGTTTGATTTGAATAAAATCAATGTCAGTACAAATTTAGTGGAAATGATTGAACCAGCTGATATTGTAATCATTGCTACACCTTCTGCTTTTTTGGTGAAATTATTCGAGAATTTTCCGAAGGATTTAATGAAAGATAAAATCGTCTTTTCTGCTGTAAAAGGAATTATTCCTGAATATCATGCAATCCCTGCTCGTTTTATTCATAAAACATTCGGTACGCCTTACGATAATATCGGGATTATTTGTGGTCCTTGTCATGCGGAAGAAGTTGCCTTGGAACGACTTTCTTACCTCACAATTGCTTGTCAGGAAGAAGAAGTGTCTGAGGAAATGTGCGATTTATTAACGTGTCGCTACATTAAAACGCAAACCTCTGATGATTTATTTGGAACGGAATTATCGGCTGTTCTGAAGAATGTCTATGCAATAGCTTCTGGAATTTGTTCAGGCTTAGGGTATGGAGATAACTTCCAAGCGGTGCTTATTTCAAATGCAATTCAAGAAATAGAAAATTTGATTGATGAAATGAGTCCGATACATAGAGATGTGAAATCTTCTGCATATTTGGGTGATTTATTGGTGACGGCCTATTCAAAATTCTCTCGAAATAGAACTTTTGGTTATATGATTGGGAAAGGTTATTCTGTGAAATCGGCACAATTGGAAATGGATATGGTTGCAGAAGGATATTACGCAACTAGATCTGTGATTGAGATTAAGAATAAGTTTCAAGTAGAAATGCCTATCGTTGAGGCCGTTTACAATATTATTTATGAAAAAATTTCTCCAGTGATTGAAATGAGAATTCTTTCGGATAAATTAAGTTAAATCAAATTTTCTGTCAAAAAAGCATTAAAATTCCCCTCATACAAACGTGGTGGAGCTTTTAGGTTCAGTTTGTTTTGCAATTCAATATCTTCCCAAATTAATTCTACGCCCAAATCTTTACTCATATCATAAGAATCGTGGCGAGAAGTTAGCAATGCATAAGTATAATCTTGCCCCAATAAGTTGTTCTTATAATAACGCAACACTTCTCCAATGATGTAGAAAAAGTTTTCGTTTGAATCTGCGGTAATGCTATGACAATAATAAATGGGTTCTTCTGTAGATATAGATTGTACCAAATCATCCAAGGTTAAATCACACTCTTTAATTTCTTTGTTCTTTATTTTAAGATAACTTTCCTTTCTTAGGGGAAGGTAAAGACAATGTCCAGCGTATAAACCATTTTCATCTGTAATAACGAGGTTTAAAGCAGGTATTTTAAGAATGGCAGACGCTAAAACTTCTTTATTTGAATTTTTTAAGGGATCTTTTTGTAAACCATTGAACCGAAGAATGTTTTCAATATCTTTTTTACTTTCCAGTGGGCGAATATGATCCGAAAAATAATTCATTCGATCACGAATCCATTCTGCTTCAGGTAGTGCTGTAGATAATTGAGAAAGTGCATATTTTCTTAAATCAAAATCATAATACATCTGAATGGGAGTCGTTGAATTTAAGTTCCGAACAACTTGATGCGGTATGAACGTCACTTCACTGAGTTTAAATTCTAACTCATCTTTTAATTGTGTTTTATTTTTCTCCCATCGAATAATGGTTCTAGCATCAACATCCATTTCTGAAGCAAGATCAGCTTGAGACAGGTTATTTCTTAAACGATATTCGAGAATTATTTCTCCCAGTGAATCAAATTTCTTCATAAGTGAGATAAAATTAACAAATTTTAGAAGAATACGACACTTTCTGTCACAGAACAAACCTTACAATGTTACGATCTTTGTATCACAGTGAATAGTGGTTAGGAGGAGAGGTGGTTTAGTTTAGTTCAAACGGTTTGCAATGTATTTGGGTAGTAAATGTAAACCATAAACGATAAAGCCTCTCCGAAAAGGCCCCAGAACTCTCTCGAGTGATGGGGTTTTTTTATGCACTTTATTTTCTACAAAAAAAAACAATTAACAAATTTTAGAACAATGTGACAATTTCTGTCATGAATAAAGCAGTTGAATGTAACGACATTTGTAGTGTAGTAGTGAGAATGGTCTCACAGTTATATAAAAACATTATTTAATACGATTAACATGAAAAATACAGGAAAATTAGTTTTAGGAGTTTTATTCTTAGGAGGTTTAGCACTTACAAGTTGTAAAAAAGAAGATATCAAAATCGACAATCCTTTAGAAAACAACAAAGAATACATTGAGAAAGCAAAATCTCTTCTAGCCACATTTAAAAACAATGATGACATTGATGGAAATGGGATGTATGGTTGGACTGATAACAGTAATTCATTCACAAATATTTCAGCACCAATTGCAATTTCAATTTTCAATCATGACAAAGAAGAATCGTTAAGATTATTTGAAGACATGGTCGTA
>JAJRQQ010000058.1 GCA_024280155.1 Bacteroidota bacterium
ATAAAAAATGAGAACGCTTTCTTAACGATCAAAGGAAAAACGGTTGGAATTACTCGCTCAGAATTTGAATACGAAATCCCTGTTTCTGATGCTGAACAAATGTTGAGTGAATTTACCGACAAACAAATAAGAAAAGAACGTTACATTATTTCTCATCATGGTAAAAATTGGGAGGTTGATGTTTTTGAAGGACATTTATCTGGATTAATCTTAGCAGAATTAGAGGTTGAATCAGAAGATGAAACTTTTGAAATTCCTGCATGGATAACTAAAAATGTATCTGACGATGAACGTTATTACAATGCTGTATTGATTGATGCTCCAGGAGTTCCTGAATAAGGTAACATTTTTAATTCTCAACTTCTATTTTTTCGCCATCTTCAAATCTATACCATTTTGCTTTGCTATTTTTATTTTGTTTGATTAAATAATGCCAATCATTGTATCCTAATTTCTCAAAATACCCCCTCCATTCTTGTTCATTTATTTTTGAAATAGCTTCGATGAAAATAAGATTGGTATCACCGACATAAATGATAAAAGGTTTCTTCTGCATTCTTCTTTGCTCCCCTATTCGAACTGAAATTCTTTTGTTACCAAAATGATCCATCCAATTAAAAAAAGCGTTCATCGTTTGGATGGAGTCTTTATAATTCCAGTTGAAATAACGAAGCGTGTCATTGGAGAGAATTAATTCATATTTCTTAAAATTACGAACACCAAAACGTTCAGGAAACATTCGTTCAGTTATATAAGAAAGCGATTTGGTTTCAATTCCATTTTGAAGAAATAAATCGCGAATAACAATTGTTGAGTCTATTTTTTCCTCTAGGATTTTTGGAGCAACATCTTCTTCTCGATATCTTTCGGACTCTTCCATCACATCATTAAAATCAATGACATTCTCTTTTTTATTTTCACAAGAAAAGAGGAAAATTGAAAGCAATATGAGCCAAAATTTATTCAATTAAATCGTATTAAGAATTTCAATCGTTTGATCAATATCAGAAGAAGAAATATCTAAATGTGTCACAAAACGTAGCATATCTGGACCAAAAGCAACAATTTTTATACCTTTTTCATCTAATTTATGAATAATCACATCCCGTTGACTTGCATCTTTCAAAACCACTACAACGATATTTGTTTCAACACCCAAAACGCTATCTACCCAAGGTAAATCATTCAATGTTGCCTCCAATTGTTTTGCATGTAAATGATCTTCTGCTAATCGTTCAATGTTGTTTTTTAAGGCGTATAGTCCACCACCAGCAATTATACCAGCTTGTCTCATTCCTCCACCAAAAACTTTTCTTACACGTCGAGACTTCTTAATAAAATCTTTAGTTCCAATCAACAATGACCCTACAGGAGCTCCTAAACCTTTTGAAAGGCAAAGCGAAATTGAATCAAATTGCGAAGCGTACTCTTTCAAATCTATTTTGTTTTCAACCATAGCATTCATCAATCGAGCCCCATCGAGGTGCAAAGGCAAATTGTTCTCTTTACAGAATTGACTGATTTTCTTAATTTCTTCAAAGTCGTAAATCGCACCTCCACCTCTATTGGATGTATCCTCCAAACTGACCAACTGAGTAACCGGCAAATGTATATCATCTGGGTTGACCCATTGTTGCACATCTTCCAAAGTCAATCGACCTCGATTACCACGAATCAATCGCACGGATGCTCCAGAATTCTTTGCAATTCCACCACCCTCATATTTATAAATGTGTGAATCCTCATTCGTTATAACTTCTCCACCTGGTTGTACGTGAACATTAATTGCAATCTGGTTGGTTTGCGTTCCTGAAGAACAAAAAAGCGCATCTTCTTTACCAAACATATCTGCTGCAAATTGCTGCAATTCATTAACTGTTGGATCTTCAGCAAAAACATCATCACCAACTGGAGAATTAAACATCGCTTCCATCATTTCTTTTGATGGTTTGGTTACCGTATCACTTCTAAAATCTATTATTTTCATATTCTTAACCTTTTCATAACACTGCAAAATGTTATCATTTTTAGAAAAAATCTTTCTTTGCAGTCACTTTCTCAAAGATAGAAAATAAAGAGATATGAAAGGAAACAAATTAAAAGAAATTGCACTCGTGTTTTTCAAAATGGGACTTATTGCTTTTGGTGGTCCTGCGGCACATATTGCCATGATGGAACAAGAAATCGTTGAGAAAAGAAAATGGATAACTCCTGAACATTTCTTAGATTTAATCGGTGCAACTAATCTCATACCAGGTCCAAACTCTACAGAAATGACGATGCATTGCGGTCATGAACGTGCAGGTTTTGCTGGTTTGTTTGTCGCTGGAATGGCTTTTATCTTCCCGGCAGTTGTTATCACTGGATTTTTAGCTTGGTTATATGTTACGTACGGAACTCTACCGGCAGTTGAACAGTTTACTTACGGAATAAAACCAGCAGTGATTGCTATTATCGCAGCAGCAGTCTATAAACTTGGAAAAAAAGTATTAAAATCTGTCGAATTAGGAATTCTAGGTGCATTGACGATCGTTGTTGGATTTCTTGGAGTAAATGAAGTCAATGCATTATTGGGAGCTGGAATAATTGGTGCGATATATTTCTATTTTAGAACAAAAACGATAGATTTAAAAGCAAATAAAAAGGCTTTTACTCCCTTGTTACTGGTAAAAACTACTGCTCTGGCCGCAACTCAAATGAGTGCATTAAAAGTATTTTGGATATTCTTAAAAGTCGGAGCAATTCTTTACGGTTCAGGTTATGTTTTATTTGCTTTTTTAGATGGAGAATTGGTTGCTACGGGGTTATTAACTCGACAAGAATTAATGGATGCGATTGCAGTTGGTCAATTCACTCCAGGTCCTGTTTTATCTACAGCAACCTTTATCGGTTATCAATTATTTGGCTTCTGGGGAGCAATTGCAGCTACGGTTGGAATATTTCTACCTTCTTTCATTTTTGTATTAATTCTTAACCCAATCATTCCAAAATTGAG
>JAJRQQ010000059.1 GCA_024280155.1 Bacteroidota bacterium
GACAGTTACTGGATTATTAGAATTAGCTAATCCCCAAGCTGCTGTAACATCTTTTCCACTCTTTGGTTTTATTTCTCCTTTTGGACACCATCTGTTTTCAACTTGTCCATTTGCGCCATAAACATCAACACAGAAGGAAGACCCGTATTCAAAAACAGTACACGGTTTAATCACTCCCATTGAAAGCGCTGTTCCATAAACAAATGGTTTAATCGTAGATCCTACTTGTCGTTTACCTTGTTTCACATGATCAAAAGCAAAGTGTTTAAAATCAATTCCACCGACCCAAGCTTTAACAAATCCTGTACTTGGTTCGATTGACATCATACCTGCACGAAGAATTCCTTTGTAATATCGAATAGAATCATTTGGCGTCATTAAGGTATCAATATCTCCATCCCAAGAAAAAATCTTCATCGGATATTTCGTTTCAAAGCTTTTTAATATTTTTTTATTTGATACCCCTGCTGATTTCATTGTTTTATAGCGTTCAGAATTCTTTCGCCCAGAGTTCATCAAGCTTTCTGCTATTTTGTTTGAAATAGTGTTTGAAAATGGGTAATTACGTAATTTTCGATTGTTTTTATCGAATTCCTTCTGTAAATCTTCAGAAAGATGTCTTTTTAATGCATATTCTGCATGCTGTTGAAGGTTTACATTAATCGTGGTGTATATTTTCAAGCCATCTTTGTAGAGGTTGTAAGCTTCGCCATTTTCTTTTTTATAGATGAGTTCACCATTATCATCCTTTTCGGCAAATAATTGTTTTAACTGAGAGCGAAGAGATTCTCTGAAATATGGGGCAAGACCTTCTTTATGATCTACGACTTGATAATTTACAATAACCGGTTTTTGAGTTAAAGAATCATATTCTGCCTGTGACATTTGATTTTTTAAAGCAGGATTATTGCTTAATGTGCTTTTTTTCCATTGAAACAACACTTGGTTCCTTCGTTGAATAGCTCTTAAACTATCTTGTTCCCGAGCTTCTTTCATTTGCTCAACAGTAACGGCTTCTTCTGCAATTTCTTTTCGGGAAGCAACGATTCTTCTATAATTTTTTACTTTTGGTGCATGTGGGTTATACAATCCTGGGTTTTTACACATTCCCACCAACATGGCTGCTTCCTCTTTAGATAAATCAATTGCTTTTTTATTGAAATATACTTTTGCTGCGTTGTCAATACCAACAGCATTGTAAAGAAAGTCAAATTGATTGAGGTACATGGTAATGATTTCCTCTTTGGTATATTTTTCTTCTAAACGAACTGCTATGATATTTTCGATTGCTTTTTCATCCAATCGTTTCCATATTCCTCTTTTTTGCTCGATGGTTTTTCCTTCTGCTTTCGCTTTTGCTTGTCGTTGTCTTTTTTCTAAAGTAAAAATAAGTTTCGCAAGTTGTTGAGAAATAGTAGAAGCTCCGCCTCCTTTACCCATTTTAAAAATTGCCCTTCCAACTCCACGAAAATCAATTCCTGAGTGTTCCATGAATCGTTCGTCTTCAGTTGCAATAAGTGCATCGAAAACAAAAGGAGATATTTCATTGTAAGCAACGCTTGTTCTATTCACACTCCAATAACGGCCTAATTCTGTTTTTCCGTCATCAGCTAAAACAATTGAAGCTAATAATTCAGGCGGGTTTTCTAAGGTTTCAACAGATGGCAAATCCTCTTCAGGTTGAGAAAACAATAAGAAAGAAATGGCAAATACAGGAGAAAAAGCCCCCAACCAAAGTAGTAGAGTCAAAAAACGACTGGTTTTCTTGGAGAATGTTTTGTTTTCTGTATTTGTGGGTTTGTTTTTGGCCATATTAGTGTAAACTTAAAGAAAAATTTTAATTGTTCTTTTAATATAGACAAATATAAAGTTTTCGAGGGAATAGTCCGAATTGAGATGTTAATTATAATTAAAACAGTAAACGATAATTGAGTTGCGAGGGATGTTGTCCTCTACGAGAATAGAAAAAATACCATACTATTTCCTTTTTTTCGAAACATTTAATTCAGTACATCTTTCCTTTGGCTGTCTAATTTTAACAATATAAAAAGCATCATTGAAAAAGACATCATCGAAGAACCTCCGTAACTAAAAAATGGTAAAGGAATCCCAATTACTGGTGCAAATTCAATATTCATTCCAATATTTATGGCAAAATGATAGGAAAGAATCATTGCAACGGAATATGCATAAACACGGTTAAAAGTCGATTTTTGTCGTTCTGCAATGATGACAATTCTAATAATCATAAATAAATAAAGTAGCACTAAAATTAGACTTCCAGTGAACCCCCATTCTTCGGCAAAAGGGCAGAATATAAAATCTGTTTCACTCTCAGGTACATGATTCGTTTGAACACTTGAAACGGTTGCGTTTCGGTAACCTTTTCCAAACAGACCACCAGAACCAACGGCAGCCATTGCTCTATTTCTGTTATAATCATCTCCATTTGGATCTTCTCTTAACCCTAAAACAAGTTCAATTCTTTCTTTCTGATGTCCTGCTAGTTTTTGAAAACCTAAATTCACCGCAGATGTAAGAGAGACAGACAAGACAAAACCAATAATTGAAATTGTTAATGCTCTTTTACGATCTCTTTTGGAGAAAACCATTCTCATAAAGAAATATCCCAACAATGATATTCCAAATAAGAAAAAGAACACCGCCCAATAGCCTGCTAATTCAAGGTTGAGCGACTCTATTATAAATGATTCATTACTCAAAAGTAAAGTGGCAACGCTTAAAAATATGACCACAAAAAGAATGGGAATAAAGTGAGTACCAATCCATGTTTGCTTAAAACGAATTGCTTTGATCGGTATCGCATTAATAATGGGAAGAATTATAGGGTCATACGAAATACCTTCTCGGTAAAGAACAAATAAGAAAGATGAAAACACCACAAAGGTTCCTGCATCTGGTTGCAATAAAATCAACACCATTGGAATTAATAAGATTGCATTTGCTGTTAAAATGGTTTTCCTACTTTGTCTTTCTATCTTTTGTGTACTGATATAATAAGCTAGCAAAATTGCTGTTCCTATTTTAGCAAATTCAGCCGGTTGAATTCCCATAGAACCAATACCCAACCATGCTCTTGCTCCATTAACTGCAGGCATAAAAAGTACAATCACCAATAAACTAATGGTAAAAAGATAAATAGGAACTGAGAATTTTCGGTAAATATCAGAATCAATGAGAAACACTAATATTCCAAGGAACATTGAAATCCCAATCCACATGATTTGTTTTCCATATTTCTGAGAAAAATCAAATAAAGAAGGATGTTCTGGATCGAAAGCAACAGAATACACCGTTCCTACTCCCATTGATAAAATGAGAAGATAACCGATAAATAACGGCCAATCAAAATTCCCTATGATTGTTTGATTCTTTCTCATCTTTCTTTTTTCAATAAAACCGCATCTAAAATTCGTTTTTCTTTCGGTGATGGCTTTACTTTTCCATAAATATACTGTTCAATCATCAAACTTGCGACGGGAGCAGCCCAAGTTCCTCCACCACCTCCAGCATTCTCAATAAATACCGAAATGGCAATTTTAGGATTATCCATCGGTGCAAATGCGATAAAAACAGAATGGTTTCTTAATTTTAATTTACCTCGATAATTCTCAACCGTTCCTGTTTTTCCACAGACAACCACCCCTTCTACGCGTGCTCTTCTTGCGGTACCACCTGCCTCATAAACCACTCTTCTCATCCCTTCGACTACTGGTAAAAAATGTTTGTACTCCACTTTCGTTTGGTGCTTTATTAAAAATTCTTCCCTTGGTCCTTTATCTCCAAATCCTTTCACAAAATGAGGAGTAATATACCAACCTCTATTGGCCATTATCACCGCAACATTTGCCATTTGAAGAGGTGTTAATTGTACTTCTCCCTGTCCAATGGATATGGAACGAATCGTAGAAAACTTCCATTGATGGTGTCCGTACCAGTGGTCGTAATATTTAGGTGTGGGAATCAATCCTGGTTGTACTCCGAGAATGTCCACTTTCAGCTTTTTTCCCAATCCAAAACTATGCATGTATTCCGCCCATCTCCCTAATCCAATTTCAGAATCTTCATAACTGCTTGATTTTTTTCCTTGTTGGATAATTCGACGAGTAACTGCATAAAAATAAGGATTACAGGACATTTTTACGGCATCTGAAACGCTTGTTGCTGAAGGGTGATTGTGACAACCTACAATACTTTTATTGCATGGAAATCCAGAATTCTTATTGATCACACCTTCCTGCATTCCAATCAATGATTGTAGTAGTTTAAAGGTTGATCCAGGCATATATTGTGAAGCAAGAGGTCGAGAAAAAAGAGGTTTGTCAGGGTCATTTAATAGTGCTGGATAATTTTCCTGATTTTTCGGTTTCCAACCAATAAGTTAGGGTCAAAATTAGGAGAAGACACCAATGCTAAAATTTCTCCCGTACTTGGATCGATCGCAACGATACAACCTCTTTTATTTTTTAACAGCTTTTCTCCGTAGGCTTGTAAATCAATATCAACCCCTAACTTAATCGGAGGAGCTTGAACAGCAAGCGTGTCATATTTTCCATTTTCAAAAGAACCAACAACATTGTTCATTGCGGAAGTTACAATATATTTAATCCCTTTTTGACCTCTAAAATCCTTTTCATAAAAACGTTCTATCCCTGAACGACCAATATGTGAACCGGGTTTGTAGAATTTATCTCTATCAACTTCCTCCCGATTAACCTCCGCTAGGTAACCCATTATATTTGCACCATTGGGATAAGGGTAATTTCGCATACTGGTCACTTCTTTGTAAAAACCTTGATAATTCTCCAAATAAGGAGCTATCAATGCCATTTCTTCAGCAGTTAATTCTTTAATAAATGGATAGGGACGAATGGTTTGGTAGTTTGAAGTTGTTTTTCCTGTGTGTTTATTATAATACCTTCCCTCTCCTTTTCTTATTGCAAAAAATCGCTCTCTCACTTCTAGAGCAGTCCACCCAATCAGGTTTGCAAAAGCGACTGTATCTAATTCTTTGATGTTTTTCTCTACCATCATTAAATTATAGTACGTTTTATTTGAAATGATTTTTTTGCCTTTCCGATCAAACACTACTGCTCTTGGTGGGGTTATCTCTCGGCGTTTTTCTGCAATTTGTTGTGCGCGAAGTGCCCATTTATCATCGACAACCTGCATGTAAAACAGTTTAGAAATGTAAAGAATACCAATCAGTATAAATATGACGAAAAAAACATATTTTCTTGCATCAGACTTCATCGTTATTTCTGTTTTTTAACGAAAAGATACTGTAGAAGTATACAAATCATGAATGAAAGAGGCACACTTAAGAGTGTTTTTTGAAAAACAAACCCTACTTTATTTAAATCGAGCATTTCAATAAAGAAAAACCAGAAATGGTGGATAAAAAGAAGTGTCCCAAAAACTTTTAGAAACCACATCATACCCATGTTTAAAATGTTTATTTCAATAGACGGGTCAAAATCATCTTGATTATAAAATAAGTTAAAGATAACGGGTTTCAGAAAAGCAAAAAGTAATATCGCAGAAGTATGTAATCCATAGGTGTTCGAAAATGCATCAATCGAAAGCCCAAAAAAGAATGAGAGAAATAATAGAGGTATTCGATTCATTTTCATGGGCAAAAGAAAAATAAACAATGGATAAACCATTATTTGTATCCCAAAACCAATTTCAATTTGATTCAATAATAGAACTTGCACAAAAAGAAGTACAACAAAACGGGTTATATTTAAAATCATTCCATTCATTCTAATACTTGATTTTCAAGGTTTTCTTGCTCATCCAATAAAAAATTCTTTATGACATATACATTTTGTATTTTTCGAAAATCCTCACCAAAAACAAACTGAATGTCCCAAAGAGGTTTCCCTTCGATCGATGCAACACTATCTACAGTGCCTACCGGAATTCCTTTTGGGAAAACTTTATCTCCACCTCTTGTGACTATTTTAGTATTTTTTTCTACCAACAAATCATTTGACACACCTGTCATTGAACCAATTCGAGGATTTTCTCCATTCCATTCTAAAAAACCAAATTCTCCAGTTCCCTCTAACATGATTGAAATGTTCAACTTTTTTGTTAAACAAGATTTAATGACCGAAAAATGTTCACTTGTATTATGGATAATACCGACCACTCCATTCATCGTGAAAACTCCCATTCCTCTTTCAACTCCTTGTGAAGAACCTATATTTATTGTGAAATAATTATCCCGTTTATCGTAAGTAGAATTAATAATTGTTGCTGGAATGTACTCAAATTGAGTTTGGTTTAGTGTATCGTTGATTTTCACTAAACCATTTTGCATGGGTATAAAGCTGATTGGATTTTTTTGCAACAATTCAATGTTCTCTTTTTGTAATCGAAGATTGTTGTCCGATAAATTAAAATGTTTGGTTAAATCATTTCGATAAGTCAATACTGTTCCTTGTAACGAAGAAGCTGTTGTAAAATACTGTGTTTTAGGAAACTGGTTAAAGGAGAAGTACAACCAAAAGGCAACACCTTGCAGAAGTGCAAAGACTAGATAAACTTGGAAATGTTTAATAAATGCAATAAAATTACGCATGTATTGCTTAAAAATAAAATCATACTTGAATCACGAAGATTCTTTAACTATTAATCACGTATAAGTAAAAGGAAAGTATCTAAGTTTTTCAAAGCAATACTTGTCCCTCTTGCGACAGCTCTCAGTGGATCTTCAGCAATATGAACAGGAAGCTTTGTTTTCAAAGAAATACGTTTATCTAAACCTCTCAACATTGAACCTCCACCTGCTAGATATATTCCTGTTTTAAAGATATCTGCTGAAAGTTCTGGTGGTGTCATTTCTAATGCATGAAGAATCGCTTCTTCAATTTTTGATATTGTTTTATCTAAAGCATGTGCTATTTCAGAATAAGAAACAATAATTTCTTTTGGAATCCCTGTCATTAAATCTCGACCCTGAACAGCATAATCTTCCGGTGGATTTTCTAATTCTGGAAGTGCAGCACCTACATTTATTTTTATTTCTTCAGCCGTTCTTTCTCCAACGAGAATATTGTGTTGACGACGCATGTATTCTTCAATGTCGTTCGTGAAATCATCCCCTGCAACACGAATAGATTTATCGCATACAATTCCACCAAGTGCAATGACTGCAATTTCAGAAGTTCCTCCTCCGATATCAATAATCATATTGCCCATTGGTTCTTGAACATCAATTCCAATTCCAATTGCAGCAGCCATTGGTTCGTGAATTAAGTAAACTTCTTTTGCTCCAGCGTGTTCTGCTGAATCACGAACGGCTCGTTTCTCTACTTCAGTAATTCCTGAAGGGATACAGATAACCATTCTCAAAGAAGGACTGAATAAGCTTTTTCCGGTTCCGATCATTTTAATCATCCCACGAATCATTTGCTCGGCAGCTTGGAAATCAGCAATTACTCCATCTCTCAATGGACGGATTGTTTCAATCAACTTATGGGTTTTCCCATGCATTTGTTGTGCTTTCTTTCCGATAGCAACAATTTCTCCTGATTGAATGTTTTTAGCTACAATAGATGGTTCATCAACAACTACTTTATCATTTAAAATGATGAGTGTGTTTGCTGTTCCTAAATCTATCGCGATTTCTTGTGTTAAAAAGCTGAATAATCCCATAGTTTATTTCTGTCTACAATTGATTGTTCTGTAATAATACTCTTTTTCTTTCTGAAAAGAAATATAATTGCCTGAAAAAACGTTAAAAAGTTATCAATTTAGTGTTTGAAGTGACGAACACCTGTCATAACCATTGAAATATCATTCTTGTCACAATAATCTATCGACAATTGATCTTTAATCGACCCCCCTGGTTGAACCACTGTTTTCACACCAACATTTCCTGCAATTTCAACACAATCTGGAAACGGGAAAAATGCATCAGAAGCCATTACTGCTCCATTTAAGTCAAACTTAAATGTTTGCGCTTTATGTATCGCTTGATTTAGTGCATCAACACGAGAAGTTTGTCCTGTTCCACTTGCTAAAAGTTGTTTGTTTTTAGCAATCACAATCGTGTTTGATTTAGTATGCTTTGATAACTTATTCGCAAACAATAAATCTTCTATTTCACGAGAAGTTGGTTCTTTCGATGTTGCAAGTTTTAAGTCATCTTCAACTTCAATTACTGTATCTCTATCTTGTTCTAAAACACCATTCAAAATTGTTCTAAATTGGCGTTTAGACAATACAATTTCTTTTTGAATTAAGATGATTCTATTTTTCTTTCCTTTTAATATTTCAATTGCCTCTGCCTCATAAGATGGTGCAATAACAACTTCACAGAACAATGAACTGATTTCGTTTGCAGTTGCTACGTCTAACCTTGTGTTACTGATTAAAATTCCACCAAAAGCACTCACTGGATCTCCTGCTAAAGCAGCTCAATAAGCTTCATGAATAGTTTCTCTCGTTGCTAATCCACAAGCATTGTTGTGTTTTAAAATCGCGAAAGTTGGACCATCGTTCTTAAACTCGTTCATTAAATTAACAGCAGCATCAACATCTAATAGGTTATTGTACGAAAGTTCTTTTCCCCACAATTTATCAAACATAGCATCTAAATCGCCATGGAAAATTCCTTTTTGGTGTGGATTCTCTCCGTAGCGTAAAGTTTGGTTTTCAGAAATGCTTTGTTTGAATGTTTCTTTCTTTCCATTATTAAAATAATTAAAAATATGACTGTCGTAATGTGACGATACATCGAAAGAATCACGTGCAAAATCTTTACGTTCCCCTAAAGTTGTTTCACAATTATTCACAGAAATAAGTTCTAAAAATGATGCGTATTGATTTTTCGAAGGAATTATCACAACGTCTTTGTAGTTTTTCGCAGCGGCACGAATCAATGAAATTCCACCAATATCAATTTTCTCGATAATATCCTCGTGTGATGCTCCAGAAGCCACTGTGTTTTCAAAAGGATATAAATCTACAATTACTAAATCCAATTCTGGAATTTCAAATTCTTTGATTTGCTCTTGGTCAGATTCGTTGTCTCTTCTATTCAAAATACCACCAAATACTTTTGGGTGCAACGTTTTTACACGACCACCTAAAATTGATGGATAAGAAGTTAAATCTTCTACTCGTACAACAGGGATATCAAGTTCTTCGATGAATTTTTGTGTTCCTCCTGTCGAATAGATTACGACACCATTTTTGTGTAATTCTTGTACAATTGGCGCTAATCCATCTTTACTATATACTGAGATTAATGCTGATTTAATTTTTTTGCTACCTTTCATTTCTGTGGTGTTTTTTGTTTATTTTGAAAGCACAAAAGTACGTCATATTTAATTAGGAATTAAAGATTGTGAATGAAAAATTACGTTTTGATTTATAAGATGCTAAATTGTTGTTTGTAGGTTTAATTTTAGTCAACCTTTGCTTAAAAAAGTAATAACTCTTCCTTTTTTCTTAATTTTAACCCGTAAAACAGAAAATATGCAGCGAATTTGTGTAGTTGAAGATGAAAAAAGCATCGGTAGTATTCTACAAATGAATCTCGAATTAGAAGGTTATGAAGTAGAATTAATTGACGATGGTGCTGTTGCTCAATCTATTTTTGAGCTAGATTTCAATTTTGAACTCATCATTTTAGACGTCATGTTGCCTCATGTCAACGGAATTGATTTGTGTAAAATTATTCGTAAAAAAAGTGCTGTTCCTGTTTTATTTTTATCAGCAAAAGGTGCTACCAGTGATAGAATTGAAGGTTTAAAAGCTGGAGGGAATGATTATTTACCTAAGCCTTTCGATTTAGAGGAAATGCTTTTGCGTGTTGCTGCGCTCATCCCTTCTGATAAAAAAGGAATAAAAGATACTGTTATCATCGGTAATAAAACGGTTGATTTTAAATCTTTTGATGTAAAAGACACCGTTAATGGAAATACGATTCAGCTCTCAAAAAAGGAAATTGCACTGATTCAATTGTTTATTAAAAAAGAGGGGGAGGTTATTTCACGCACTGAAATTCTAGATGAAATTTGGGGTGAAAATCATTTTCCAACAACCAGGACAATTGATAATTATATTCTCAATTTTCGTAAAATATTCGAAGAAGAGCCTAAAAACCCTCAGTTTTTTCATTCTGTGAGAGGTGTTGGGTATAAGTTTACGTTGTAACTTCGATAGACTCAGTTACCTTCGGCTGGTTCAGTTACTCTACTCGACGGTTTTTTTATGAAAAATTTTGAGAAAAGTAAAAACATTGAACAAGGAATGTTAAAAGAAAAAGTAAGTTTTTATTTAATCGTGTTCGCCCCTCTATACTTACACTCAATCCTCAAAACTTAATTATCACTTTCTTTTCCAGCCTTCAGAGTACTTTGTTTCAAAAAATTGTTTTCGTGAACGTGATTCAACTTTTCTTTTATGCATGACAACACTTATTCTCCAAAGAACAATTCCACCGATTAAAACAGCAACGGCTTGTATGGCAAGATTAACATAAGTTGAGACATCACTCATTGCTCCTGAGTAACGTAAACGAATTAATTCTTGAATAGTTAGTTCATCCATTTTATTGTATTGCTTTTTCTAAACAAACTCCAAAACGGTAACAATCTTCGTACGAATTATACAATGGTGCAGGTGCTATTCGGATAACATTCGGTTCTCTCCAATCTGCAATTACTCCTTGTTCCGTTAACGCATCAAACAAAGCTTTTCCTTGTCCGTGAGCTAAAATAGAAAGTTGTGCTCCTCTTTTTGTTTTATCTTTCGGTGTAATAATTTCAAATGTACATCTATCCGAATTTTTCTTTGAAACATCTTCAATCACCGCTTCTAAAAATGCCGTTATTTGGTCTCTTTTCTCACCAATTCTGTCCATTCCTGCTTCTTCGAAAATATCCAACGATGCCAAGTGAGCTGCCATTCCTAAAATTGGTGCGTTACTCAATTGCCAACCTTCTGCTCCTCGCATTGGATTAAATCCAGGTTCCATTTGAGAACGTGTTTCTTTATCATAACCCCACCAACCAGCAAAACGAGGCAATTCTGGATTGTATGCATGTCTTTCGTGAACGAACATACCCGAAACACCTCCAGGTGAAGAGTTCAAATATTTATAACCACACCAAGCCGCAAAATCAACTCCCCAATCGTGCAGTTTTAAATTAATATTTCCAGCAGCGTGAGCTAAATCAAATCCAACAGTTGCACCTACGGCATGTCCTGCTTCAGTGATTGATTTCATATCAAATAATTGTCCTGTGTAGTAATTTACACCACCAATCATCACCATTGCGAGTTCGTCGCCAACTTCTGCAATTTTATTTAAAACATCTTCTTCACGAATTAAATGCTCACCTTCTCTTGGAGCAATTTCTACCAAATTCTCAGATAAATCTAAACCATGAAACTTCACTTGAGATTCAAGTGCATATTGGTCACTTGGGAATGCTTTTGCTTCACAAATAATCTTCGTTCTTTTTCCTTCTGGACGATAAAACGAAACCATCAACAAGTGTAAATTCGTTGTCAAAGAATGAGTGATAACTACCTCTTCAGGAATTGCTCCAACAATCTTTGCCGCTTTTTCTGTCAAAAATTCATGATAAGAAAACCACGGTTTTTCAGCTAAAAAATGACCTTCAACACCATATTTTGCCCATGCATCTAATTCTTCTTTAATGTAATCGCTTGTTGATTTTGGTTGTAATCCTAGAGAATTTCCTGTAAAATAAACTACTTCATCTTTGGTAAAGTTTGGAAAATAGAATTTATCTCTAAACGATTTTAGCGGGTCGTTTTTGTCTAGTTTCTGTGCAAATTCTCTCGTATTTTCAAATTTCATCATGATGTTAGGCTCTTTTCTAATTCGTATAGTTTCAAAAGTAAGAAAAGTAAAGAGATTTATATACTCCGTCAGAAGAATTTCCGTTGACAGTTAAAAATGATTCCTATTTATTGAAGATGAGGAACGTTGCAATTTACATTGTATTTTTTTTGAAACTTAGCTTTGAGAGGATGGCTACCTCACTCCAAAACAACATTAATCTCCCAATTTGCTCGAACTCTTATTTTTTTTGAATAGAAAACCACTTTCTCCGCTTGTAAGCGCGATTCATAATCTCCAACATCCCATTTGTAATTATTATTTTCATCTTCAATCACTCGAAACGTATAGTTTCCTGTCGGCACCTCTTTAATTTTAAGAGGTGAATTAAAATCTAAGTCATAGAATTCTCTAAAAACCTTTCCTTTATTCAACATTTGTAATACAATTGATGTGTTAAATTCAGGCAAGGTTAGTAAAATCGTTCCAAAATCTTCCGGATGTTTAAGGTACAATTCTATCGGCTGATCTTTGTTAAAACCATGGGAAGTTTTTATTGCATTATTTTTAAATAAAACCAACACTTCATCCGTTTCTATTTCAGGTAAAAATAGTTGAATTTCATCTTGGAAAAAATGAAAAATAGCCCCATAAATTCGAGATGAATCTTTCATGTTTATCACTTCAACAAGAGAGGTGTCTAATTCTTCGATGAAATCATTGCACCAAAAAGAAAGTGTGTCACTTGGGGCAAATTCATTGCTTTTATGTAATGACTTTACAACAATATGTGCAGCTCTTTGGTTGCCAAAACGTAATTTTAAAGTGTCTTTAATCTGTTCTGCATCGATGATTAATTCAATCTTTTTTGCCTCACCAGTATTTTGGAAAATTAAAATACTATCTTCTTTTAAAACTTTTATATGGTCTTCCTTTATCAGAACAGAATCAATGTAAAAATCAGCTTTATTCAATGGCCGATTTGCTGTGACATTAAAAACTCCTTTTGCCACCGGTTTACTCGAGCGTATTCTCGCCTTTTGAACAGGAGTAAAGAGTCGTAATGGAACTGTATCTTCTATTGACACATTCAACTGAAATACATTCTCCGTTGGAAAAGCTATTTTTTCATGATCTTGATAAATCAAATCATTGTTCTCATCAATGAATGCAATCAAGGTGAACTTATTTGGAGCGATGTAATTAAGTGTTGCTTCGCCTTGAGCATTTGTTTCTGAAAAATAATGGACTTCTTCTGTTTCAGTATCAAATAATCCGACCACACATTTATTCACCGGCTGATTTGTCCAAGCATCAACAATTTTTGTTTTATACGAAAGGCTATCAATCATTTCTCCGGTTGAAAAAACATATTGAATAATGGTGTCATTGCCCTCTGTGATATCTTTTACGGCATTATTCAAATATATCGTATAAGTGGTGTTATCACGAAGTGTATCCTCCCAATTTAAATATAAATCTCGCCCTTTTACTTTTGCAATAATCGTTGCATGTGGTGGAATCATTCGAATATTTTTCCCAGGGTCATTTAATCGGATAAACTCTTTGAATGGGATTACGACGGATTTTGAAGAAAAATAAGTACTCTCGTTGGGTGGAGTGATTTTCTCATCAATTGGTTGAGGAGCTGTTACATCTTTACTTCCTCCTGTTAATGAACCAACTTGGGCACAAGCAGAAAGAATGAAAACAAGTATTATAAAATGGATTCGAGCCATTTGCAAAGCGAATTTAAATAAAGTTCATCAATAGCATCAAAAGTAGCTAATTCTATACTATCAATGTCTAAAATGGCAAAAACTTTATCATCTTTCATGATTGGAAGGACAATTTCACTTTTTGAAAGAGAACTGCAAACAATGTGACCCGGAAAAGCATCTACGTCATCTACTAAAATGTTTTTATTTTGTTTCCAAGCGGTTCCACAAACTCCATTTCCTAACTGAATTCTTGTACAAGCAATGGGGCCTTGGAATGGTCCTAAAACCAACTCATCTTCTTTTACAATATAAAAACCGACCCATAAAAAATCAAAAGTCTGTTTTAAAGCAGCTGAAACATTGGCAAAATTAGCGATAACATCTTTTTCATCACCAATCAATGCTTTTATTTGAGGAATTAAACTCGAATAAACCGTTTCTTTGTTTCCTTTTTCTAAAATGATTTCTTCTGCCATAGTTCAAAAGTAAAATTTTTATATAATTATAACGGCAGACATGGAAATTTTCATTAAATTAAATGAAATTTATATTAAATAACCACACAACATCATTATGAAAAATGCTGCTTACTTTTTTATTACTGCAATAGGTGTTATTCTAACATTAAGTTATGGCCAAAATTTAATCATACCAATCCTTTTTGCTTTGTTGCTTTGGTTTTTTGTTAAAAAAATCAGGGAAATTATAGACAGAGTTCCTTTTTTTAAGAAAAATTTTCCTTCTTGGTTAAAAAATGTAATTCCTACATTAATAATCTTAACCGTAATTAGTTTAATTACTGAAATACTATTGGTTAACATTAGAAATTTAGCAGATAATTACCCTAAATATATAGACAACATTTCGATGGTAATCAAGAACATTAATGATCAATTTAATATTAATCTTATTGATGATTTTAAAACACAAGTCAGAGATTTTAACTTAGCTAAGCTAGTTTCAAACGTATTACAATCTCTAACCGATTTATTAAGCAATACTTTTTTAATAATTATTTACACTTTATTTATCTTTTTAGAAGAAAGCAATTTCTCAAACAAACTAAAGAATGTCTACACAGACAAAGCCCGATACAAGAACTTAAACCATATTTTATTAAACATAGAAAAATCAATTGCCAATTATATCGGAGTAAAAAGTATGACGAGGATAAGTACTGGTGTTTTAAGTTACGTTGCACTTCTTATTATTGGAGTAGATTCGGCTTTATTTTGGGCTTTTTTAATCTTTCTATTCAACTTTATTCCTACTATTGGATCAATTATAGCGACTCTTTTTCCTGCAATATTCTGCTTATTACAGTTCGGAGACATTATGCCAAGTATAATGGTTGTTATCTATGTTGGAGCAATACAGTTAATTATTGGTAATATTTTAGAACCAAGGTTTATGGGCAACTCACTAAATATAAGCCCTCTAGTAGCCATTACGTCATTGTTGGTTTGGGGAAGTATCTGGGGGGTAACCGGCATGCTGTTGAGTATTCCCATTACTGTAATTATTGTTATCATATTTGCTCATTTTGACAGCACAAAACCAATAGCGATTATGCTGTCAGAAAAAGGAACAATTGATTAGCATGGTAGTTTATTCTCGCAACCAAAACTATTATTTTAAAGCTTCAATGGTCGATCTAATCACCTTCAAAAAAATCTTTGATAAATATTTTAGAAAATAATACCAACAAATGTGAAAAGTTTCATTAATTTAAATAAGAAAATATTCAAAATTCCACAAAATGATTAAACAATTCCCGTTGAAAAAGTATTGTTTCTTGACATAGAAACAGCTCCTCAAACTTACAATTTTTCAGATTTAGATGAAACAACTTTGTCATTATTCAATTCAAAAACACGCTTTTTACAGAAAGACGATAAATCGATAGAAGATATTTATGGAGAAAGAGCAAGTATTTATGCTGAGTTTGGCAAAATTGTTTGTATTTCAGTTGGTTTTACAACAAATACATCCACAGGCAAGCAGATTCGTTTGAAATCATTCTACCATGAGGATGAAGAAACTCTTTTACGTCAATTTTCACAATTATTAAGTGACACATCTACCTCTCACCCAATTTTGTCTGGGCATAATGCGAAAGAATTTGATTTTCCATATATCTGTCGTAGAATGTTAATCAATGGGCTAGAGTTGCCTGGTGCATTAGATATTGCGGGTAAAAAACCGTGGGAAATAAATCATTTAGACACCATGGAGTTGTGGAAGTTTGGTGATTTTAAAGCCTATACTTCTTTGGCGTTATTGTGCCATGTTTTTAAAATACCCACACCAAAAGATGATATATCAGGAGCAGATGTAGCACGTGTATTCTATGAAGAAGAAAATGGTTTAGAGCGTATCAAAGTTTATTGCGAAAAAGATGTAGTCGCTTTAATTCAATTATTACTCAAAATGCGTGGCGAAGAATTAGTGGAAGAAGGTGAAATTAAATTTTCGTAAAAAAATCAAAATCATTTAAATAAAAAAAGAGGTAAAATTAATTGTACCTCTTTTTTTATTTAGAATAGTGTTGATTTAATTGATAAACACAACCTCTACCACTTCTTTTTCTTGTTCAGACTTTACAATTCCTTGTCCAGTTGCCCCATTTGCGCTTGCTTCAATATCTAAAACAACTACACCTGCTTGACCTTCTTGATATACTTCATTCAAATTGAAAACAGCTTCTCCAGCAGAATTTGTTGAAGTCGTCATTGGGAAATTATCGGATGGGGCCGCTGGTGGCTGTGGTGGTGGTGAAGGTGGTGCTAATAAAGTAACAGATGCACCTGAAACAACCTGATTCGCGGAATCTTTAACAACCACTTTAATTATTGTGTCTTCTTTCTTATTACAACCTACAAATAGTAATGCAGCAAATAAAAAGAAAGCGCCTTGAATAAATATTCTATTAAATTTCATAATTCTTATTGTATATAAACCGTTTCTACGGCAGTTGTGTGAATTCTACTTCTGATATTGCCTGCTCCTGAAAAAGCGGTCGTTTGCACAATGATGTCAAAATAAGCAACTTCATAGTCTTTATCCCCCAAATCGTAATGAGGCTCAACATTAAAGTAAGCAAAACCAGATTGATTGGTAATCACTGTGTCAACGTAAGCAATAGTTGCTGGATTTGAAGTTACATCTCCCACAATTATTACTTTTGCACCAGAGACAAGTTGGTTACTTTGATTTCGAACAAAAACTTTAACCACGGATGGTTCTTTGTTTTTACATGATTGAGTAAACCCTATTGCTAAAGTCAAAAGGAATAATAATCCAAATTTTCGTATAGTTGTATTCATAAAAAATATAAATAGTTGTGTTGAATCTTCAAATATAATCTATTTTTTTGGAACGAAGCAAACAACATTCTTTCTTAATTTCTTAACTTCGTACGCTAGAAACAGTTTATTTGTTACATTAAAAACAATTATAAGACGCTAAAAGTTACACTTTGGTTGACTTTTTTATCAATAAAGCAGCGAGAATGAAAGATAAAATTAAAGAAATAGAGAACGAGATTGAACAATTTGTTGTTTCAACATCAAAAGACTTGGAAGATTTTAGAATTAAATACTTAGGTTCTAAAGGAAAAGTTAAAATTTTATTCTCTTGGTTAAAAGAAGTTGCTAAAGAAGAAAAAAGAGAAGCTGGTCAGCAATTAAATGCTTTTCGTAATCGAGTGCAAAACAAGTTTGATGAATTAAAAACTGAAATTGATTCAAAACAAGAAAACGAAAATAAAATAGACACTTCTCTACCTGCTGACTCAAATGAAATTGGTGCAAGACATCCTCTTTCTTTGGTGAGAAGTGAAATTATTGAAATTTTCAACCGCATTGGATTTACCATTTCTGAAGGGCCAGAAATTTAAGACGATTGGCATAATTTCTCTGCTTTAAATTTTCCACCTGAACATCCTGCAAGAGATATGCAAGATACTTTCTTTATTGAAAAGGGGGAGAATGAAATGGCACTTCGTACGCATACTTCTTCGGTTCAAGTTCGTGTGATGGAAAACCACAAACCACCATTGAGAACTATTTCTCCTGGACGTGTTTATAGAAACGAAGCCATTTCAGCGAGAGCACATTGCTTTTTTCACCAAGTAGAAGGTTTGTATATTGATAAAGATGTTTCATTTGCCGACTTAAAACAAACACTACTCTATTTCGCAAAAGAAATGTTCGGAGAAAAAGCAAAAATTAGACTTCGCCCTTCTTATTTTCCTTTTACAGAACCAAGTGCAGAAGTTGATGTTTCTTGTACAATTTGCAATTCTAAAGGTTGTAATGTGTGTAAATACACTGGTTGGTTGGAAATTTTAGGGTGCGGAATGGTTGACCCAAATGTGCTTGAAGAAAGTAATATTGATAGTAAGGTATATTCTGGTTTTGCCTTCGGAATGGGTGTAGAAAGGATTGCTCAATTAAAATATAAAGTAAATGATTTAAGGTTGTATTCTGAGAATGATGTCCGATTCTTAAAACAATTTACACCAGGATTCTAAAACAAATACTATGGGATTTTTTAATTTTACAAAATCAACTCCGGTAGAAAAACTGCCTTGGATTAGTATAAAATCTGTTGAACAGTTGAATACAATTCTACGAAATGTAGGTGAAAAACCTATTCTTTTATTCAAACACAGTACAAGGTGTAGCATTTCATCAATGGCTTTAACTGGGTTTGAAAGAAATTGGTCGGGAGAAGTTCCTTGTGAATTATATTTCATTGATTTATTAAAACACCGCGATGTTTCTAATGAAACGGCAGAATTAACAGGTGTTTTACATCAATCACCTCAATGCATTGTGATTAAGGGTAGTGAAATTATCTATGAAGCAACACATTCTGGAATCGATGCACGTAGAATAGAATCAATTTTAAAGAAAGGATGAAAAAAAACATTATAATTGCTCTAATTATTCTTGTAGGTGGTGTCTTATTGATTTATCCTTTACTTAAAGATGACCCAATTGTTACTCATACTAAAAAAGAGAATCCAGCGGAATTTTTATTTAAAGAAAACCTTGCTACAATTTATAATCAAGAAGTTTCAATAGAAATAAAAGCAAATTCTTCTGTTCAACGATTGGAAGTTCTTTTCAATGATAGTGTCATTCAATCATGGGATAATCCACAAAAAAAAGTTGCTTGTCAATTTAACCCAAACACTTTTGGTGTAGGAACAAAAACTTTAGTATTAAGATCTACTTTAGAAGATGGTTCTATTTTCGTTGACAATCGTCTAGTTCGTGTTCTTTCCGATATTATTCCTGAAAAATTAACGGTTAAAGTTGTTAAAACATATCCTCACAACACAACGAGTTTTACCCAAGGCCTTGAATTCTATAATGATAATCTCTATGAGGGAACAGGTGATCCAGGAAGCTTAGGAAGGACTGTTGTGGCAAAGGTTGAATTAGAAACAGGTAAACAATTATACAAAATGGGTTTGCCTGCTGGTTTTTTCGGAGAAGGAATCACAATTTTACATGACACCCTATATCAAATCACCTGGCAAAATGGGAAATGCTATATGTATGACGTTGCTAATAATTTACAACTTTTCTCTCAGGAATTTGGATATGTTGGAGAAGGTTGGGGGTTGTGCAATGATGGAAATTCACTCATTATGTCAGACGGTTCTGAGAGAATTATATTTAGAGATCCAAAAACATTTAATATTCAGCATTCTATAGAAGTATACAGCAATAAAGGTCCTGTGAATTATCTTAACGAGTTGGAATACATTAATGGCAAAATATACGCTAATGTATGGACAACAAATATCATCGTATCTATAGATCCAGAAACTGGTCGTATTCTCCAAGAAATTGATGCAACTGATTTAGTGATTCAAAATCGAGGTTTAGGAGAAGTTTTAAATGGTATTGCATATAACGCTAAGACAAATAAAACCTATTTAACAGGTAAAAATTGGGCAGGGTTACATGAAGTAAGTTTTGATGTTCCGGGAGAATAATTATTTTTTCTTCTTTAAAATTCTACGCGCTTGATCGAAATATTCTTTCGGCACCCATAACATTCCCCAAACAACATCATTGTCTTTGTTGTAATCTTCATCAAAATCATGTTTGTGGTGCGCTAAATGACCTAATTTAACCCCCAATAAGTAAACACTTTTAGGAGAATCTGAGAATATTTTAAATCTTCTGTGAATTAAACCGTCATGAATAATAACATAACAGATTCCATAAAGTAAAATTCCAATACCAATATACAATTTAAAATCATTTCCGTCCATTATTCCAAACATCATGCACAGCCAACTTGGAATAGCGAATACAAAAGCGACCAAATCATTTTTCTCTGTCAGCCCTTTTCTTATTTCATGATGTGTATCGTGTACAACCCATAAAAAAGTATGAAGAATGTATTTATGTAAACCCCAAGCAACTAATTCCATTAAGCCAAAGGTAATTAGAATAATTGCTGCGTTTTGAATATAAATCATGATACAAATTTACAAGAAAATATATGTAATTGTTATGATAAATGTCAGTATATAAATTTTACAAAAAAACCTATACCAAATTAATGATATAGGTTCGTATATTTGTAATCTAAAAGAGTCAACCTTTTATAGGACTATACATTAATTTTTACTATCCGTTAAAATCAACAGCTAATGTTGTCATTCCTTCAATAGGGTTCATGACCATTACTGGAATACGTGCATCGTTAGTGATAATTGCTTTTTCATGGTTTGACGTTAATAATCCTAAAACATGTGTTTTATTCAAGTTCATGATCGCAATTAAATCTGCATCGATACTCACTGCATGTTTTATTACTTCATTATCAAAACCACCTTGAGGAACATCTGTTACTGTACTTTCAATTCCTCTTTCGTTTAAATATTTTTTAGAAAACCGAACATTGTCTTTTACTTTATGAGCAAGGAATTCATCTTTTTCTCGAGGAATCACAATATGGACATTTGAATTAAAATATTTTGCAATATTAGCCACAATTGCTAATTTTTGTTTGGTTTCTTTTGCTAAATCTAACGGTAAAACAATATCATCATAACCTGTTTCTTTCGGTGCTGTTTCTTGCAAAACAATGAAAGGTACAGAAGAGTCCGTAATTACTTTTAACGCATTCATTCCTGTAATATGTTGCCAACCTTGAGTTCCATGTGTA
>JAJRQQ010000060.1 GCA_024280155.1 Bacteroidota bacterium
ATCCGAAAGTTTGGCGTAGGATTTTTGCTTCACAGGAGTATCATTAGAATAGGCGCATAGCAAGCTACGTAACTATTCTAATGGTGCTTCTGTGGAGCCAAAAGACAAGTCAAAGTTCGGAAGTTATTAAATCCTCAGTCCTAAGAACAAATCACCTCAACAGGAGGTCTCCATCAATACCGTATACAAAACAAAAATTCGATCCTGAGACAAGCAAAGGGTATTTTGCATAGACTATAAAGAATTAAGTACCCAAGTAGAATCAATTCAACCTTTTATTTGGGGTGCCTATCATGCTTTTGACTTTAGTAAATATGCCCACCGCTATTTGGCGGCTATTGCCTATCGATTTAATCGACGGTTATTCTCAAGGCATTTCCTGATTGGTGACGTTGGTACGGAACCTAGGCCTGAAGCTTTGTTGCGGTTGGCTGATGATTCTTACTAATCAGGAAATTGAATGGTTGTGACATCTGTTATTCCTTAATGCAAATGCATTGATTTTAATGAAATGACACAGATTTTTGAACACTACCTATTTGGGAACTTATAGGCAGTTCTTTGGTTGGGTTAACCAGCTGTATCATTAGACCATTATTCAATAAGATCTATTATTTTACTATCTAAATAATTCGGTTTCCTCACTAGTTTCTTGGTTACTATTTTCATCTTTATATTTTTTTATCGTCTGCTGTAAAGCTAAGCGTTGTTTATCTAATTCAAGCAATTCAATTTCTCTTTTTAGATATACATCGGCTTTTTTTCTAACAGAAAAACTTTCCTTTTGCATGGCTAAACGTCTTAATTCATAGCGTTTTTTCGCATTAACATCCGTATCAAACTCCATTTGTTTTTGTTGTTGTTTTAGCTCCAGCTCTTCTGCATGAACTTTACTTTTGGTTTCTCTACAACTCGCCTGTTCTTTTTCAAATTCAGCAATCTTTGCTTCAAGCTCTTTTTCCTTTAATTTAGTTTGATGAGCAATTAACTCAATTTTTTCTTGCTCTTCTTTTTCTCTTAATTTTGCTTGATAAACCTCTTTCTCATTAAGTTCAGCAATTAAAGTCATTTCCTTTAAGCTATTATTATGCTTAATTTTTTCTGCATGAAGCCTTTTCCTGATTACAAATTGTTCGCGTTGCTGCTGTTCTTTTTCTTTTAGTAACAATTTGGTGTTCTCTGCATCGACAGCCGATCTTTCTCGATCTACTTCTGCTATTTTATTGATTTGTTCTAGCTGCAAACGTTTATGGTTAATATTTTGATTTTTTTCTTCTTGTTGTTGCCTAAACAACTCCTCTCTCTGTTGTTCATTAAATTCAAAGCTTTTCTTTAGTACACTAAGGTAAACTTTTTCTTTTGCAAACTGTACATCGGGAAACTCTTCAAAACTTGGTTTAAGCCTGCAAGTTACTTGAGATTGAATATTTTGCAAGATCAACATTTCATTAATTTTTGAGCAAATTATTTTTTCAATGGGTTCTAATCCTTCTTGCACCCAATCACCGTCTGACAAATTAAGAAGCTCCCTGTTAACTATGTCTGTCACCATTCCATAATAGGCTTGTTTAATATGTTCATTCAATTCTGCCAAAAGCTCTATATTACTTAAAGCATAATTATATGTTGCTTGAAACCTTACATCTAAGGTTATATCAATGGTGCAAAAACCATCATACAGTTCAACGCTATCCGTACAATTCCATTCTTCAATAGAAAGTGGGTACACCGTATGAAAAAAACGTTTTACAAAACTTTGGGGACGTAAAAAGACTTTTTTATAGGCACCAAACTTACTATAAACAACCTGTCGATCAACTTCAAAACCAGCATCCCACACATCGTCTGAAATGTCATCATCATTACCTGTAGAAACCAGCCAGTTATCTATTTCTGTCGCTACACTATTCATTAGCCTCTACCCACTTTGTACGAGCTCCAGCAGCACGTAATTGCTTAATTTTATCACCCATTTTCTCAGCAATAAGGGGATATAAATTAGGTGAGAACTCGACGGTTCTATGATCTATTTTTCTTAAAAAACCTCGATTTAATAGTAAGCCAACGGCAAACATTCTTGACCAATCAGAATACCGTCTAGCTTTTTCAATTTCTGTTTTTTCAATCACCATTTGCAACTCATCGTTTTCATTAATAGTAAATTCTGTAAATTGCCTTAAACATTCAAAGACTAAATCCTCTTCCTCGGCGGTTAAGGGGCCTGGTGCTGTAAATTCAAGTCGATAAGATAATAAAACAGTAAAAAAATCGACCATAGCTGCACAGATAAAAGCAAACAGTGAAAAACCATTCCACATTGAGACATCGGGCTTTACTTCTTCAATAAATTGCTTATAGGTCATTAATAATGGAGCTTCGGGCAACCCAAGTCCAATAAAGTTAGATAACCGTCCTATTTGTATCTGTACTTCGCTATAATCATTTAATACTTTATAATAAGATTTTTCAAGGTCATTTGTTACGTCAAGATCCCCCAAGCCCGATTGCAACCCTTGAACTTTTTTATCTAACTCCAAAAATTCTTGCTCCAGAAGCTCCAAAAATTGTTTCTTTTCCTGATAGATTTCGTTGTAATGCTTCCAAAAAGGTCCTTTTCCTACTTGGTTTTTAAATTTTTCGACCGCTGAAGGGTGAGTTCCAAAATAGGCTTGAGAAACTTCCTTGGCCGCTTGCTTTAATTCAACATGTTGCTGCTTTAAAACATCTCCTTTAATTTTTAATACGTCACCTAAATAGAGTTTTATATCCTCTCTAACTTGATTAAGACGGTTAATATAAACTGTATCATGTTGTGATATTTCATAAAATTTAAAATATGAAAAAGAAATTGATGCTAATAAAGCAATCAATAACGACAATACAACAGAAAAATAACGTAGACGATTAGCTTTCCAATGAATGCCTGCTATTTCTAAAGAACAAATAACAATGATTGACTGAATAGCAACAGTGATAACTAAAGCAATCCAGGGTGTGATGAAATGCTTTAAACCATAATATGTAGTGAACCCTGATGCAATACTCAACATTAAAACAATCGGTATAGTCCATACTTTGAGCATACCTACAAAGAGAGTTTGAAGGCTATTTATCAAATAACCTACGCCAGCATTTTTTCTTTTTATTTTTTCTGCTTTATACATAACAAAATAGAGTTTTAGTTGGGAAAACAAACAATTGTGAATACCTTGTTTAAAACGCTTCGTTATTATACTCTCTCATCATTCTTATACATTGTTTCACTCATTTTCTTTCCATCTTTATCCCAGATAGTCACTAGTCCTTCTCTTTTTCCATTGACAAATTTACCTTCAACTCTCTTTTGACCATTGTCATGCCAGTCTACCCAAAGCCCATGTTTTACTCCATTTTTATAGTATTTTTCTACTATTTGCTGCCCTTTATTACTCCACCAAGTCCATAACCCCTCCTGTTTTCCCATTTTATAAGTCCCTTCACTTTCTTTACAGCCATTTGAATGCCAAGCACTAAAAAGTCCATCTAATAAACCGTCTTTATAACTCTCTTCTTTCTTAATTTTTCCATTACTGTCACGTGATATAAACTTCCCTGTAAAAGGCTGGTCTTGGCTTGGCTCATAATAGACACCTGCCCGTTCTACCAGTCTGTTAACTACTTTACTAATGACTTCGGTACCGCATTTAGAACAAAAGTTTACCTTCCCACTCTCAGGAAATTTTGTACCACAATTATGACAAAACATTATTTAGTTACCCTTTAATAATCCTATTTTTAACGATTGTTTTAATTCTTGATACAGCTTTACTGCTATCAATTAATAATGAATGGATATGATTAAAAGTGTAGGATAGACTATCTGCTCTACTGGGTACCCAGAACTTTTAGTAAAAGTGGCATCGGATTACCAAAAAAACGACAAGCTAACCTGAACACTATTTTACTTCGCTTTTAATCACATCAATTAATATTCCCCCCTCCACTTTACTTGTCCATCTGGCTGCCAAATAGTCCAGCTTCCTACTTGAACTCCTTTATCCCAATTCCCTTTAGAATACATTTGACCGTTTTCAAACCACAATACCTCACAGCCTTGCTTTTTTCCATTAGAATAATTGACTTCCCCCTCTTTTTGTCCATTTTCAAACCAAGAAGACCATAGACCGTTTAATACTCCTTTAGACCAGTTTACTTCATTTTTTTTATTTCCATTTTCAAACCATTCACATTCTACGCCATCAAATTTATCTTCCAAGTAGCTTACTTCCTGTGCTTTTTGTCCATTCTCGTACCAGAACCGCCAAACTCCACTTCCTAGACCATTACAAAAAGTTTCTTCATTTTTTTTATTTCCTTGAGGATAATAGGCAACGCCTGTTCCACTAAAAGGCCTCCCTTCAAAACAAATCAGATTATTAATTTTTTGCAAACTATTGTAATCTACAACTTTTAGAAATACCTTATTGCCACATTCTGAACAAAAGTTTGCATTTGCTAACAATTGATTACCACAGTTGCAACAAAACATAAATATACACCTTAAATAACATAGTTTAGATAAGACACAAGTATAATTCATCAACCTACATAAGCATATAAAAAGAGGACAAAATTTTGCCAAAAGCCAGTGATTTAAAACAAGGTTCAGCAATAGAAATAAACGGCGAACCTTACGTTGTTAAAAAAATTGAAGTTAGAAACCCTACATCACGCGGGGCTTCCACTTTATATAAGATTCGTTTTGCTCATATGAAAACCAAACAAAAACTGGACGAAAGTTATAAAGGTGATGATTTCCTTAAAGAAGCTGATTGCTCAAAAGTAATGGTTCAATATTCCTATCAAGATGGCGAAAATTTTACCTTTATGAATCTTGAAAGTTATGAACAATATACCCTTAATAAAGAAGATTTAGAAGGTCAAACAGAGTATCTAACTGAAGCCTTAGACGGCATTATTATTTTACTATTAGATGATGCGCCACTAGGTATTGAACTACCGGTCACTGTCAGTCTTGAAATAATAGAAACACCTCCTGCTATGAAAGGAGCCAGTGCAACAAATAGAACAAAACCAGCAAAATTAACAACAGGTCTTGAAGTACAAGTCCCTGAATATATTGAAACAGGGGAAATAATTAAAATTAATAGCTCGACCGGTAAATTTATGTCTCGCGCCTAAAATTCTTCTGACTTTTTTTAAGATAGTAGTTATGACAAAAAATATTTTATGTATTCACCATTCAAGCTTACTTGTAAAAAACACACAAGCGTCTTTAAAATTTTATTGTGGTGTTTTAGGGTTACAACAACTTGAACGCCCTAACCTACCCTATGACGGTGCATGGCTGGACTTAGGAAATCAACAATTACATTTATTAGAACTTTACAACCCAGATCCAATAACGGGCAGACCTGATCATGGTGGTAGAGATCGTCATGTTGCTTTTTATGTAACCAACCTTGATCCATTAAAAAATGATCTTGAACAAGGTAATGTAAAATATACGGTAAGCGCATCAGGACGTAGAGCAATTTTTTGTCGGGATATAGATGGTAATGCCTTAGAGTTTATTGAGAAACCTGATTGATTTTTTCATAGACCTTACGGTCAGTTGGTGATAATTCAAGAATATCTTAGACGATACCACCAGCGACCTAATTGTTCATGCAGTGCCAATGTACTAAGTCTAAGTGCATTGGCAGAGGGTATAAAATCAAGAGCAGTCAATTGAATTGGATAAGAATGAAAAGTAGTAGGCGCAGGGGTCACTATAAACCCAACCTTTTGAAACTGTTCAACGGCACGAGCCATATGGAGAGCATGAGTCACTAAAATAATCCTGCTAATTTTTTCTTTGGCTAATATGTTATAACTAAATTGAGCGTTTTCAGCTGTATTGCGGCTTTTATCTTCAAGCCATTTTGCTTTAATATGAAAGTCATTTGTTAACGTGTCTTGAATTAGTTTTGCTTCTGACGGAATATCTTCTTCCAAGACGTTACCCCCAGTGGCTAAAACTGGAAGCCCTGTCTGTTTAGATAACCTGACTGTATATCTAAGGCGATCAAAAACCTTATTTTTAATCGTAGCTTGATTACCATATTCTGGTGCAGAAGCACTTATTCCTCCACCCAATACAATGATTACTTGAGCATTACTTTGCTCTAGTTGCTTTGCTGTTAATGCCTTATGAACTTCTTGTATTGAAGCAAGAAAGGTTGATACTAGCGGTAAACTTAAAATACATAATAGTAATAGCGAAATGACAATTATATTGTTTCCTAGTTTTTGTCTTTTTTTACTTATTAACAAGCCACAGACTGCAAGAAGGATTAAACTTGCAGGGGGTAGAATTAAAGCTTTAACAATATAGATAAGAAATATGTCCATACCAGCTTAGTTTATAAATACAATTGCATCAGTTAATCAAAGTTTTTTAGTTTCTTTGGTATTATTTATTATTTATTATTTATTATTTATTATTTATTCCAGATGCATCCATCACTGACTTTCTCAATTTCAGCCAAACGATGTTGATGCGCTTCTTCTTCTTTTTCTGTACAAGATATAACTTTTAATTTTGGTCTGTCAGCAGACAAACGAACTATTTCCTGCTTTTTCTTTGTCTCACCTTCATCTAATTCAAGTAGAGAAAACTGCCCACCTGTCATAGCCAAATAGACTTCTGCTAAAATTTCAGCATCTAGTAGCGCTCCATGCAATTCTCTATGACTATTATCAATTCCATAACGTTTACATAATGCATCTAAACTTGCCCTCGCTCCCGGGTGTTTTTTTCTGGCAAAAGGAAG
>JAJRQQ010000061.1 GCA_024280155.1 Bacteroidota bacterium
AAGTTGTCGCTAAAATTGCATACCCTTGAGGGATTAAAAAGTTACGACCATAACCAGGTTTTACTGTAACTATTTCGTTCACGTATCCTAAGTTGTCTACGTTCTTCTTTAAAATTACTTCCATTTTGAAAGATTTTTCCTGTTATTAATCGATTATTTCAACATATCCGCAACGTAAGGAAGTAAAGCAATGTGACGAGCACGTTTGATTGCTTTATTCACTCTTCTTTGGTACTTCGCAGAAGTTCCAGTAATACGTCTTGGTAATATTTTACCTTGTTCGTTAACTAATTTTAATAAAAAATCAGCGTCTTTGTAATCAATAAATTTGATTTTACTTTTCTTAAAACGACAGTATTTGTCTTTTTTGATTTCGATGTTAATCGGAGTCAAATAGCGTATATCATTTTGAGCCATCTTTTCTCTTTTTTTAAGTTTAATAAATTAAGCTTCAGTTTTAACTGATTTTGCTCCTAGTCTTTTTCTGCGTGATTCAGCATATTTAATGTGATCAGCATCCATTCTAACAGTTAGAAAACGCATAACACGTTCATCTCTTTTAAATGCAACCTCTAATTCAGCAATAGCTTCACCTGGAGATTGAAATTGTGTTAGAAAGTAAAATCCTGTAGATTTTTTTTGAATAGGGTAAGCTAATTTTTTTAGACCCCAACTTTCAGAGTGTTGTACTTTTCCACCCAACGAACCGATTTGTTCTTCGAATTTCTGTACTGCTTCCTTTGCCTGCTCTTCAGACAAAACGGGAGTTAGAATGAAAACAGTTTCATAAGAATTCATAAAATTGAATTTTTGTAAGTTAATAATTTGTTATCTTGTTACTATAAACAAGAGCGCAAAGATAGAAAAGTTATTTGTAAATCAAGCGTTTTATTGAAGAAAAATTACTTCACAGGAAAGAAATGAAAAGAATTAAGTTAAGGTTTTAGAAATCATTCAATCCTCTAACAATCTAAAACTCTATAACTCTATAGCTCTATAGCTCTATAGCTCTAATACTCTAACAATCTAAAGCTCTAGCACTCTAGCTACTCTAAAGCTCTAGCACTCTAGCACTCTAAAGCTCTAGCCCTCTAACACTCTAAAGTTCTAGCCCCGCCCCTCTACTCAAAAAAATCACTATAATGCTCATGTCTTTCAAAAATTTGTCGAACATAATGATAGGGTTCAATTCCTCTAACATGACCATAACGAACAACTTTATTGTTGAAATAACGACTGTAAGTCAGTGAAAGAATCATTTTTTCAACATTATCATCCCAAACGTCTTTGTCTAAGTTGAGTACTTCTGCTAATCTTCTTGCATCGGCGACATGACCAGGACCACAGTTATAGGAAGCAATTGTAAACTTAATTCGTTGAATAGAATCGGGAACGTCATCGTATTGTTTCCAGATATTATGTAGATACTTCGTTCCAGCATGGAGACTTTGCGCTGGGTCGTGCGGGTTTTTTAAACCTAATTCACGACATGTTGCTGGCATAATCTGCATCAATCCACCTGCGCCAACCCAAGATTTTGCATTAGGGTCGAAACGTGACTCTTGATAAACCAATGATGCCACTAGACGCCAATCCCAATGAATTCTCTTCGCATTTTTCTTAATGAGGTCATCGTATGGGCTTAATTTGTTGGATTCTAAACTATAGAAGTCACTTTTTACACGTTTTTTATAGTTACGTGGGCTTTTGAAATATTTATTGTAAATCACGAAATAATCAACTTCTTTCTTGAACTTTTTTAGCCATTGATTTAATCTTTTATTCAGCTTTGGAGACGAAAAACGCGTTGCCCAAGCATTTCGAATTGAAAAACTTATCGGTACAGATATATCGATGTCTGGATTGTAGTTGGCAGCTACTTTTGCAATCTCATCATCAGCAACAGTGTATTTTACTTTTCCGTCAATCACCATTTGAATGATTTCATCGGTACTGTATTCTCCACTTATTGTATCAATTAATACATCTCCGCCAACTTCTTCAGAAAGGTTGTTTATTCTTGTCATGTACGCAGTATTTGCACGGATACTAACTTTTTTGCCAATCAACTCAATTGGGTCATTGATTAAATGACGTTCTACGTTATGACGACTTATTTTTCGCCAGTTTTCTGGTTTTTTCTGTACAAGCACCTGGTGTGTTAATGAAACGTATTCTGAAAAATTAACGTAATTCTCTCGTTCTTTTGTTATCGTTAACGCAAAAGCCATTAAATCAACAGTGCCATCATTGAGCTGAGTGATGATACTATCGATGTTCTTTTCCACAACGATTTCTAGTTCAACACCTAAGTCTTTTGCAAAACGTTCCAGCAACTCATACTCAAATCCCATTTCTTGTCCTTTGTATAAGAAATAAGATGTACTACTATAGACCATTGATGCTCGAAGTTTACCTTCTTTTAAAATGTCATCTAAATCATGGTTAACATCAGGTAGATGGATGTTTTCTTTTTTTGTATGGTTTGGCTCTTCGATGGTTAAATCATTTTCTCCTACATTCTCACTAGAACATGAAAAAAGAAAAGAAATTAGAATAAGAAGTATATAAAATTTTGACATAGAATTAATGTTTTAATAGATGCTAAAAATACAAAATTCTTATTTCTTTATATGAATTGTTGAAAAGTTTAAAGTTCTGTGACTATTGTAACATTCTGAGGATTACTTTATCTTAATTTTGTAAAAAAAAATAACCATGAAAAAAATAATCATTCCTTCAATATTGATTTTAACCACTTTATTAACTTCGTGCAAAGAGTCTGCAGAAGTTTCAGAAGTTAATGACAATACACAAGAATTAAATCAAACGCTTTCAGACCAAGGTTTTGCTGTTCTAGAGAAAAATTGTTTCTCTTGTCATTCTCCGAATGTAAATTCTACCGAGAATATTGCGTCAACTATGGCTGAGATAAAAATGGCTTTTATCACAAAATTTGAGAATGAAGTTGATTTTTCAAAAGCCATTTCGGATTATGTTCAACATCCTTCAGATGAAAATGCTGTAGTAAAAGGTGCTTTTAAAAAATATGGAACAATGCCTCAAATGGAATTTTCAGAGGATGAACTGAAAGCAGTAGGTTATTTTGTTTTCCATTCGAATATTGAAAAAGAAAATTGGATTACTGATGTTTACCCAAAATTGAAAGCGAATTACATGGCAAATGCTTCGACAGAAAATAAATCTTATGTCGAAAAAGGGAGAGAATATGCAATGGCAACGAAATCTGTCTTGGGTAAAAACTTAATGGGTAAAATTAAAACTGTCGGAACGGATGAAGCTTTATCTTTTTGTAATGTCAGAGCTATTTCATTGGTGGATAGTATGTCTAATGTTCAAAATGTACAGATAAAACGTGTTTCGGATAAAAATAGAAATCCAAATAATGCTGCAAATGAAATGGAATTAGCATACATTGAAGGTGCAAAAGCATTACTTTCGAGAGGTTATGAACTTAAACCTCAAACGCAAGAAATTGATGGGAAGGTTGTTGGTTACTATCCAATTCTAACAAACAATATGTGTATGCAATGTCACGGTGAACCCGAAAAGCAAATTCTTCCTTCTACAATGGAACTTTTGAAGAAATTTTATCCAAATGATAAAGCAGCTGGGTATGGTGAGGGAGAACTCCGTGGTATTTGGGTTGTGGAAATGGAAAAGTAAATTCTATAATAAATTAAAAAAGAAGTCGGATAAATCTTATCTGACTTCTTTAGTTTTCTTTTTATTGTTTCAATCGAAGTAATTCTTGTTGCGTTTTATTACCAGTATTAAGTGATTTGAACATTGCTTTATCTTTAGATAAATTGTATAATTGAGGCATAAAATAATACCCTTTTTGTCCTTCTCTTTTTTCAATGACAGCTTCTCTTTTTTCAGGATATTGTTGTAAGTACAAATCATTTCTCTCAGCATAAACAGTCCAAGAAGCTTTCAATCCTTGAGAACCACCGCCAATGATAAAATAACCATCTCCAATTTCTTGCAAAATAAATAATTGAGCATAACCTCCAATTGGAGTTAAATGATAACTAGGGTTTTTGTTGATTGAATCATAATATTCAGGCAAATATACCGTAGCAGTCCCTGTTGTATCAAAAGTTACATTCCCTCGGTAAATGTTAAGGACTTCATTAGATTCTGTAGAAAAATGACGCAAAATCTTATTTTCAGGATCCATTGGATGATCAATCATAAATGTTTTTACACCTGTTGCTCCCATATCGCCATTAGCAACAACACCGTAAGCTCCAACAACTCCTCCTAAATATCTGTCCTCCCCAATTACACCATAATAACCTTTCCCGGCAACACCAGCACCGTTTCCAATAGGAGCTATTTGGTCAAAATTTTCTCCCCAAACTGCATTTCCTTGACTATAATTGGTTTCTCCAACAAGTCCATTGACACCGATTCCGTAAACACCATGACCACCTGTAGTTCTCAGGTTAGAACCATAAACACCTGCTGTTGCTGTCCCAGTTGATTCTACTTGTCCAGATACACCAAATGCAGCACCACTAGAGTTTCCAACAATTGCAGATGCAAGATTGGAATTAGCATTAGTAGAAGCTTGTATAGTTGAGAATGTATTGCTTGCATTTGTTGAATTTGCAATTATTGCTACTCCAGTATTTGTATTGGTTGTTCGCAAAGCAATTCCGTTAGCTGTTGGAGTTGTAATCTCAACTTCTCCAGAATTCGCAGTGATTAGTCTCCCTAATCCTGCGCCACCTTGATTATATGCGCCATTTAATGTATTTAAATTCGAAGATGTTAAATATCCAGCATCATTTGTGAATGAACTGACATTTGTTGGGGTGTTGGTTAAGTCATTGTAATCCCCACTAAAGGAATTTCCTGCGTACAAAGCATAAGGCACACTCAATAGTTCTGATGTGCCAGAAATCGTGTAACTTGTACCACCATTCAAATCCGTTTCAGATTTAATAAAATATGGTCCTTGTGACCAGTCAATTGTAGCAAAGTTTCCTGAGACAACAGTTCCAGTACCTATTTCAAGGGTTACTAATCCATTCGTATTTGAAGTTGGAGTATGTCTCTCTATATAAACAGCTATCCCAGTTGATGAGGATTGTAGAATGCTAATTTGAATTCCAACAGGTGTATTGCTTACTAAAGCATCACTGGAATTGCGAATAACTGCTTGGTAAGTCATTTTTTGAGGTGCTTGAGCATAAAGAAAAATAATGTTCAGAGTAATCAGTAGAGTAAGTAGAGTATTTTTCATGTTTTTAGTTTTTAATAATGATCATGTTTTCTAGTATTTCTTCGTCCTTTTTTATTTGTAAAAAATATTTTGCCGCAGCTAATTCAGACATATTTACTATAGATGTTTCACTCGATAATTTATCTTGAAAAATTAACTTCCCATTTTCATCAACTAACTGATATTCTAAACCTGAAAAATTAGAAATTTGAATTTGAATGTCATTTGTTGTTGGGTTTGGGTATATGGAGACCATTAGGTTGTCTTCATTGAGACCAATTGTGTTGTAAAATTCATAGGGTTGTTGATTGCCTTGGTAAATTGAACCGTTAGCATTAATTGTAGAAATATAATCAATTTGACCAATGGTATAACTAACCGAGCCATTGCTGCCATTGATATCTCCTCCAGAAGAAGTTGTGTTATTTTGAGAAAATAGGTTACTTCCCCAAAAAAGAAGAATAAAAAGAGTTATTTGTTTCATTGTAGTAAGTTTTGATGTGTAAATATAAATAATTTTAACGTACTTTCGTTCAATGATTACCCTCAATGAACATATTGTCTCACAGCTTGAAGATAGAATACGATTCGTTGATTATTGCATCGGTGTGTTTCCTCAATTGATGACAAAAAATGCAGTAAAAAAAGCCATCAAGAGAAAAGAGTTGTTGATTAATGGGGTAGAGGCAACTACTGGCTATTGGATGAATAATGGGGATGTTGTAAAGTTGATTGATCTTGAAACTCGATTGCCAAAACCTTTTCAGTTGGCTGTTCCAATTGTGTATGAAGATGATTTTTTGGTCATTGTAAATAAACCATCTGGAATTTCAGTCAGTGGGAATTTACACAAGACTCTAGAAAATGCACTCGTTGGAAAAGTGAAGCTTTCCACAGAACTGGATGCGTTTAAATGGGCAAAACCTGTTCATCGGTTAGATTTAGCAACAAGTGGTTTGGTACTTTTTTCTAAAACTGCCACTACGCATCGAAGAATGGCAAAACAATTTGAAAACCGTGAAGTAGAAAAAGAATATCACGCAATTTTAATGGGGGCTTTGCCAAATGAAAAAGGTGTTATTCAGCAAGTAATTAATGAACAGGATGCAATGACCTTTTATGAACAGTTAAAAACAATTCCTTCTTTGCGTAGCAAACAACTTTCTTTGGTTTGCCTATCTCCTAAAACGGGAAGAACTCATCAGTTACGAATTCATTCTGCCCAGAATAGTTGCCCAATTGTTGGAGATAAAATGTATGGAGATGATAAAAATACGCTGTTACATAAAGGGTTATTCTTAGTTTCTACACGTATAAAATTTTCTCACCCGATGACCAATGAGAAAATAGATGTTTCGATACCTATTCCGCATAAATTTATGGCATTGTTAGAACGGGAAGAAAGAAGATGGAAAAAATTTAATTCTTCGGAAACTTGAAATGATAGCAGACACCGTTTGTTGTATCTAACTGTTTTTCACCATCCAATTGTTCAGTGAGAATGTCAATTAATTCTAGACCAAAACTAGAATGCTCTTTCGTTGGTTCTTTCCATGTACCGTTGTCGCAATAATTCAAAACAATGGAATCTTCCGAGTCAATGATTTTTATATTGATTTTGATATTCCCTTCTAATGGTTTTGCATGTTTTAAAGTGTTGGATACAACTTCGTTAAGAAGCAATCCAACGGGTACAAGTGTTGTAAGGTCAATATCGATAATACTTGTGTCAATTATTTTTTCAACTTCATTTTCATGCAGAGAACTCGCAAGTAAAATATCTTCAATTAATTCTTCGATGTAAGATTTTAAATCAATTCGAGTAACATCTTTGGTAGAATAAAGTTTTTGATGAATCAATGACATTGCCATTACTCGATTGATTGCTTCTTGAAAATGTTGTTTTGCTTCTTTGTTTTTCATCTCTCCACTTTGCATTCTAAGTAAAGAAATGATAATTTGAAGATTGTTTTTAACTCGGTGATGTATTTCTTTTAAAAGGTTCTCGTTCTCTCTATTTTTTGCCGAAATGATTGCATTTTGTTCTTTTAATTCATTATTTTTTTCTTTGATATTTTTTTCTGCATATTTCTGGAATTTAACAAATTGAGTTAAAAATGAAACCATAATAATGATTGCAAAAACAATTTCTGCATAGTCTGCTGCAAGTTCTAATGGTGTTCTTTTTGTAATGGTTTCTAGATGGTTATTCAATGAGAAAGCATAGAAAATTCCGATACCGATAATGTCTATGAAAACAAAAAACAATCCTTCTTTATTTCCTAAACCAACATACGCAACAAGAATACATGTGGGTAACCATAAAAAATCAACAAAATGTGTGTAGGATGGAAGAAGATTCAACGCTAAAAGAGGTGTAATTGTACCACCGACAGCAAAAATCCAGAATACAACTCTTATCTTCTTGGTCTTTTTTATAAAATAAAGTCCACTGATTGCTGTAAGTAAAACAAGAATTATTGTAAAAGCACCAATTGGATTTGTAATTAAATTAATGACAAGAATAATACTAAAGAAAAAGGTAAAAATAACTGCAATTCTCCATGCAAGAATGTATTTTCCTTTTTCATAGAAATCAGTAATGTCCTCGGTGTTCGGTGTAAAGATTCTCAATGTTAATAGTTTAGCTGCTATAAAGTTAACAAAAAATACTAAATAGGTGTACCATTAATATCTGTTGTTAAAACATCACTAAAATAATCAAAGAAAGGGCGCATCACTTGAAAAGTTTTATTGGCCTCTTCCGAGAAATTCTTGTTCACAACTTCTTCGTCACTAAAATTCTTCCAAAAGATAAATTGTTTGTAACGCAATAAATCAATTTCTGGATGGTCTTTTGGGAAACCTTTTGGTGCCGTTTTTAATTTTTCACCACGAAGTTCTCCAAAAGTTGAGATAAATTCTGGAGCATTGATGATTTCTCTTAATTCTTCTGCATCAACAGCAATTTCTTGTCGAATTCTCAATAAATCTTCTTTGTTGGGCGACCAAAAACCACCTGCAATAAATGATTTGTTTCCCGGTTCAATGTGGTAATAATAACCGCCTCTTTTTTGAGAGGTTGCTCGTTTAAAACTTCCTGCCCAATGTTTTTTATAAGGAGATTTATCCTTCGAAAAACGCACGTCTCGATAGATTCGATATAAACTTTTTTTCCCGCTGGTAGTTTCAATTTCGTCGTGAAGATTCATTTGAATGAGCAAATCATCGGCAAATTGAATCATTTTTTCAAGTTCTTCAGAATATCGTTCTTTGTTTTTTGCAAACCAATCACGATTGTTATTCTTGTTCAAATCTTTTAAAAAAGAAAGAGTCGTCTTTGAAATTGAACCCATGGTTATTTAGTTTGAAAGAAGAATAAACCCATGTCGAACACCATCAAAGTGATTGTAAATTAAGTGATATTTTTTTTCAGAAGTGCTTGAGTTATTTTTCTCTCTAATAATGAAATGATGCTTTGTTGAAATGCTTTCGTTTAGAATGTGAGCAGATAGCCAAACGGCAAAAGAAGAAACAGTTCTATAATCGCCAACAAATTGCTTGAAAGTATAAAGGGTTGTGTTGGGTAAAAGTTCATTCCCGACAAAGTCATACCAAGATTTATGATTTTCATCGCCATTATATCCTAACATAACAGATGAGATATCCTCTAATTTCAATCCTTGTCGTTCTAATAATTGTGTTAGAATAACTTTCAAGTCTTCTTGCGTCGGATAAGTAATTTGTTCAACATCTAAAACCTGTGCGTAATAATTAACCGCTTCTTTCTCTAAAATAAACATGTTTGAACCTTCTCCACAAATTGTCCCTTTGGAGGTTGACTGTAGTAAATCTGTTGTTGAAATGAGTTCTATTTTATATTTATTGGCAAGAAAGTCAATGTTGTAATTGTAATCGGAAATTTCTTCTAATCCTCCTACAAGTAACTTCTGTGCATTATTTTCTTCAAAAAGAAGAAGTGCGTCGAGAAGGGTGTTCTCAAAAGAGGTACCACCATTCGTATAGGTGATATTGTAAGAATGATTTCCTCCCATCAAAGCTAGTTGACCAGCAATTGCGTTGGGTGTACTTTGGACAAAATTGGTGGGTGTTAAAGTTCCTTCATCGTATTCTACAATTTGATTTAAAAACTTGATGCAATCTTCCAAACCACCATTCGCTGTTCCGATTATAATACCATCGATATTGTTGTGAGCTTTAACTAAAGGTAAGCCTGTTCCAATCCCCATTCTTACCGCTTTCCCCATTCTTCGCAAGAGTCCTTTGGGAATAAACTCTAAATAATTCGGTTCAAGAGCTAAATAGGTGACTTCTTTTATCTCATTCAATTCTCCCTTGATGAATTTATCTGAATAAGTTTCTTGAGCAGAAATGCATTTTAAATCTGTGATGTACATCTCTTAAGTTGTTTTTTTGAAAATGACAGAAGAACAATTTCCTCCAAAACCAAATGAGTTAGACATGACGATATTTAATTCTTTCTCGGAAACTACTTTAATTGGACTATTTTCTTCTTCTCCAATTGGTTTCTCACAATTTAAGCTCGGAAATAGTTTGTTTTCGTTCAGCGAAATGATGCTAAAAATAGATTCTATTACTCCCGAAGCAGCAAGTGTGTGACCTGTGTATGATTTAGTTGAGTTGAAAGGTGGTATTGTTGAGAATGTTTCTTTGAATGCAAACAACTCCGTTTCATCATTATTTACCGTTCCTGTACCATGTGCATTGATGTAATCAATCTTTTTTTCTGATATTTCAGCATTTTCCAATGCTTTTTTCATTGCTAATCGAGGTCCATTTGCTTCTGGAGAAGTGGCGGATGGGTGGTAGGCATCGTTTGCATTGCCATAACCTAATACTTCAGCAATTTTGTGTTTGTCTTTAGCGATTCTTTCGGATTCTAATACAAGGTAACCAGCTCCTTCACCTAAATTTAATCCTTTTCCTTCTTCATCAAATGGTTGACAAAAAGTATCTGAAAGTATCATTAAAGAATTGAATCCGTTGACGGTATATTTTGCCAAAGAATCTGTTCCTCCAACAATCACTCTATCCAATCGACCTGATTTTATCAACCGTGCACCGAGAATAATTGCATTTACCGAGGAAGAACAGGCTGTGTTAATGGTAGAAGTAAATCCTTTGATATTGTATTTTTTAACCATACGGAGAACGTGTTCACCGCCTCCATAAGAGAGCACAAATTCTGAAGGTTCTCCTTTAAGATTTGCATCGGCGTATAATTCATCCGTATTGCTCATTCCTCCAACTGTACTCGAAGATATAAATCCTGTTTTAAAGGATGAAATGTCATTCTCCGATAACTTCGCATCTTTTATAGCATCCTGAAATGCTTTATACGCAAGTAAAGTTGTTCGAGTAAGTCCCGTTTCATATGATGAATCTGTCAAAGAAATCAACTGATGATTTTCTAACTGAACTTCTCCAAATAATAAACTTTTGGTATATTTTGATTGAAAAAAGTTCGCTTTACCAATACCTGTTTGAGCAGAATTGAGGGCGTTATAACAAGAAAGAACGTCATTTCCGATTGCAGAAATAACCCCCATTCCAGTTATGTAAACTTTTTCCATCGGAAAAATTATTTTTTATTCGCTAGGATATAATCAACGATCGTATTTACATCAATTAAAATTTTACGTCCTTCTGTAGGGTTATTGATTTTAATCCCATATTCTCTATCCAAAAGAACAATTAATTCTACTGAATCAATTGAATCTAGACCTAAATCCGGTCCAAACAACTCTTCATCATTTTTGATGTCTTCTGGAGTCATGTCCAATAAGTTCAAATATTCGATGATATGATTCTTTAATTCTAGTGCTAGTTCGTCTCTGGTTTGGCTCATTTTAAATGTAATTTTGAATTTTTAATTTCAGATAAATGAATATCTGACATACGAAGATAAATATAATTAGGAATAAAATGGTAGGTAAAAGTAAATTCCATTCACCTCCTTTTAAAAATAATGTATAATATCCGTCTAAACACCAATGTAGAGGTGATATTTTTCCAATATTTTGTAAATATTCTGGCATAACGAAAGATGGAACCCAAATCCCACCAATTGCAGCAAATATAAGTACTGTAATTGCCCCGAATCCACTTGCTTGTTCTTGTGTTTTAGCGTATGTTCCGACAAGCATTGCAAAACTAATGGCCGAAAAAGCAGATAGAAAAGAAATGACAAAAAGTCCTAATAAATTTGAGGGCAAAGTTAATGAAGGTAATCCCAAAAGTGGAAAAAAGAATTTACCCAGTAAGAAAATAACCGCTAATTGACTTATGGCAACAATAAGGTAAATGAAAATCTTACTCATCAAAACCAAAGAAAAACTCGCTGGAATTGTTTGTAATCTTACAAAAGAACCGCTTAATCTTTCTTTTACAATGTTGCTTCCTAAAGAAATGACCATAAAAAACATGGCAAAAATAGACCATGCTGGAACGTTATGTTGGGTAGAATTCGGAATAATTTGATTGGAAGAAGTATTTGCAGAGATTTGTTGAATTTCCATTCTGTTTTCGGTAAATTGACTCTCCATTTGTTGTGGAGCATCTTCAATTCCCATCTGAGCATATAAATCTTCGACCATTAATTTACTTTCGAGTGCACCGAGAAAAGAGTAGATGGAATTAACGATAGATGATCTAAAATTTTCCTGCAACACAGGGTCATAATACATTTTTAATGGTGAAATGGATAGTGGAGTGCTGGCTGAACTATCTTCTTCGAATAGACCAAATTCAGTTAGCATACTTGTGCTCAATATGCGCGCTTTTTCTTTCAAATTTTCGGAAAATTTTGTCGGAATCTCAAAGGCGAGCATCTGATTGTCATTCAATAATTGCTTTTGTATTTCTTTTGAGGTGAATCCATCTTTTTCTTCAATCTTAAAGGTGCCGGATTGCTCAAGAATAGAAATTAATGTGTCTCCTAAATTTCCTTCGTCATTGTTGACAATTAAAAGTTCAATGTTGTTTTCATTGACTAATTTAAACGTACTATCTTGAACAATAGTAATGATAATAACTAAAATAATAGGCATCAAATACATCAAAAGCAATCCAACCTTATCGTAGATAAGAAGGAGGAATTCTTTTTTTATGCTGGCGATTAATTTTTGCATCAGTCTCTGTATTCAATACCGGTTAAACGTAGAAATAAATGCTCTAAATTCTGCTCATCGTATTTCTTGAAAAGGTTGTCTAAAGAATCGGACTCAATTAACGTTCCTTTATCAATCAAGACTATTTGGTTGCAAAATTCTTGAGCCTCATTCATGTGATGCGAAGTGTACACGATGGTTGTACCATTCTTGTTCAATTCTTCTAAATAGGCAATTATTGCATTTTTACTCTGCACATCTACACCTACAGTGGGTTCGTCTAGAAATAAAATATCTGGATTATTGATGATTCCAATGGCTAAATTCACCCTTCGTTTCATTCCTCCAGAGAATTTCACAACTTTTTTATGTTTCACCTTAGATAATCCTAAGACATTGAGTAGATGGTCTATTTTTTCTTCTAATTTTTTTTGAGGAATATCGTAAAGCGCTCCGAAGTATTTTAAATTTTGGTAAGGACTTAATTCTTCATAGAATGAAAAATCTTGAGGTACATAACCTAATTTAGGCAACATATCTCTAAGAAGAATAGGGGAGTCATCTTGATAGAATTGAACTTCTCCATCTGACTTCGGGATAATTCCACAAATAATTGAGATTAAGGTTGTTTTCCCTGCCCCATTTGGACCGAAAATACCGATTTTTTCTCCTTTTGTTACAGAAAATGAAACATCGTCTAAACTTTTTTCTAAAGAACCTTTGTAAGTTTTAGAAACAGAAGATATTTCAATAATTGGATTCATTATGGGCGAAGTTTTAACTTTTCGAGTGCTACAAAAGCTTGTTTTTCAACAGCCGAAATTTCGTTCATAATGTCGGCAGAATGATCAAAATCTTTCTGACTTGTAATTCTCCCTTTATAAATGCCTGCCATTTGCACAGCGCTATCTCTCCACATGTCACCCGCTTTCGTGAATTGTTCTGAGATTCCAATTAGTCGGTCATCTTGCAAAATTTCGGATGCTTGCTCAAGAAAAGCTGCGTACAAAAAGCGAAATCCACCGCCACCAGTTCCAATTTCTTCTTGCATTCGAACGATTTGACCTAGAAATAATCCAGCTTGTCGTTCTCCATGTTTGGATCGCCATTTTCTAATTTGACTTGCCGTATAATTAATCCCTTTACCTCCTAATCGACGAGAAGGAATGTGCATCATATCTCGTGTATTGTGTTTAATTCCTTTTATGATGGCTTTTCGAAGAATTTCATCGCTAATTTCACCGGCTTCATTTGGATAATAAAGATGTCCTTTTGGTGCGAGTGGACCTTTAGCAAAACGAACTTTATCCAATTCTGCTGTTGTCAACGTTGTTGTTTCTTCCATTATTGGATCAGAGATGAGGTAATTGTCACCTTCTTTTCCATAAACGATTAAATTATGTGCATTAAAATGAAAACGATATGCCTTAGGAAAGTACATCAAATGAAAAACCCCAACTTGACATCCCACAGGATGACCTTTTTGAATTTCTGCGTCTAAAAATTTTTGAGCTTCTTCATGTGATGAGAATTTCTTCTTCGTCACATCAATTTCCAACATTTTACATGTTCTTTTGAAGATTGCTCCTGGCATAGAACGAAAAGAAATCGCAGGACCTTTATTTACTTTTAAAAAAGGAATGTGTATGTAAAACAATCCTGAACCAATCCCAAAAGCCAAAGGTTCGGTCATGAAATCAAGACCTTGTCTTTGCAATAAATTTACCGTCACACCATTTTCACAATGTGCGGTTTGAATGTGTTTGAAATCTTTCACTATCCTTTAAAGTTCGTTAAATCATCTATCGAAACTTCAAAAGCATCGGCATAGATTTGTAATTTTTTATCACTCAGTTTTTTAAAAACCTTTGGTTTCATGTGACGTTTGATTTGCCATGACCAAAAGCCAGTGTATCCTGCTAGAACAGGTAAATCCATTATTCTCAATTCCATAAAGTACTTCACAGGACTTACTTTCCCTTCGAGAACTTCTTTTTTAACTTCTTCGACAGTACGTTCAATTTCTTCCCAAGCATTATCGAGTGCGATTTGTTTGGTTTCCCAACCTTCGCTAAGACCTTTAACAAACTTTCCATTCTCATCTTTGACATAACACACTTCACGCGTGAAATTACTCAAAGAACCTTTGTCTTGAGGAAGGTCTTTTTTCTTAATTTTAACAAACAGTTAAAAGAGCGAAAACATAAGAAAAACGTGCACTTTCTGGTACAGCCAAAAGAATGGTATCTCCTTTTTTCAATTTCCCACTGTTGAATAATTCATCTACCATTAAGTAGATAGAACCTGCCCCAACATTTCCTTTCGATTTAAGGTTGGTAAACCATTTCTCTTTTGGAATTGGGAATCCGTATTCGGTTAATGCCTCGTCGATTTTACTTTCAAAGAAGTAACTTGACATGTGTGGCAAGAAATAAGATAAATCTTCTGGTTTTATTCCTTTCTCATTCAATGTTTTTATCATTTTCTTGAATCCAAGAGAAACGATGTTAGGACCAAGAATTTTAACATCTTGTTTGATGCTGTACACAGATTTGTCGATTATTTCTTGCTGAGTGAAATCCATGAAACTTTTAACGGTTCCATCCTCCTCTTTTTCACAAGCCATGTACATACACGTTTCAGCTTCATTGGCAAAAGAAAATGCTTCTACCCAGTCAACGCGGAGTGAAATTCCGGTTTCGTTTTTATTTGGTTGCAACATAAATGCCGCAGCACCATCAGAAAGCATCCAACGTAGAAAATCTTTATCGAAAGAAAGACTGGCATTTTTTTCCAATTCTCTCATTTTAGAAACCTCTAATTCGAAATTGTCAGCGTGTAAAACACGAGAAAGTCTTTCCGATCCTGTTGTAACTGCTTTTTTTGCCATTCCCATTTTTACGGACATATAAGCATATTTTAATGCGTGCATACCCGAGCAACAGTTTCCTGCTGGAGTGATTACTTCAATATTGTTTGTTTCTGGTAACCATCCATGTACCATTACACCGTGAGAAGGCATCATTTGGTCTGGAACAGAAGTACCACAAGAAAGTAAATCAATATCTTTCAATTCTTCATCAGAATTCACTATGTTTCGAATAGCTAAAGAAGTTATTTCAGCATTGGTGTGCGTTGGATTTCCTTGTTTATCAAGTGCATAATGTCTGTTCTCAATTCCATTGTTACGAAGAACAATCCGGCGAGACTTAGATGCTTGCTCACCTATTTTACCCAAAAATGATTCCATTTCATCGTTAGAAATAGGTTCGTTAGGCATATAGCTTGATGTTCTTGTTATGTATACTTCTGACATTATTTCATGTAATATTAGTGTGCAAAATTACTTTATTTTGTGTTTTTATACTAAAATAATGAAGACTATTTTTTATAACACGTACTTATTTATGCGAAAATCATCTACTCATCCCCAAATACAAAAAATATTCTTTTTTGCGTTTTATTTTTCCAAGTGTAAAAGGTCGGATGAGTATAATGTCAATGAGCAATAAGATAGGAGCAACGACAAAAAGTGCAAAATTCAAATAGTAACGGAAGAAAGAAATCCAGAATGAACGTTTGCCACCAGATTTTTCTTTCTTTTTAATAATTCCTGCCCAAATATTGAAAATCTTTTTCGCTTTTCCTTCAATGAATAGAATGTTGGTATTAATACGTGTTACTTTATTTTCTACGATTGTTTTTTGGAAAGTAGAAAAATCATTGGCAGCAACACAACGATTTAAAAAGATGCTCAGGTCTTTCATGTTTTCAATATCATTGTCAGCAATTCCAGGGAGAGGAAAGATGCCCCATTTTCTTGTTTTTTTACCTGTCATCATCCAGTGTGCAATACTGATGGCACTCAAATGATTTGGAGCTCGGTCAACTAAAGCTACATTTCCAACCATGTCTCCACCTGAAGCAACAATCTGTTCAACAACACTCGTTTGCGCGTTCAACCACATGTTTCTAGCTCCAATCACTGTAATGATTTTTGCTCCGTTAATTCTCTGCTTAAATTCTTTATTTTGCAATAATGCTGCGGTAGGCATAGAAGGCGAGAGGAACCAAGGTTGATAACCTAAGATGATTAAATCGTATTTTTCTTCTTTAAATGTGATTGGTTTGAGAGGAATTGCTTCTTCTAGAACCGTTTCTGGCATAATGTCGTAGAAGTTATCTGTTGGCCAAGGAAAAGCGAAACTTTTTTCAGGTGCAATGTTGATTCTATCAATTTCACATCCTTCTATTTTGGAAATGAAATTGTTAACGATGTCGTTGAGTTGACCTGATTGCGAATAATTAATGGCTAGGATTTTCATAAAATTCTGTGCAAATTATAAATTCAATTTTTGTGAATGTTGCGCATATTTTTTGATGTGCTTTCTTGTAATCGAATGAAGCGTAGTAAATTGTTTTGTTATTACCTCACTATCTTCATTTAGGTTGGTGTTGTATTTCAAAAGTTTTGGACAGTTCTCTTGTATTGCAAGTCGAAGAAAACGAAATTCAGCATTCTTGGGGTGTTTTTTTATCGCAGATTCAAGTAATTCTTTTCCCTTCTTAAAAACGTTGACTTTTTCCTTGGGTGTTTTTAGAAATTGTGCTCTTTTCATAAGCATTGCTCCTAAAAATGCATCCTTGAGGACAGATGATTTATGTTGTTGGAGCAATTTGATTTCTTTGTTTATTTTTTCCAATGATTTTGACTCAAAGGCAGAATAATAACGCTCTCGATTAATAGCTCCAACAGATTGGAAACTGATAAATAGAAAAAGCAAGATGAAAATTCGCATAAATTTTAATTTTTCGGAACAAACATACAATGATTTTGCCAAGAATGATAAACTTCTTGTTTAATTCTTCTAATTTTGCACAACTAACAAATAAAAAATGCTTTAAGCAATAAACGGTTGTGTAATTGTACCAACGTACAACAATGAAAAAACGATAAGAGATGTTCTTCATCGTGTCATTGCTGTTGTGGGAAATACGACAATTATTGTTGTGAATGATGGTTGCACTGATTCTACACCAGAGATTCTAAAAGAATTTAGCAATGAAATTATTCTCGTTGAAAACGAAGTGAACATTGGAAAAGGAATGGCGTTGCGAAAAGGTTTCCGAAAAGCCATTGAACTAGGATTTGAGAATGCGTTAACCATTGATTCTGATGGACAGCATTTTCCTGAGGACATTCCATTGTTAGTTGATAAAGCCAAAGAGAATCCGGGTGCGTTAATTATGGGGTCTCGAAATATGGAGCAAGATGGAGTGCCAGGAAAGAGCTCTTTCGGAAATAAATTCTCGAACTTTTGGTTCAAATTAGAAACTTGGATTACTTTGCCCGATACGCAAACAGGTTATCGTTTGTATCCATTGCATCCGATGAAGAAAATGAAATTCTTTACCAAGAAATTTGAATTTGAAATTGAAGTTATTGTCCGTTTAGCTTGGAAGAATGTAAAATTTATTCCCGTTTCTATTCGTGTGAAATATGATATGGATGAACGTGTGTCTCATTTCCGACCGGCGCGCGATTTCTTCCGAATTTCGGTGTTGAATTCAGTCTTGGTGCTCGGAGCGCTACTTTATTATTATCCGAAGAAATTCTTTTCAATCGATACGCTTAAAGCAATCAAACATGAAGCAATCAAACCTGAAGAATCGAATCTTCGTAAAGCCACTTCACTCGGTTTTGGAGTTTTTATGGGGATTGTTCCACTGTGGGGTTTTCAATTGTTGATTGGGATTCCATTAGCCGTTTTATTCCGTTTAAATAAAGTTTTATTTATCACCGCTGCAAATATTTCTTTGCCTCCAATGATTCCTTTTATTGTATATGCAAGTTTATTGGTTGGACAGTTGTTTTTTCTCGGAGAAATCAATCATGAAAAGATATTCTCGGTTTCTTTGGAGAATGTAATGGAAAATGCACCACATTATTTTGTAGGGGCAACACTATTGGCTGTGATTTCTTTTGTAATTGTGTTTGCTGTCAGTATTGTTCTACTGAAAATATTCAGAAAAGAACCAGAAGAAATCTTAAATAAGAAATAAAGAATAGTTTACTTTTTCATTCTTCATCTTTCATCTTTCATCTTTCATTTTTTGAACATCACTGCTCACTCTCAAAAAGAGCTTTCAAATTATCCATGATAAATTTCACATCAGATGCAGGAGCTTCTTTGCTGATCGCTAATGAAATGTATTTGTCATCCACTTTGATGGACTTAAAATAGTAGGTTGCATAACTTCTGTCTTGCAACTTCCCCACAACTACATAAAATTCGTAAGATGGATTTTTTGTAACACCATAAACAATAATATTTCTATACATGGGTTTGTACTCTCGATTGAGTTTTTTGTACTCATGTTTACTTGATGCAAATTCAAAATCGCCAAAAGTGAGTAATTCAAAGGTAATCACATCATTTGTTACGGCAATGTAACCGTCTTTTGTTGGAGTGATAGAATTGTTTGCAGCTACTTTACTAAAAGTTTTACATGAACTCAGTAAAAGCACTAAAAATGAAAAGTATAAAACATTACGCATAGCTTCCAGACATTTTTAAATATGAAGTTTCAGTATCTTTAATGATCGCATTTATTTTAATAGTATCATCTTCTGTTTCAGAGAATTTTAACACAACGTTTACTTTTGCATTCTTTTCAGGATTGAGAATTGCTAAAAACTTGCAATTTGCCATTGATTTTAATCGAATAGTTTTATTTTTTGCTGTTTGCACCAATTCTTTGATGATTTCCATTTGAGCAACGCCAGGGGTGACAGGGTTACCAGGGAAGTGCCCTTTGAAAATAGGGTGTTCCTTGTTCAATTCAATTAGAAAATCAATGGTTTGCTCTTCTTCTGTCGTCGAAATAATGGTGTAAAAATCGTCTTTAAATAGCATCAGAATTGTGTAAAAGTTGTGTTTTTTATTTCTTTATTGAAAACAATATTTGTAAATGTATAAACAATTTTGTCTTCCTCAGATTCTTTGAGTGTCAATTTTTTCATTGCCAATGTGTTCTTATCGAAAATTAATTCAATACTGGTAATGTAATTACTCATTCGTGAACTTTTTGGTACAAGCACTAACTTATAATTTAAGGTGTTCTCGTAGTAATAAATGGTAAACTCTTTCTCGTCGAGGAAATCACCGTTGAACATTTGCATCATTAAACCTTGTACTTTTTTTACGACACGATTTGTACCTGCATTTTTTATTTCTTTCCCATTTTCACTGTATTTCATTGTTTTTCCATCAATGAGAATGATTTGTTTTTTCGGAGAAAGGTGTTCCCAACGAATTTTATTCTCTTTTTTATAGCGAAGAATTCCTTTTGCTTTTTGAGAATTTTTCAGCATGCTTGAGAAAATTTCTTCTGAAAAATCAGCTTTTATTGAAGATGTATTATTTGCTTTTTCATTGATTCTCTGTTTGCATCGAGAAACGTCTTTTAGTTTGACATAATTTTGCGCTCTTCCATTGAAGGAAAGGAACAATATTGTAATGAATAAATATTTAATCATATTTTAATTTATTTTTGAGTTCGCCTGAAGCAAATAATATACCATTCCCCTTCGATTTTTCGATATATTCATTTAACATAGAAACTGTCTGGGGTAAATTGTCATGTAAAAGAACAATGTCGCTTGGTTTCGTTTTTGAAACAAGTCGATTAAGTAATTCTTTTTTATCTTTTTTTAATGTATCATAACTGCGTAAACTCCATCCGATAGAATGAAGTTTCAATACTTTGATTGCTCGTGCAAAATTAGGATTTGTATAACCGATTGGTGCACGAAATAATTTATTTTCTTCGCCTGTGATCTTCTTTAAAACAACTTGGCATTTTTCTAAATCTTCAATCAAGGTAGTTGTTGGAAACATTGCCAAGAATTTGTTGTGCGAAAAACTGTGATTTCCAACCAAATGACCTTCGTTAATAATACGTTTTATAATTTCAGGATGTTTTTCTGCCTTTTCGCCCACAACAAAAAATATTGCTCTGATATTATGTTCTTTGAGAATATCTAAAACTTGTGGAGTAAAATCAGGGTGTGGACCATCATCGAAAGTGAGTAAACATTCTTCGGTAGAAAAACGAGTGATAGAAGGGAGGAAGTAATTGAATTTTAGAAATAACACCCCCATTGTCAGAATGGCAACGAATAAAATTGTCCAAAGAATAATTAATGGGATAAAATATTCCGAATCACTAAGAAAAAATGAAGTTAAACCAATTAACAACACATAAATAAAGATATTTATGCGATGTTTCATCCTTTTTGGAGTAGAATTAGTCCGAGTTTGTCATTGCAGAGGTGATTCACAACTAAAACATTATTTGCAGGATTTGACTTCAGAAAATCATGTCCAACGTGTGTCGCAAATGCCGAAGCAGAATAATGTAATCCTGTATGTTGTAAATAATGAATTGTTTTTTCAAAACTTAATTCAATGTTATTTGAGGTCAATACCAAATCAATATCATTCACCGTTAGATTTTCTGTTGCGAGAAAACGCTTAATTTCATTCTCAACTGATTGAATATTGAAAAGAGCATCTACTTTCTTTATACCAATCGATTTCTTTTCATCTGTTAAAACGAAGAATGACGCACCAGATGCTAACGGATGTGTGTCTGCAACGATATTGGGTTGAAGATTTTCTAAAAAAGGAATCTTTTCTTCCGCTGCTCCAACTAAAACATTTTTTTTGCCATCATTGATACAAAGCATTGCGTCAATCAGAGAAACTTCAAAAGAGAGGTTGTTTTGCGTATGCGTCATATTGTAAGAATGGTTGCTCAAACCTAAAGAAATCTGTCCACCGATGGTATTGTGCGTTGATTGTATAAATGCAGTAGGCGAGAGGAAGTCGCTCGTTGATGTGATGAAGTTCGTTAAAAACTTCTCTGTATCTTTCAAACAACCTAAAGCTGTTCCAACGACAATAGAATCAAATTCTGCGTTGGTGTTTTTCTGACATTCCATTGCACAAGTGAGTCCCATTCTTAAAATCGGACTTAATCTTCTCAATGCGTTTCGAGGAATAAATTCTTTGTAATCAGGAGCTACGACATCATTTTCAGCATCAAATTTTCTCAAACTTGAATAAACATCATTATTTCTAAATGAATCTTGATTTGAGATGGATGATATGGTATGGATGTAATACATAATTATACTGCGCTAAAAATTACGGTTGAATTATTTCCGCCGAACCCAAAAGAATTGGATAAAACATGTTTTATTTTATTTCCTTCGGAGAATTTCAATTGGGGCGTTAATTTTGTTTCTTCAATGACTTCTGAGAAATTCAAATTCGGATACAAATATCCATTGTTAATTGCAAGAATCGAAAAAACAGCTTCAATTCCACCCGATGCAGCCAAAGTATGACCTGTAAAGCTTTCGTTGAACTAAAAGGAGGAATGTTTTCTTTGAAAATCGATTTTATGGCTTGTGATTCAGATAAATCATTGTTTGGAGTTGCCGTTCCGTGTGCATTGATGTAATCAATATCATCAGGGGTTAGTCCAGCAACTTTTAACGCTTCTGTCATAGATAACTGTGCACCTTGTCCGTCTGGAGAGGAAGCTGTTTGGTGAAAAGCATCTGAAGCATTGCTCCAACCGGATAGGTTTGCAACAGCTTTTTGTTTTGACAGTTGCATGGATTTTTCCGATTCTAAAACAACAAATCCAGCCCCTTCGCCAAGGTTTAGCCCTTTTCTTGAATTATCAAAAGGTTTACACCAATCTTCATCAAAAATCATCAAAGATTTGAATCCATTAATAGTAAAAGATGTTAACGCGTCTGTACCGCCCACAACAACTCTATCGAGCATACCGGATTGGATCATTCTTGCACCCATCATCAAAGCATTTGCAGCAGAAGAGCAAGCGGTTGAAATGGTATTGACAAATCCTTTTATTCCTAATTCTTTTGCAATTTGTTCACTACTTACGCCACTCGAATGATGTTTGTATTGCGATAAATCTTGCTTACCATCTTGCAAATATTTTCTAAATTCTTTCTCACTGACGTCCATTCCACCAACAGATGTTGACGAAATAAGTCCTGTTTTAATTTCTTCGGAAATTGAATGACCTTCAAATGCTTGTTTTGCTGCAATCATTCCAAGAAGAGCTGTACGAGAACAATTTTGCATTATTCCAAAACGTTCTTTCAATTCATTGTCAGAGAATTTTATTTCACCGACCAAATATTTGGAAGAAAAATCATTGCTACCTTTTGTAATTCCTGATTTTTCATTGCGTAAAGAAAGAATTGTTTCATCTGCTCCAATACCAATTGAAGAAATTAAACCGTAACCAGTGATGAAAATCTCCATGAATTATTTATTCTTTTCAATGTATGCAGCCAAAGAATTAACCGATTGAAAAATTTCACGTCCTTCACTTGGATCAGCAATCTTAATTCCATAATTCTGCTCCAACAAAACGATGAATTCTAATGCATCGATAGAATCTAACCCAAGAGCTTCACCGAATAAAGGTGTATCATCTTGAATATCTGCGGGTGTTATATCTTCAAGGTTCAGTTGCTCGATGATTTGTTCTTTTAATGTTTGTTTTAAATCGCTCATAATTATTGTTTGTATAATGTTGTTAATTGTTCTTTTATATTTTCTTTACCATTTTTCTCTATGAGAAAAAGGAAACATTCTTCATTTTTTTTGTTCGATTCTACCCATCCACAAAGGCAAGCATTAGAACCTTTGCTAAAATAGAAGTTAATTTGTTCTAAAAAGAATTCTACATCAAATTTTTCTTCAATGAAGAAGCAATTTTCTCCGTACCATTTGTTGCGAATGGCTAATTCTCCGGTTAAAATATTGGGTAATGTATAGACGAATAGGGAAGGGCTCGGACTTCCTTTTACTTCGTAACTGTTGATGAATTTTAAGTCGGTTGTCAAACTAGAACTATTGTTTGCAAATAAAAGAGTCAATTCGTTTTCGTCATATTTACTTAAATCAACTTCTTTTTTGATTATTTCTGTCGAAAGAAACGCCATTTTAGCCAATGAGTCCATTTTATGGAACTTAGAATAATCAAGATTCAAATTCGTGTAGCATTCTTTCTTCCAATTCTCTGTATCAGATGAAAATAATTCAACTTCTTTACCATTGAGAAAAGCACCATTCTTCGATATTTTACACGTTCCAATTAGTTTCATTGTACTTTTTTTAGAATAAGTGATGCATTTCCTCCACCAAAACCAGATGCTGTTTTTAAGACCGTTGTTATCTCTTTATTAAGGTTGTTTTTTAAAACGTTAATCGGACGACTTGTTCCTGTTTCTTCAAAACCAACTGATTTGAGGAGTGTATTGTTTTCCATCATTTTCATAGTAGAAATAACTTCAATAAGTCCTGCGGCTCCCAATGTGTGACCGAAATAACCTTTCAAACTGTTGAGTGGAGTAGCAATTAATCCTAATCGGTCAAAAGCGATGCTTTCCATTTCGTCGTTATAATTGGTTCCTGTACCGTGAGCAGATATGAAATCGATATCATTACTTTTTACAGAAGCTCGTTCTAAGCTTTTATTTACAGAACGAAAAAGCCCTTCACCTGTTCTCGAAGGACCAGAAATATGGTTGGCATCATTGCTCGAAGAACCACCCAGATATTCTACATGAAAGTCGTCATTGATTTTTTCTTTGGTTAGAATCACAGCCCCCAATGCTTCGCCAATACAAATTCCTTTTCTGTTTTTATCAAAAGGTTTGCTTGGTTCGTTACTCAATGCGAAAAGTGATTGAAAACCATAAACGACAAAATCTGATAAAACATCAATTCCAATGACAACGGCTGTTTTGTATCGATTGCTCTGTAAATAATCTGCGGCTGTATTTATTGCAATCACACCTGAAATACATGCGTTTGAAATGATGACGATTTTATTTTTTAGCCCTAATTCATCAGTTAAAATATTTCGTGTTGATGAAAAAGTATCGTTGGGTAAGTCTTCTAAATTTGCCTTTGTAGAGCTGACAATTACAATGGTTTCATCAGAATCGAAGATTTCTTTACCGTGTTTAGATGTCAATTGTTTGCATCCTTCTGTCAATAATGTATTGTATCTGTTTTTATTTGGAAGTGATTTAATTTTACCCAAAGGCCAGTTTTCATTGTTAAAACCAGAATTTTCAACAAAGTCAACGCCAGATTCTTCTCGAAGCATGGCGGAGAAATTCTCAACAGAATTAGAACCAATTGGTGTGATCATACTACCGTATGTCATTAGAATTTTACTCATTCTCTATCCAGTTTTGTTTTTCTTCCCATTCTGCATAGAAAGAAGGTTTCATTAATTCGAGTAAGTTCTCTTTAACGGATAAAAATACCTGAGTCGTTGAGCCAGTTGCAGCGATTTGACCAGTAGCAAGGTTTGTTACAATGTATTTGAAAACAATTTTAGATGCAGGATGATATTCTAGAATTGCTTTTACACTTACTTTTTGTCCATAATAAACGGAAGCTTTATGGTTGATATCAGATTTAACAATTGGCGTATAAAAACCTTGACCGTAAACATCCAAATATTCCATACCATGTTCTGCTCCGAAATATTCACGAGCATCTTCGAAGAATTTCAGATAATTCCCATGCCAAACGACGCCCATTGCATCTGTTTCGCTAAATCGAACCGCTATTTCTATCGTAGATTCTAAAGTTTTCATGCCAATACAATTTTCATCTGACATTCGAGTAATTGTTTATCATTCTCGTACACAACTCCTTTAACGAGATGGATTGCATCGAAGGTAGTTAGAATTTCTACTTTAGTGGTCAATTGAGCATTCGATTTTGGTAAATCAGTTACTTTTAAACGTGTGATAGCACCAATGAAGCCAACTTTAGGTTCTGCATCACTTTCAAGACTTGCTAAGTATCCAAATCCACTTGCACAAGTTTGAGCAATATTTTCAGTCAATGCAGATTCTGATAGAAGATTATCTTCTATGAAGATATTGTTATTCTCTACTTTGAATTGTGTCGTAAAACCATTTTCATCGGCATGCGCCAATTCGTCGACCATAATAAACGGTGCACGTTGAGGGATAAATTGAGTAATATTTTCTTTATTAACCAGCATAGTAATTGTAAAAATTAAACCATTGGGTAGGATATTTCAGCACCATTGATTCTAAGTTTTTAACGTATTTTTGAGCAACTTCTTCAGGCGAATTAGTGTCCGTTAAAGGGTCTGTTGCGTATAGTTCGTATTTGAATTTGTTGGCTTTAGCTGCATAGACAAAAGTAATTGGTGCTTTGAATTTATGCGCTAGAATAAAAGGACCAAGTGGGAACTCAGCTTTTCCGTTCAAAAAATCCAATTGAATATTCTTTCCTGTGTCACTCACTCTGTCAGCGTGAATGGCAATAAATTCATTTCTTTTCAATGCTCTGTGCATCAGAATTAGATGCGACATATCGTCTTTAATTGGGATGAGATTATATTTCGGTCCACCCGTTTGTTGTGCTAAAAAGTCTTTGATTTTTTCGACTTCAGCGTCCATCATCACTATGTTTATGGTACTGGTGATTCTTTCTCGAATGAGGTTTCCAGCATTTTCCCAATTTCCCACATGACCAGAGATTAGAATTCCACCTTTGTTGTCATCGTTCATTTTCCGGAGGACAACTTCATTGTTAAAGGTGTGGTCAAAAGAATTTCGTTTATCGGTTTGCATAGCAATTCGGTCAATCAATGTTTGTCCGAAGTTATAGAAATTTTTAAAAGCTGCTTTTTTGGCTTGTTTCTTTGAATACCCCAATCCAACGGTATAAAACTGTAATAAGCCATCGCGTTGTTTTTTAGCGAAGAGAATAAAATAGAACGAAACAAAATAGCAGAAAAAATAAGAAACATTTAAACCAAAAAATCGGATACAAAATACGAAGAATTTATATCCGAGCAATGAGCCTTTGGTTTTTCCATCCCATTTTTTTTCCATGAGAGAATTAGTTGATTTTTTTCTCTACTAAATCATAAAAGTCATTGAAAGTGTCAATTGCTTTAAAATCTTCAGATGTAGGTTTGAATCCTAAGTTTTCTTCAATTACAACCACTAAATCTACATAATCTAAACTGTCTAGATCCAGTGTTTTTTGCAGGTTGTTTTTCGCTTGAATAGTATCTTTTTCAACTTCAAATTCTTCTGAAAGAAATCGCTTAGTAGTTTCTATAATTTCGTCTCTTGTCATATTGTTTTGATGCAATTTATTTTACAAATTTAGTAATAATTAGCGAAGAGTTTGTCCCTCCGAAACCAAAAGAGTTGGATAAGAATGTATCAATTTTCTTCTCTGTATATTCTGGTATAATATTAATTCTTTTTGAATCTTCGTCTGGGTTTTCAAAATTAATGTTTGGTGCAATAAAATCATTCTCCATCATCAATAGTGAATAAGCAACTTCACTTGCACCTGACATCCAACATTCGTGACCTGTCATTCCTTTAGTAGAACTCACAGGCACATCACTTCCGAGTACAGTTTCAATAGCTTGTGCTTCTGTCTTATCTCCAACTGGTGTAGATGTTGCGTGCGCACTGACATAATCAATTTTGTCGGCTTTTATTCCTGCTTGATCCAAAGACATATTCAATGATCTTAACTGTCCGTCAAGGTTAGGGTTAGAAATATGATCTCCATTTGAAGAGAAACCATAACCTAATATTTCACCTAAAATCGGTGCACCTCGACGTTCTGCAGACTCTAATGATTCAATAATTAGAGTTGCTGCACCACCAGAAGGAATTAATCCGTCTCTGTTAGCATCAAAAGGTCTTGAAGCTTTTGTCGGCTCATCGTGACGTATAGAAAAAGCTCCTAATCCGTCAAAAGAACCCATGGCATATATGTTAATTTCTTGAGCACCACCACAAACAACTCTCTCTTGAAGCCCTTGTTTGATGAGTAAGTATCCCATTCCAATCGAATGCGAACCGGATGCGCATGCTGCACTCAATGTGATGTTAATTCCTTTCAATTTGTATATCGTAGAAAGACTCATATTCACTGTACAGTTCATGTTTTGAAAAATATCACCAGAACCAATGAGTGTAGTGTCTTTTCTTTCTCGCATTTTATCTACAGTTTCGATAACTGCTCCTGCTGTACTGTCATTTCCAAAGATAATTCCAGTTTCATTTTTCTCAAGAAAATCAATGTCTAATTTTGCTTGTTCCATTGCTTCCATGGTCGACATGTAAGCATACATTGCCGGTTGGTGCATTCCTATTCGCTGTCTTCTCGATAAGAAGGGTTTTAAATTAGGCGTCTCTACCATTCCTGTCAAGCAAGAACGATAACCAACTTCTTCACGTTCTTTGTCATAGATGATTCCACTTTTTCCATTTCTCAAAGAATCCAACACTTCTTCTTTACCGTTTCCAATAGAAGAATAAAGTCCAATACCCGTTATGACAACTCTTTTTTCCATTTAAGCGTAAATTCCTCCATTAATATTAATAACTTCTCCTGTGATGTATGCGGCTTTATCAGAAGCTAAGAATGAAGCTAGATTTGCTACTTCTTCAGGTAGTCCAAAACGATTTGCGGGGACCATTCTTTTCAATTCTTCTTCGTTTAAATCGCTCGTCATATCAGAAACAATAAATCCAGGAGCAATTGCATTTACTGTAATTTTTCTTTTTGCAATTTCTTGTGATAATGCTTTTGTCGAAGCTATCATTGCGCCTTTTGCAGCAGAATAATTCGTTTGACCTGGCACACCTTTTAATCCTGATAATGAAGCAATGTTAATGATTCTGCCTGAACGATTACGTAACATTTTTTTGATTACTGCTTGTGTGCAATTGTACATTCCTTCCACAGAAACATTCATTACTTTATCCCAATCTTCCTCAGTTACCCAAGGAAAAAGGTTGTCTCGAGTAATTCCAGCATTGTTAACCAATACTTCGATGTGTGAATCTTTATTTTCTTCTTGCCATTTACCAATAATATCTTGAACTGTTTGATACTCTTCAACATTGAATTGCATCAATTCTCCTGTACCACCATTTTCTTCAATCAATCGAAGCGTTTCTTTTGCAGCATCAATATTAGATGAGAAGTTGATAAGGATGTGTAGATTCAAATCTTTTGCTAATTGGATGGCAATCGCTCGTCCTAAACCTCTAGAAGAACCTGTAATTAGTGCACACTTCATAATTCGATTGTATTTGAACGTAAAACTTCAATTACTTTCTTTATATTTTCAGATTGCGGCACATCATCTGTAACAGCAGGCATTACATTTCTAATTTTAGAATATGTGTTTTTTGCTTTTGGTGAAAGTGCTTCTTTTTCAATTGCAGGAAGTAAATCAATTGCTTGACAAACCGCAATCATGTGAATTGCCATTACTTGGAAGCCATTGTCAATGACATTCTTCGTAATCACCGCACTGTTTGTTCCCATACTAACAATGTCTTGATTGTCGTTGTTGTTTGGAATACTGTGAACGTACATCGAATTTGAAAGCATTTGACTTTCAGCTGTTGTAGATGTCGCAGTGAATTGCATTCCTTGAATACCAAAGTTAAACCCGAGTTTTTTCAAGTTAAGAAAAGCGGGGAATTTATCATTGATTTTTGCATTCAACAAGAAATTTAATTGACGTTCTGCTAACATAGTCATTCTCGTAACAACTAATTTTACTTTGTCCATTTCCAATGAAATGTAATCTCCGTGGAAGTTTCCACCATGAAAAACATTTTGTTCTTCTACACTTACAATTGGATTGTCATTGGTTGAATTTAATTCATTCTCAATAATTTCTTGTGCACTGTTTAAAGTCTCTAAAACGGGACCTAAAATTTGAGGTACACATCGGATAGAATAATATTCTTGTATTTTCTTTTTAAATTCTGTTTGACTTAACGACTCATTGTCTTTAAAAAGTTCTTCACGTTTACGAATCAACTCACTACCATTGATGAAACTACGCATATTGCTTGCGATTTCTTGCTGACCTTTGTGACGTTTTACTTTATTCAAGCCGACAGAGAATGAATCATCATATGATTCCATAATCTCATTAATCATAGAAGAAGAAGCAATGGACCAATTTAATAAACGTTTTGCGTAGATTAGATTCACTGCACCAATTCCTGTCATACAAGAAGTTCCATTCATCAATCCTAATCCATCTCTTAATTTAACATCAAGAGGAGTAATGTTTAATTCTGCTAAAACATCTTTCGTTTCTCGTCTTTCGCCGTTATAGAAAACGAAACCTTCACCGATTAAATTCAAAGCTAGGTGTGCCAATTGAACTAAATCTCCACTAGCTCCAACACCACCGTGCATGAAAATTTCTGGCGTAATTCTATTGTTTAGAAATTGAACTAATTTTTCAACGACACCTAAACTAATTCCAGAATTGGCTTGAAGAAAGTTATTTGTGCGAGCCAACACAACTGCTCTTGCATATTCTTCATTCAATACATTTCCCGTTCCAGTAGAGTGACTTCGAATTAAATTATATTGCAATTGATTCAAGTGTTCTTCATCAATTTTGAATTGAGCCATCGGACCAAATCCAGTATTGATTCCGTATATAATTTTATCGCTTGAGAAAGATTTAAGAAAATCAAAAGAAGCGTTAATGTCAGACGTTAATTTATTATTGACTTGATATTCTTTTTTATCAAGTGCAATTCTTTCAATTTCTGATAAGTTAATCTGATTCATGTTTTAGGTCTTGACGCTGAGTTAAGCTAAGAATATAAAAGTAAGAAAATAAATTTAATGAAGTAATTTATCTTGTTTTCAATAGCCTAACCGTTACAATTTATGTTTTACTTTAGTTTTATTTCTAGAATTGTATGGAAACTATCTCCATGAAGGTGATGTTCATCAATTGTGTCAAATCCTGCTTTTTCTACAATGTATTTCATTGCTGTAGAGGTGTACATTTTACTGTTTCCATTTGCTAAAGCTGTGAAATACAATGATGTTGCAACTAAACTGTGTGTCGCAGCAGGGAATCGTTGATTGTCAATAAAAGTCTCCATGATAAAGATACGTGCATCTTTTTTCATGTTTTTTTTAATTTGTAAAAGAATTTGCTCTATTTCGGCTTCACTGAAACAATCCAAAAATTGGCTCATCCAATATACATCTGCTCCAGCTGGAATTTCTGATGTTTTGTCGAGTAAGTCAATTTCTTGAAATTCGATACGATCTTTAATATCGTCCATCTTTCCAATGTTTTCTTTCGCTGCTTTAATTTGAACAGGTAAATCGAACATTTTCATTTTGATGTTTGGGTCATGTTCCGTTGAAGCAATGCACCACTTTCCAGTATTCCCTCCGATGTCGAAAAGTTGTTTTGGATTGTGACTGAAAATAACTTTTAATGCATCGTCGAATGAGTTGTCAGAATAGAAATGATCGAAATCGAACCAAGAAGTTTTAATCGGTTCGGGTAAAATAGATAAGCCTTGGTAAATTGTTTCCCAATCACCTAAAGTTTTCAATCCTTCTGCTTTTCCGTTAACAATTGATTCTTTCAAATGGAATAAACCTCTGTAGCAAACGTCGTGTGTGAAATATAAATTAACTCTTGTCATTTCATCACGAAGAATAAAATAGCCAATTTTAGTTGCTTTATAAACATCTTCTTCTGTTTTTTTAACGATGTCTGCAGATTCTGCCATTTCTAAAAGGACACGAACACCATATTCGGAAACGTTACTTTTTTTAGCAATGTCTTTGATAGACATTGGGCCTCTATTTTCATGCATTACTTCAAGAATATTTAATTCTAAAAGACAGTATGCTGTTTCGAATACAAAGGGGCTAAAGGCTAGTTTGTGAGCTTCGTGTAACGCGTCTATTGCTTTCATTGTTAATGTGTTAAGGTTTTTAAATGCCCTCTTTTATCTAGAAGTAGATAGTTGATAGAAAAACATTGTCTGCAAAACTAATAAAAAACTCATTCTACACAAGAGTTATATTCTGTAAAATTAGAAGAATTGTGTTTTAATCTCGTGTGTTTTTCCTATTTTTGATTTTTTAAAAATAACTCAATCTATAGTCTTCGTTCATGGGGAAACTTGTTTCTAAAATTGTGCAATTCTTTAACAAGAATCTTTTAGCATATTTGTCTGTTCTTATTGCTTTACTTTTATTTATTTCATACGGAGTAAGTCGATTGAAATTGGATGAGAATATCTATTCAATTTTCCCGAAAGGGGAGGAGTTTTCCGATTTTAATCGTGTTATACAAGATAATAACCTCAATAAGCAAATTGTTTTTTCTATAGATTCAGAAAATGAGTTTTTGCACGAAACATTGGACTCAATTTCAAAGAAACTGATTCTATCTTCAGATGGATTAATGACTGGTTTTGTTGTTTTTAGAGAGGATGACCAACAAAAAGTACTGGATTATTTCTATCAATCTTTACCTGCATTATTGACAGATAAAGATTATGTTTCCATTAATGGGAAATTGGATGAGGATTCTATAAAACATTCTCTAAAGCTTGTTTATGAGAAAATGACTTCTCCGAATGCACTTTTTCTCCGTAAGATATTTGCAAAAGATCCTTTGGGATTAGCTTGGGGGAAGTTGCAAGAAATTAAGCCTCAATCAGATTCTTTGGCTTTTTCAGTAGAAGATGGGATATTACATTCTGTCGATAATAAAAGAGCTTTGTTTACTGCTGTATTGAATTTTGATGTTTCTGATAATGCAAAGAATGAAGAACTGAATTTAAAATTAGAAGCATTTAAAAAAGTTCTTAATGCAGAAAACCCAGCGTTAAATTTCGATTATTTTGGAACTTTCCAAATTGCGTATGAGAATTCTAGGCAAGTGAAAGAGGATACATCTTTGACGTTGATAATAAGCCTTGGATTAATTTTATTGCTACTCATTTTCTATTACCGAAGTTTCATTACCCCTTTGTTTTTTATTCTCCCAGCACTCTTTTCTGGATTGTTGGGTTTAGCAATGGTTGGTTTTATTCAACCAGAGATATCTGCAATTTCAATTGCAACATCTGCTGTTCTAATGGGGATAGTACTCGATTATTCTTTCCATTGCTTTACGCACTATAACCATTCAAAAGATGTTGTTCAGACGATAAAAGAGTTGTCTGTACCCATGTTGATTGGGTCATTTACAACTGTTGCAGCATTTGCAGCATTGATTTTTACCGATTCTGTTGTGTTGCAAAATTTTGGATTAATAGCATTGTGTACACTTTCTGCTGCTGCTTTTTTTACCCTGTTATTGTTGCCTACTTTTTTGACAGTTGTAGGTTATAAACCAAAAGGAGAACGAGTCAAAAAAGGGAAGTTTAATATGCCGAAGTGGGTGTTAAGGGTTTCTATTTATTTGATTTTAGCGTTGACAATCTTCTTCGCTTGGAATTCAAATTCATTTCGTTTTGATTCTGATTTGAATAACTTAAGTTATCATCCCAAGTCTTTGAAGGAGAAGGAGGAGGTTTTTACGGGGATAAATCCTGAGTTTGAAAAGAAATTACATTTATTCGTTACTGGTGAAACAAGGCAAGACGCAGAAGCAAAGAATTATAAATTATTCAATCAACTTCTAGCATACAAAGCTGAGAACGGTTTGGAAGAACTTTTATCTATAGCACCATACTCTATACCGAAAGAAATTAAAATAGAGAAGAATAAGCAATGGCTTTCGTTCTGGTCTGGTAGAATGGACAATGTTAAGTCTATGATAGATAAAGAATCGAATGAACTGGGTTTAACATCGACTGCTTTTCAACCGTTTTACCAATGGATAACTATTGGTGATGAAATCTATCCAAGAAATGAAGAATTGAAACTTCAATCGAGTATTGGCTTAAATAAATTAGTTTATTCTTCTTCGGATGGATGGAGTATTGTGACGAGTGTTGTGCTTCGAAAAGAAGACATAACCAAATTTAAAACGATAATTGGAGAGAATGAAGATGTGTTTATTCTTGACATTGCAGAAATGGCGAATACATTAATGGTTTCTGTTCAGAATGATTTTAATTATTTGTTAATTTTCTCATCACTCCTTGTTTTTCTTTCACTGCTGTTGATATACGGTAGAATAGAATTGGCTCTTTTTGCATTCTTACCAATGGTAATCAGTTGGGTGTGGATTTTAGGAATTTGCTCCTTGTTTGATATTGAATTTAACTTTGTCAATATCATTGTAGCTACTTTCATTTTTGGATTAGGCGATGACTTTAGTATTTTCGTAACAGATGGTTTATTACAAAAATATAAGACCAATTCAAACGTATTGAAATCGTTTAAATCTGCGATAATTCTTTCTGGAATAACAACCATTATTGGTACTGGAGTTCTTTATTTTTCACAACATCCCGCCATTCATTCGATAGCGGTTATTAGTGTGGTTGGAATTGGTTGCATTATGTTAGTGACATTGATTGTTCAGCCTTTTGTGTTCAAATTATTTATTACCAAGAGAACAGATAAGAAAAGGACACCAGCAACTTTCTTTGGACTTATCTACAGTTTTATATTGTTTTCGTATTTCTTCTTCGGGAGTATCTTGTTGACTCTTTTCTTGCCTCTTTTGATTATTTTGCCGATAAAAAAAGAAGCGAAGCGAAGCTTTTTAAACTACACCCTCTCTAAATTAGCAAAATCAACCATTTATTTGGGTGTTCATATCAAGAAGGAGTTTATCAATGCAGAACGATTAGATTTCTCAAAACCTTCGATTATTGTTGCGAATCATTCTTCGTTTTTAGACATTCTTTTGATGATAATGCTGAATCCAAAGGTGATTATAATGGTAAAGAAATGGGTGTATAATTCACCTGTTTTTGGTCTCTTCGTACGTTACGCAGGATATCCTTTTATTGAAGAAGGAACAGAATATCATTTGGATTTTTTAAAGGATAGAATTGATAATGGATACTCTATCATGATTTTCCCAGAAGGGACTCGAAGTGAAGATGGTGAGATAAAACGATTTCACAAGGGGAGCTTTTTTCTTGCACAAGAATTGGGAATTGATATTCAACCAATATTAATTGTCGGAGCATCTTATGTTAATCCAAAAAATGATTTTATTATAAAAAGTGGAACACTTTCGCTTTGTGTTTTAGAAAGAATTAAGGTGGGAGATGAGATGTTTCAGCAAAGATTTGGTTTATTGACGAAATCGGTTCAATCTATCATGCGTTCAGAAATGATTGCCATGAAATCTAAAATAGAAGATGCTCGTTATTTAAAAAATCGTGTGCAATACAATTATTTGTATAAAGGACCTACTTTAGAATGGTATGTTAGAATTAAATGGAGGTTCGAAGAAAAGAATTATGACTTTTATAATTCTTTAATCGAGGATCGAATTAATATTTATGACATCGGTTGTGGTTTGGGCTATTTGAGTTATTTCTTGCATTATAAAAATCCAAATCGAAATATTCTAGGAATTGATTATGATGAAGACAAAATAGATATTGCTCAAAATGGGTATGACAAAACGGATCAACTCAAATTTGAAGTGAATGATGTTAAAAATATTGAATTTAAAGATGCAGATGTAGTTTTCTATAATGATGTTTTACATTATTTATCCTTTGAAAATCAACGTATGGTTCTTAAAAAAACGGTAGATTCTTTAAATGAAAATGGTTTGATAATTATTCGAGATGGAATCTCTGATTTGAAAGACCGTCATGAGATGACTCAAAAGACAGAAAAGTATTCTACTAAAATATTTGGATTTAATAAGGTAACAGAACAATTGTCATTTTTTTCTTCTAAAGATATTTATAATTTCGCAGAGGAACATAACCCTAGTTGTGAAATGATTGAACAAACAAAAAAGACTTCTAACGTATTATTCATTCTTCGAAAATGACTAGATGAAACAGGAAAGTAAAGAATATGATTTTATCATTGTAGGTAGTGGGATAGGTGGATTGATGTCAGCTGTTCTTCTTGCGATGGCGGATTATTCTGTGCTTGTTTTAGAAAAAAATCATCAAATTGGAGGTTCACTTCAAGTATTCAGTCGAGATAAAGTTATTTTTGATACAGGAGTTCATTACATTGGATCACTTGATAAAGGAGAGACTTTGAATAAATTATTCAAGTACGTAGGAATTTTAGATGATTTAAAAATGAAACGATTGGATAACGATTGTTTTGACGCTATTCGACTTTCAGATGGAACGATCTTTAAACATGCTCAGAGTTATGAGGGATTCCGTTCTGGATTAAAAGAACACTTTCCTCAGGAAGAAAAAGCCATTGATTTATTTTTGTCTAAAGTGGAGTGGATCTGCAAAGAATTTCCTTTGTACAATCTTGAGGTAGAACGTGGTTTTTCTTATATTGATAAGCCTGAAGTTCTTTCGCAAAGTGCTTATGAATTTGTTACTTCGTTAACAGAAAATAAGCAACTGCAAGCTGTTTTGCTAGGGAATGGTTTGTTATATGCTGGAGAAGTTAAAACATCTCCAATGTATGTTGTTGCATTAATTCTTAATAGCTACTTGAAAGGAAGTTATCGTATGGAGAATGGAGGTTCTCAAATTGCTAAATTATTAACAAAAAGACTTCGTTTACTAGGAGGGAAAGTGCTGAAGCACAAAGAAGTGGTTGATGCTGTATATAAGAATGGAGAAATTGAATCTGTAGTCACTTGCGATGGTTTTTTATTTAGAGCAAAGAATTTTATTTCAAACATGCATCCGCTTAAAACAGTGGAGGTTTTTGGAGAAGAAAATTTTAGACCAGCTTACCGAAATAGATTGAAGAAATTGGAAAATACAGTTTCTTCATTCATGGTGTACTTTTCTTTAAAAAAAGAATCGTTTCCATATATTAATCATAATATTTATGCTTATTCGAAAGATGAGGTATGGGAAACAGTTAATTACAGTGATACAGAATGGCCCGAAGCTCTTTTTATTTGTACTTCTGCAACAGTCAATCAAGGTGAATTTGCAGATTCTTTATCTGTAATGGCTTACATGGATTATGAAGAGGTAAAAGAATGGGAGCATACATTTAGTACCGTAAAAGACCCATCTGAACGTGGCGAATCGTATCTTGAGTTTAAAAAAAGGAAAGAGGAATTGGTGATTAAACGCTTAGAAGAAATGTTCCCTGGTTTTCGATCGTCGATTAAAAATGTATACAGTTCAACTCCTTTAACCTACAAAGATTATATAGGTACAAAAGATGGCTCATTATACGGGATAAAAAAAGATTACAATCAGATTATGCAATCTAAAATTAATACTCGAACTCGGGTTCCAAATTTATTTCTTACTGGGCAGAATTTGGTTTTTCACGGGATATTGGGTGCTTCAATAGGCGCAATGGTAAATGTGTTCTGTTTTATAGATGACAATGAATTAATAAATAAAATAAAAACGGTTTATGAAAAATAATTATGATGTAGTTGTAATCGGTGCAGGTCCAGCAGGGGCAATTGCATCTTCTAGATTATTACAAGCTGGACTTTCTGTTCTCGTTATTGAAAAAATGGAATTCCCTCGTTTTGTTATTGGAGAAAGTCTTTTGCCTCAATGTATGAATTACTTGGAAAAAGCTGATTTATTGGATTGTGTGAAAGATTTGAAATCTCAAGTGAAATCGGGAGTTGTTTTTTATCATGAGAATGAAAGATGTGATTTTTTATTTAAAGATAAATACACAGAAGGCTGGGATTATACTTACCAAGTAAAAAGAGCAGAATTTGATCATGCATTAATTAAAGAAGTCGAAAAGAAAGGGGCAAATGTGACTTTTAAATCGGAAGTAACGGATGTAAAAACCTCGAAAGAATCTCAATTTGTTTATTATACGGATGGAGAAGGTGTGAAACATGAAATAAATTGTCGTTTTGTTATAGACGCGAGTGGTTATGGTCGTGTTTTGCCTCGATTGTTCGATTTGGAAATTCCCTCAGATTTAACTTCAAGAGGTGCTATTTTTACGCATTTAGTCGATGATAAACGTACCGATCAAGCAGCAGAAAATATCTTTGTAAATGCTTTTAATAATAATAGCGCTTGGGTTTGGTCAATTCCATTCTCAGATGGAACATCTTCTGTAGGTGTTGTGGGGAATGATGAGTTTATCAAAGAAATTAGTGAGGATAGTGGAGATAAATTTCAAGAAATCGTTCGAACATTCCCAGGGTTAGATGGGAGATATGCTGAATCAAAATTTTTATTTGAACCGAAAACAATTTTAGGTTATTCGATTGGAATTAAGCAATTACACGGTGAAGGTTTTGTTCTTTGTGGGAATAGTACAGAGTTTTTAGATCCAATTTTTAGTTCTGGAGTGATGTTCGCCCTAGCTTCTGGGTCTGAAGCCGCAGATTTAGTCGTGAAAGAATTATCAGGCGAAAAAGTAGATTGGGATAAAGAGTATGATGAATTTTTATTGCATGGAGTAAGTGTTTTTCGTTCTTATGTGGATGCTTGGTACAATGGAAACCTCCATACAATTATCTTTGAAGAAGATGGACAAGAGGACTTTAAACGACAAATATGTTCGGTACTTGCAGGGTATGTTTGGGATATGAGCAATCCGTTTGTAAAAAAACACAAGAATTTATTAAAAACTCTTGCTAAGGTAATTGAGATCCGTTAAAAATAAAGGAGGGGGATTTAACTTATTCCTTTTTTAGGTGTAAATCCATTTGTGGGAATGGGATAGAAATGTCATTTTCTCTAAATTCTTTATCAATCATTCTACGAATATCACTGGTTGTTCTACCGTTGGTTAGAATGTTATTACTAAAGAAAAGAAGTTCAAAATTAAGTGAAGAATCACCAAAATCAACAAACCTAGCCTCAACATCTTTTTTTTCGATGACGTCTTTATGAGCTTTTCCACATTTTTCTAGAATAGTAATAACTTTCTCAACGTCACTACCGTAGGCTACACCAATTTTAACTTTAAATCGGTTTCTTTTCCCTTTATAGTGCGTCAAGTTAATTACCTTATCTGTAACGATCATAGAGTTGGGGATAATAATCGAAACATCATCTTTATCATATCCTTCTGTTGTACGAAGTCCAATGTTTGTAAGTTTTAATAATCTTCCTTCCACTTCAAGAATATCTCCAATCTTCGTTTTTCCTTCAAACAAAAGAATAACTCCGGAAATAAAATCATTGAATGTTTGTTGAAGTCCCAAGCCTACACCAACGAGCAATGCAGCGGAACCTGCTAAAATTGTGGAAATTTTAAACCCAAAAGAACGAATGATATAAGTGATGGCGATTACCCAAACAATGTAATTGATAATTTTAATTACGGTTAAGAGGTTGTCATTTTTTTTATTTCGACCATTGTCTATTCTTAAAAGTCCCCTTTTTATAATGAACAATAACAGTTTTGTCGCAAGTAGAATGAATGCAATGTGAATGACTTGCTGTACAGAGAAAGTGTAACTCCCAACGTCAACTAATTGGTAACCTAAAAATTCTTCTATCATTATTTTAATTTTACTTTAATTATATTTACTGGACAGGCATCTGCCGCTCGAACATTGTCGTCAAAACATTCGTCATCATACGTTCGAAGTGTGTGGAAGCCTTTTTTATTTTCAGCACCAATTAGCGTTGCTTTACCGTCTTTTTTAGACATTCTCCAATGGGAAAATGCTAGCTCAACACAATAATTGCACCCGATACATTTTTCTCGTTGATGTGTGATGATAACCATTAGTCCTTAACTTCTTCTGCCGGAACAACTTTGTATAATTTGTCTGATGCTCTTATTTTTTCTTCAACGTAGAAGGTTACTTCGTCGCCACGTTTTGCTACATCAACATCTTTCTCCTCCACACGCATTGATGTTATTTCAGACTCAATTACTCCTGTAGTTGGACCAGTGATTAGTATTTTATCCCCAACTTCTAATTGCTGCGCTTCGATTTTAAATTGACCGATTTTCGCATTGGTATAGTAGTGCATTCCTTTCCCTAAAAACACTTTTTTTACGGTTGCTTTCGAACCAGAAGCATCTGTCCATTCGCCTAATTCTTGCCCAAGAAAATACCCCCCCCAGAAGCCTCGATTGTAAACCGTTTCTAAACGAGACATCCAATCTTTTACTTTCTCTTTGGTGTAAGTCCCTTCGTTGTAAGCATCAATTGCTTCTCGGTAACATTTGATAGTTGTAGCAACGTATTCTGGAGCGCGACCACGACCTTCAATTTTTAGAACAGAAATACCAGTATCAATTAGTTGATCGAGGAAATCTATTGTACATAAATCTTTTGGTGACATGATGTATTCATTGTCAATTTCTAATTCATGCCCATCTTCTAAATCAATGACTTTGTATTTTCTTCGGCAATTTTGTACACATGCACCTCTGTTTGCTGAAGAATTACTTGTATGTAAACTTAAATAACATTTTCCTGAAACAGCCATACACAGAGCACCGTGTCCAAAGACTTCAATTTTAATCAATTCTCCGTTTGGTCCACGAACATCTTCCTCAATTACACCGTCACAAATTTCTTTTACTTGTCGCAAGCTCAATTCTCTGGAAAGTACCATCACATTCGCGAAAAGGGAATAGAATTTCACCGTTTCAATATTAGTAACATTGAGTTGTGTCGAAATATGTATATCAACTCCTTGAGATTTTGCATAACCAATTACAGCTTGGTCAGAGGCAATTATTGCTGTGATTCCAGCCTCTTTGACACGATTAACAACTGTTTTTATCAATGATAAATCGTGATTGTAAATAATTGCATTCAATGTTAAATAAGATTTCACTCCTTTATCGCTACATTTTTGAGCAATTTCTTCTAAATCCCCTAAAGTGAAATTCATTGTTGCTCTTGCGCGCATATTTAATTGGTCGACTCCAAAATAAATAGAGTCTGCTCCATTGTCAAAAGCGGCTTGCATAGCATCAAACCCACCTGCTGGAGCCATTAATTCTAATTGATTAATCATATCAATGTTTTTTCTACAATTTAAATTTCAATACTTCAGATCTGCCTTTTCTAAAGATTTTATTACTGGCATTCTTGCCTTGTCTTAATTCTTTTTGTTCTTTGAAAGGAAGTGCATTGATTTCTCTGTAATCATCCGAGCAACAAGTGTCCATTTTTTCTTGACAAGTTGGGCATTGAATAAATAAAAGATGACAAGCTTGATTGGCACAATTAACGTGGTCGTCATTTGCTTCACCACATTGGTGACAAACAGCAATTACATCATCTGAAACTCGTTCACTTCTTCGGTGATCAAATACAAAGTTTTTTCCTTTGAATTTATTCTCTAACTTTTCTTCTTTTACTTGTCGAACATATTCGATTATTCCACCTTCCAACTGAAAGACATTTTTAAAACCTTTGTGTTTATAATATGCACTTGCTTTTTCACAACGAATTCCTCCGGTACAATACATCACTAAGTTTTTATCTTCTTTATGTTCCTTTAAATCATTTTCAATGATATCCAAAGAATCCCTAAAAGTATCAACATCAGGTGTGATTGCACCATCAAAATGACCAATTTCACTTTCATAATGATTTCTCATATCAACAAGAATGGTATCTTCTCTCGAAATTATTTCATTGAAATCCTTTGCTTTTAAATGAGTGCCAATACTTGTTACATCAAATGTATCATCATTCAGACCATCGGCAACAATTTTGTTTCTCACTTTTACCTTTAACTTCAAGAATGATTTATTGTTCTGTTCAATGGCAATATTTAAACGAACATCTTTCAAAAAGTCAATAGAATCGAGATGGTCTTTGAATGGTTTAAATTTGTTTGCGGAAACAGATATTTGTGCATTTATTCCTTCAAGAGATACATACGTTCTTCCGAGTACATCTAATTCATTCCAATCAATAAATAGGTTGTTTCGAAAAACAGTAGGGTCTTCGATTTTGTGGTATTGGTAGAAAGAAATTGTCAAACGCTTGTCTCCAGCATCATCAATCATTTTTGCTCTTTCCGCCGCACTTAATTTATTATACAGTTGCATACTATATCAATAGTTTAGTTACGAAAGGAGCAAAAGTATGAAATAAAATGACGCAGATTAAGTTTAAAAAATAATTTTTCATAAAATATGGAAATAACTATTTTATATTTTAGTTTTTACGAGATAGTTTTGTAATTTTATAACGTACAACAGTAATACGAACAATAAAAACAAAAATAAAAATGGGACAATTAATTGAAGTAAATCAAGGAGAAGTTGTTGTAAAATTTACATCACCAACTCCTGGTAAGATTTCTTTTGCAGATTTAGGTATTAAAGATGAAGATTTAGTATTGGATGGAGGTTTTCTTCGTTTGAAATTTGATATGGAAGGAATTGGAGAGCATGACTATTATGCTGTACCAACAATTGAAGTTGCTTATAAAGAAAATTGTGCAGAAACTCACTGGCAATGTGATTTTAATGGTGAAACTATCGTTGATAAAAAAGATCACCATGGTAACTCTACTATCATGTTAATGAATAGAAAAAAACTAAGTGAATTAGAGCATCATCATGAAAATAAATTGGTTGTACATGCTGAATTTCCTGAAAAAGTTCATATTGATACAGCTAAGTCTTCAATCAACTTATTTAAGTGATTGAGAACTAATCCAATTAAAAAAAGCTCCTTGAAATCATTTCAAGGAGCTTTTTTAATGCTTAATTTTTTATTTAAAGACGATTTTTCGATAAATAATCGTAACAAAAATACTGTTCAATGTTGCTAACATTAATAACGCTAACATAGATACAATTGCTGTAGATTTTGGATTGTAAAAATTCTGTGGACCTTGAATCATGCTATTATAGATTTCATCTTTGGTCATAACTTCAAAATCACCATTTTCAGCACGAAGCGTTTTTAGTTCATTGGGATCGTCCAACATTTTTTGAATTCCCATTTCTGCTTCAGCAATCTGATGTCTATTAAAATCAGGGTCAATGGTGTCATAATAAAAGAAGATGAATATGCTGACGATTATTGCATAAGGAACACCTGCGGTTAATCCATTCTTTATGTCACTGAGCATAGTTGATTCTTCAGTGTTCTTCATTTTTTGATAATACAAACCAAAAGAAATGGCAAGAAGCATAAAAAGAATATTCAATAAAACAGAAGGAACAATTTCTTTTTCAGTGACGCCAGTGATAAAGAAAATCATTTTACTGGCAATCCAAATTGCAGCAAAAAGTAATCCCATTTTTATAGTTACTTTCATGATTATTGATTATCCGTTCATTGTTGCTAAGAACTCTTCATTTGAACGAGTATCTTGCATTCTATTTTTCATAAATTCCATCGCTTCAATTGGATTCATATCTGCGATAAATTTGCGAAGTAGCCAAATTCTTTGAAGAACATCTTTGTCAACCAATAAATCTTCTCGACGAGTTCCTGAAGAAGTAATGTCAATCGCAGGGTAAATTCTTCGATTGGAAATCTTACGATCCAATTGTAATTCCATATTACCTGTACCTTTAAATTCTTCAAAGATAACCTCATCCATTTTAGAACCTGTTTCCGTTAATGCAGTTGCAATAATAGAGAGCGAGCCACCGTTTTCTATTTTACGGGCAGCACCAAAGAAACGTTTTGGTTTGTGCAATGCGTTCGCATCAACACCACCCGAAAGTACTTTTCCTGAAGCAGGAGAAACCGTATTGTATGCACGAGCTAAACGAGTGATTGAATCTAATAAGATACAAACATCATGTACACATTCGACCATTCTTTTGGCTTTCTCTAAAACCATGTTAGCGACCTTCACATGTCTATCTGCTGGTTCATCAAAAGTAGAAGCGATAACTTCAGCGTTTACTGAACGAGCCATGTCAGTAACTTCCTCAGGACGTTCATCAATAAGTAATACAATTAAATATGTTTCTGGATGATTGGCTGCAATGGCATTTGCAACATCTTTCAATAACATTGTTTTACCCGTTTTTGGCTGAGCTACAATCATTCCACGTTGTCCTTTTCCAATTGGAGCAAATAAATCCATCACTCGAGTAGACATTGTTTCTTGCGCATGTCCTGTTAATTTGAATTTTTCATCAGGAAAAAGAGGTGTTAAATATTGAAAAGGAACTCTATCACGAATATAAGCTGGGTCACGACCATTAATCGATTCAACTTTAACTAAAGGAAAGAATTTTTCACCTTCTCTTGGTGGTCGGATCGTTCCAACAACTGTATCCCCTGTTTTTAAACCAAAAAGTTTAACTTGACTTTGAGAAACATAAACATCATCTGGAGACGACAGGTAATTATAATCGGATGAACGTAAGAAACCATAACCATCAGGCATCACTTCTAAAACTCCTTCTGCTGCAACAATTCCAACAAGATTGTATGTTTCTTCATCCTTGGTAGGTTGATTCTTGTTCTTGTTGTGTTGGTTATTTCGGTTGTTGTTGTTGTTGTTGTTGTTGTTGTTGTTGTTGTTGTTGTTGTTGTTGTTGTTGTTGTTGTTGTTGTTGTTGTTGTTACGATTCTTATTGTTTTGGTGACGGTTTGGATTATTGTTCGGTGGTTTTTGTTCAGACTTTACTTCTTTAGAAGTATTATCATCCGTACCCTTTTGGTCACTTTCTTTAGAATCAGTTTTTTTATCCTCCGAAGAATTTTTGGAATCTTTTTTCGGGAATGGTTTATTTTGTTGTTTGTTTTTTGGGTGCTGCTTAGGTTTATCTTCTCGAACTTTGTTTTCTTTCGGAGATTCTTTTTTATCTTCAACCTTATCTTCAACCTTGTTTTCGACAGGAGAAGGAGTGCGTTTAACAGGAGCAGGAGTAGAAAATAAATCTTTTGACTTATCTTCTTCCTTCAAGACTCTTTTTCGAGTTCTTTTGCGTTTCGATTTACTATCATCAGAAGAATCATCTTCTACTTTTTGCTTTTCCTCTTTTGAAGAGTCAGCAATTGCGTTGATTAACTCAGCTTTTTTCAAACCTTCAGCTCCTTTTAATGATAGCGTTTTAGCTAATTCTCTTAATTCTGGTAGTTTTTTACCTTGTAATTCTGTCTTATTCATAGAATAATAATAAATGGATGTCTATATTTTTAGAAAATAATATTCAATATCTTTAGGGGAAATGTTGCGAAATGCAATCGAAAACGAAAATCCGATAGCACAATATTATGTAAATAAAATAGATTAAACAAGTAGATAAAACATTTTTTTTTGATTAGTGTCCGATAAAATATTGCATTCATTAGGGTTGAATCTTTCTTTACTTTTTATTCAGAGATTTTTTTATTTATTACAATGATTTATAATTCGAAGCGAAATCTAGAAGTGCGTTGGCCTGTCGAAACAGCGGGCTGGTGGGGGAGTGAATGATGAAAATCACAATAATTGCACAAAAGTGCTCCGTCATTGTGTTTGCAAAACACTTCTTTTGTAGGAATTATTGATTTTCAGCAGAGCGGGAGGAAGCATTGTTTCGACTTGATTTTTCCTTTCTTTTTCATCAAGGAAAAAGGAAATAACAAATTTAAGTCATAATTTACTTTTTTTCATCGCCAAAAAAAGTAACAAAAAAGTCTAGTGCTGTCATAAATTTAACGACCAAAGTCATCCTCAATTCTAATTTAAACAAAACTCGTCGTACCTCCTCAAACAGTTGTTTAAATTTACGAATTTTGCGGTGTTTTGGTACCCGCTAAATTTATGAATGCACTTTTTAGTTCTTCGTAAACATTTTTATTTATTATAAGGATATTTACGTCGACTACCTTTAGATTCGCAAAGTATAAATTTCTTTCTTTTTCATCCCCTCATAAATAATTCACGAATATAAATAGACACCATGATTTTCATTTAAAAGAAAATTTTAAAACTTTTATTGACTTAGAGGTATGATTTAGATAAATCTGTATTTTTATTGGACACTAATGATAATAAACATATTATTCATTCTCTATTTCAAACTTAAACTTTTTATTATCTTCACTGCATGAAAAAATTAGCTTTACATTGGAAGATTTTAATTGCGATGTTGCTCGGAATTATTTGGGCAATTATTTCTGGAGCAATGGGGTGGAATGGTTTTACAAGTGATTGGATCGACCCATTTGGAACAATTTTTATCAATATTCTAAAATTCATTGCTGTTCCTTTGGTGTTGTTTTCAATTATTACGGGTGTAGCTGGTCTTGGAGATCCTGCTCAACTAGGAAGAATGGGAGCAAAAACACTTGGGATGTACTTAATTACCACCGTATTTTCTGTTTCTATCGGTTTACTACTGGTGAATATTTTTCAACCTGGTGTTCAAACAAACCAAGAAACGAAAATAGATAATCGTTTAGAATATGAAATTTGGGCAAATGATAATAATATTGATGTAAAAGATGGTCGTGACGTTATAGCAACTGTTTCTCAAGAGAGAATTGATAAGATTAGGACGAAAATCAATGCAGATATGGAGTCCAAAGATTATAAAAAAGCTGCTGAGAAAAATAAGATTAAAAATGAAAGGAAGAAAACAACTCCTCTACAACCATTGGTAGATATGGTGCCTAGCAACTTAATTCAAGCGTTAGGAAATGGGAAGTTGATGCTGCAAGTGATTTTCTTTGCTCTTTTTTTCGGAATAGCAATGATTCTTATGCCGCGAGAGAAAACTGAAACAGTACGGTCATTCTTTGACAATATGAATGAAATTTTCATCAAAATGGTTCATCTCGTAATGGATTTTGCTCCATTCTTTGTATTCTGTTTAATGGCGGGAGTTCTGGCTAAATCGGCTGATACGCTTGATGAATTGTTAGATATCTTTATTTTATTGAGTTACTACACTTTACTGGTTTTTGGAGGATTGATGCTGATGCTTTTTGGGTTTTATCCTCTCTTACTGCGTGTGTTTGGTGTGAAGATTGGCTATGCAAAATTCTTTAAAGGACTTTCTCCAGCCCAGTTCTTGGCTTTTTCAACAAGTTCTAGTGCTGCAACTTTACCGATTACGATTGAATGTGTGAATAATAATCTCAAAGTACCTGAAAAAATATCTGATTTCGTTTTACCTATTGGTGCAACTGTCAATATGGATGGAACTTCACTTTATCAAGCAATCGCTGTGATATTTCTCGCACAATACCATGATGTTGATCTAACACTTATTCAACAATTGGGAATTGTAGCAACTGCAACATTGGCTTCTATAGGTGCTGCGGCAGTTCCAAGTGCAGGATTGATTATGCTGATGATAGTGCTTGACTCTATTGGCTTAAATCCCTTGTGGATTGCAATCGTATTTCCTGTAGATCGTATTTTAGATATGTGCAGAACAGTCGTGAATGTAACAAGTGATGCTACTGTGAGTGCCATTATTGCAAAAAGCGAAGGCGAATATAAAGGTGTTTAGCTTTACTTAAAAATGATTTTTTCAGGTTTACGCATGTGTTTTTTATACACCATCGCACGTAATTTATCAGCATCTACAAAATGGAAAGTGGGTAAAACACGTAGTTTCTCACGACAGCGTTCTTTTATTTGGTGCAATACGGGTAAATCAATGAGTTTTTCTTCCAATAAAATGAATAAGTCATCATTCCCTAATTCATTTTTCTCAATCAACACTTTATAACAAGAAATATCATTAAATTCTTCCAAAGTATCAAAAATGGCTTTTGGATAAATTGTCGTTCCCTTGAACTTAATCATCTGGTTTTTTCGTCCGATGATTGGTCCTAAACGTGGAGTCGTACTACCACAAGAACATTTATCATAATAAACGGTAGCAATGTCGCCAGTTTTGTATCGAATCAATGGTGTACCTTCAACTTGTAATGTTGTAACAACAATTTCACCAGCATCTCCATGCTTAACATCATTTCCATGCTCATCCAATACTTCTAAGAAGATTAAATCATCGTTCAAATGACATCCTTTGTGCGCCGAACATTCTGAGAATGCAGCTCCCATTTCTGTACTTGCGTAGGTAGAAAAAAGTTGGACATCCCAATTGTCAGTGATTCGTTTGCCAAGCGTATTCAATGTTAAATCATTGTTTCGTAACGGTTCACCAATACAAACGATTGACTTTACAGAACTATTCTTAAAATCAATGCCATTTTCTTTTGCAAATTCAATGAGTGTTACAATAAATGAAGGTACTGCAATTAAAACCGTTGGTTCGTAATTGAAAATTGAATCCCATTGTAATTTTGGAACACCAGGACCTATACGAATCATTCCTGCTCCTAATTCTTGAACACCGAGAGAATAGGCAAGTCCTGCCATAAATTGCTTGTCAATGGTTGTCAATAATTGAAAAACATCTTCATTGGCAAACCCCATTAACTCAAAAGAGTCTTTTTCATTCTTCGCTAACCGTTTTAAATCATTCTTAGTGAGAAAAAGTGAAATAGGATCTCCAGTTGTTCCCGAAGTTGTTACATATTCAGCAATGTCTTTTCGTTCTACGCAACAAAAAGATTTATGATCTTTGGCTAACTCATCCTTTGTTGTGAAAGGCAGCTTTTTATAATCCTCCAATGAGAGTTGATACGAAAAATCATGAAGAGCCAATGTTTTTTTGTAATGTGGAGAATGAGTAGAGCAGTATTCAATTGTCTTTTTTAATTCGTTCAATTGTTTTTCGGTAGAATAGGTGTTATTCGTTTTCATTCTGAACATTCTTTTATTAATTCTCTCAACTCTTGTTCTATTGCCAATGACGCAACTTTTTTAGTCAATGCAGTTTCAAAATAGTGTTTCGCTTTCTTTAAATTCCCTTTTTTCATAAAATATTTGCCCAACATTTCGTAGGTTACATATGATTCTCCATTCGTCGCTATGAAGTTGTTCACCTCATCTTCTGTTAAGTTCAATTTATCACTGAAAATTAGAAAGGCAGATATTTTATTCTTCGTGATTTTATATTGTTGGAATAATTTATAGTTCTCTGAATATAAAAAGGGATCTTCAGGGATTTTAGCAGAAACCTCAACTTTTTTGTCTTTAAAAACTTGTTTTAAATCGTAAGCGATATAACTTCCTAACTGATAATCGTTCGTAGAAGCATAGAATAATAATTGTTCAGGTTGAATGACAACACTATGATGTGCGATTAGTTGATTTACAGATCTTGGATTACCCATGCCGAGTGTGTCTCCATTGATGTCATGCTGTTCACGGAGAATAAAGGCTGCTTTGTTTACATCGATTATTCTATAATTTGAGAGCATTGATTTTACTTTTGCATAGCGCAAATGAGAATCACTTTCAATAATGTTTTCGATGTTCTCTTTGTCTTTCAGAAATGTTCTCGATTGAAAATGGTTGGCACAAACTAGTTCACTTTGTTTATTGTCGAAAACCCCCATTTTGGTAGGAGATTTCTCAATGAGAATTGCTTTTCCATCTTTTTTGGAACCAATGAGCAATGTTTCAGACACAAAAACATCTCTTTTACGAGCAATTGCAATCGCTTCTTCGATAGTTGAAGCGTATTGTAGAATTTCTCGTGCAAGTAAAGAAATGGGCGTTTTTGATGAAGTAGGTAAATCCGATTTTGAAGCATTTATCGTTACACTTAAACCTTCTTCATTTAATCCAGAAGCAACACCTGTGAATCCCGCCCAAGCATAAGAAACAAATCCGTAACCTTTGGTTGGTTTGAGAAAAAGAATGAGTTTCTCTTCTGCAAATTCATCACCGACGTAGAAATCAAAATTTCGCCCTATCAGTAATTTCCCATCCTTTGTTCTTTCATTTCTCAAAGCAAAAGAAGTACAGCCAACCATACTGTAATCGTTGAGGGCATGACCGATATCGTGGGCGGCATGGTAGTTTAAAATCCGACCGTATTTTGTAGAAATATAGTTGTATTTATCAGAGAATGCATGAGAAATACCATAAATTTCTTGTTGATTTTCCAATTGAATATTGTCGGGTAAATCTTTATTAAAAAAACCGATGAAGAGTTGCAAAAAGCGTTGCCATGTTTTACTCGGAACGAATTGGTCAATCTGTCCAACGAAGATATCTTCTTGTTTTTGTATGAGTTCTTTAGCGAGTTCACCATAAATCAACCCGCGTTCATAAGGTTCCCCCTCGATGTACATCTCCCAAATTCCTTGTTCATTCTTTTTTAGCCAATTATTGCCTAAAACGTAATGGTTCTTTGCTATTTTTTCACGTTGACCAACAGAAAAATCATCAACTTCAGGAGGAGATATTTTAGAAGTCACCAGAATAAAAAGGACCAACAAGAAAACCATTGCAAGAATTAATTCTGCGATAATAGCGACACTTCTGAGAAGAAATCGAAAGAGTTTAGAAATGAATTTTTGTATTTTCATATTAAGCAGACAAAGTTAAGAAAGAATTATTAGAAGCCACAGAAATTCATACCTTTGATGTGAGTATGGGGGGGAAGAAGAATAAATATAGAATTAAACATCATATTTCTTTAAAAGAGAATGGGGGGGAGGTGTTCGTTTTTGAATGGTTGGAAAAAGAAGATGTATGCAAAAAGAATAAGACACAATTTCAAAGAAATACCTTGCAATATTTTCTAAAAAATGAAGTAGGGATTGACAGTCAAATCGCGCATTATGATTCTGGAGCACCATACTTAGTTCATTCAAAAAAACACATTTCTATTTCTCATTCGGGAAATTTATTTGCATTGCAAATCTCAAGTAAAGATGCAGTTGGTGTTGATGTTCAGCTTTTTAAGACTGGTTTATCGAGAGGTTATTCGTATTTTGTGAATGAGCAAGAAGAAAAACTGCATGAATTATCAAACCTAAATTTACATTTAATTTGGTGTGCGAAAGAAAGTATTTACAAATTCAAGAAAGGTGAAGTTAAACTTTATCGAGAAGATATTTCTGTAGTAGAAATAAAGGATGACTTTTTAAGAGTAGTTCTCAAAACCGGGAAAAAAATAAAATGTCAGTTCATTGTTCAAAATAATTATCTTATGGTTTATGTTTCTGAATAATGGTTGTTCTTAGAGATCCATTTTTCTGCTTCTTCTGTGTTATTAAATTCTTTAAATGGCTTTTCTAATATTTGATTTTTGTAATAGTAGTTCACTAATATTTTTTGTGCAAGATTTTTTGTGATTACGATTCGAGAGCTAATGTTTGCTTTGCTCTCAAATTCTTTTGCAAATCTTTTAGCATTCTGACCGATGGTTATAAATTCACCACCTTCTACGATTAGAGGAACATTGTTTTTTTTAAGTTGTTTTAATTGTACAATGAGATTTTCTAACATTTCACGCGTTATATGAGTATGATCTTTTATATATAAATGAACAATCCCATCTTCCCTTAAATGGGCAGATATTCCTGAAGTTTCGACTGTTTCAATGATTGATTCCATAGTGGTAATTTTTTGTAAGATATAAAAAATCAATGTATTACACAATTTTTCACACTAAAACTTGCATTAGCATTTTAATCTAGGATGAAATGATTAATACCTCTAAAGTTCTACCCCTCTACCGCCTAATTATAAAATCAACTCTTCTATTCTTGGCAGTATCTTCATCTGTTTTTTCAGGGAATGCTAAAGGAAATTGATCATCTTCCCCCACATAACACATCCTCTCTTTTGGTACTCCCATTTTATAGAGCAGCTTGTAGATGTTTTTTGCTCTACGTTTACTTGTTCTGTAACTTGGACCACAGCAGACGTGCCCTCTTATTTTCACTGTCCACGTTGGGTTTTTTTCTAAAATTCCAACCAAATAATCGATAACATATTGATAGCTAACATCTGGATGAACGCTTTTTCCAGTATATTTTATATCGTATTCGTAAATAAATTCATTTGAATCCAATGGAGGGAAACCCTGTTGATTATTTTGAGAAAAGGAGAAATGAGATAAAAAGAAAAAAATGAAAATCAAATAGAATTTCATAAGAGTTAAATTTTCTTCTTCTTTTTAAAGATTAGACGAACTACAGCGATTAAGATGATTGCTCCAACAGTGGCAACAATTATTGAGCCTAACCAATTTGAAGCTGTGTTATATCCGAGAAATTGAAAAAAACTAACCCCAACATAACTTCCTAGAATACCTAAAATAGTATTCAGTAACATTCCATTAGAATTCGATTTCATAATTTTACTTGCTAACCATCCAGCAACTGCTCCGAGAAGAATTCCAACTAATAATTCCATATTTGATTTATTTTGAATAACAATATTACGAAAGATTTATCGCTTAATTGATGAAAATAGATAAAAATGGCTCAAAAATTGTCTATATTTGATTCTATGAAAAAAAGTATCTTATTTCTATTTCTTCTTGTTTCAATCTCAAGTTTTTCACAAACTGTTGTTCCAATTCTTGATTTTAATGGATTCTTTAAAAACTTTCAAGATGGATATTTTAGGCAAGTTGAATTACAACGAATAAAAGAATTTAAAGCAGGAGATAATATTTGTGCTTACGTTGACTTTCGAGGTAATTTAATTGCTTACGATGGAATTTCAAAAAAACAACTTGCCAATCTTTCTGTAGAGTACCGTGTGTCGGATAATCTTTTAACATGGAAAATTGGAGAGACATTAAATATGTGGGATACAGGTCGTATCAAGACACTTTCTTTTAATGTAAGAAATTATTGGGTAAGAGATAATATTATTGTTTTTGAAGATATGCGTTACAATTCTGTTAATGTATATTATAATGGAAGAATTTACACCCTCTATACTTCAATGGGGGAATTGCAACCACCAAGTTCTGTGGGAGAAAACATCGTTGCCTATCAAGACAACGGCGATTTTAACAAAGTATTTTGGAAAGGACAAATTTTCGAATTGGATGTATGGCAAACCCCTTATGATTTCCAAACTGGTACAGATATTCTTGCATTCAACGACCCTATCAATGGAACTTTTGCTGTGTTTGAGAATGGAGAATTTTTAGATGTTGAAGAATTTCATGTGAATAAATACAGAGCTGGTCGTGGCTTCATTGTTTTTGAAAATCGGAACAATGATTTGGTATACTATCAGAATGGAGAAGTTATTCAACTAACAAATTTTGGAGCAAGTCAATGGGAAGTGAAAGATGATGTCGTTTTTTGGGAAGAAAATGGTTTTGCTTATGTTTTTTACAATGGAGTTAAGACTGAAATCACACGCTATATCCCGAAAGAATATGAGTTGAAGAATGGAGTGGTGGTCTTCCGAAACATTATGGGGGGGGTTAGTGCATTTGTAGAAGGGAAACTCTATGAGATTACCAACCAAATGAATTCTGAATTTCAAATTTATGGGAATACAGTTTTAGTAGAACTTTTCAATAATTCTTACATCGTTCTTTGGAAAGGAAAGAATTATAGAATATAGTACTAAATCGTTTTATAAAGAGTATTTCTTTTCGTAATAGTTCATAACTATTATGAAATCAATTGTATAGCGGTAAGTAGGATTTGTTTACTGATTTTTTTTGTTGTATTTTCGCAAAAGATTAATCAAACAAACATTACTACCAAATGAAAAATATACTCACCATCCTTTTTCTTTTTTTTATTCAATGTTCTTGGGGACAAAAATATGCTTTCGCTTTTGAGGGACAGATAGATACAACTAAGATTGTAGCAATGCAACGCGATGTAGAACAGTTTTATGGTGTTGCTAAGGTGCGTATCAATTACAAAACCGAAAAACAGAAAGGAGAATTCATTATCCAGTTGAAATCTGAAGAAAAAAACAAACGTGGAGAAGCTGACAATCATTTTTCTGTCGCTGAGGTGAAAGAATACATTCTATCGAAAAATTTATCTCCTCAATCTTTTATCACATTAGAAAACTAAACTACTATTACGATGTTTAAAATTATCTCACTTATTTTATTGGGAGTATTATGGAGTGGACTCTCTATTGCTCAATCTGACAATTGCTCTGCTGCAACTGTTTTATCTGTTACAACAGATTGTCTTACTCCAACTGCAGGAACAACGACAGGGGCAACTCAAACTATTCCTGGGTGTACAGGAAATGCGGATGATGATGTTTGGTATCAATTTGTCGCAACTTCAGGGTCTCATCAAATTGTAGTTGTGCCTTCTGGAGGAATGGATCCTGTAGTTCAATTATTTTCAGGTGCCTGTGCTGCATTGGTGTCGTTGGTTTGTAAAGATGATGCCCTTACAGGGGTAACCGAAACAATAAATTATTCTGGTTTAACAATTGGGGCAACATATAGAATTAGAGTTTTTGATTACTTCATTGGGTCAGGGACAGGTGATTTTACCATTTGTGTAACACTACCACCGCCTCCACCAATTAATAACCTGTGCGGCTCACCAACTCTATTGAATGTAAATTCTTCTTGCACATATACAACTGCAACAACAGATGGAGCTACACAATCTTATGTCGGTTGCGCTGGAAATGCGGATGACGATGTTTGGTTTAGTTTTACAGCAACCAATTCTTTGCAAAACATCTTGGTTTCTCCAATTGATAATCTTGATCTTGTATTTCAAGTGTATTCTGGTTCTTGTGGTTCATTAAGTTCAATTATTTGTGTAGACAACACTTTAACCGGTCATAATGAACAATCGGATGTGATAGGTTTAATTCCTGGGCAAACTTATTTGGTTCGCGTGTACGATTATTATCAAGGGAATACAGGTGACTTCCAAATATGTATCACAGGAACACCATCACCAACACCAACGAATGATGAACCTTGTAATGCGATTCATCTTCCTGCAGTAACTTCAACTTGTCAATTTGGACAATATACTACAGTTGGGGCAACGGCGTCTATGGGAGCACCAACTCCTGCAAGTTGTATCGGCGGAAGTGGTGCAGCGATTGGAGGTTTTTCATCTTCATCTCAGGACGTTTGGTTTTCGGTAACTGTTCCTGCATCAGGAAATGTGGATGTTACTGTACAACCCAATACCGGAGCAGGTTCTATACCTGATGGTGTTATGGCGCTGTATACAGGAACATGTTCTTCATTAACACAAGTCGTTTGTTCTGACGATCATTCTGCGTACCCTGGAACTTCCAACGATTTATTACCACTGATTTCTGCCAATGGTTTAACGCCTGGTGAAACAGTTTATATTCGTTATTGGGGATTTGATTCGAGTTCAGGGACTTTCGGTATATGTGCTTCTACAGCAACGAATGATGATTGTGCAAATGCATTATATATATGTGATATTAATGGGTATAGCGCTTCAACGAGTGCTTCTTATACACCGGATAGACCAGATAACATGCATGGAAACAATGAAACGCAAGCTGGTGTAGACCTTCTTGATGGTACAGATACTGGCGGACCTTTTGGGGTGGGGCAACCATGGGACATGTCATACTCTTTTTATGGGTCACCATTTTTAGATGTAAATATTGAAAACAATAGTTGGATAAAATTTACGGCTTCTTCAACAACAGCAACATTGAATGTAGAAATATCTGATTGTTGGATTAATAAAGGAATACAAATGCAAATTTTTGAAGCAAATGCGTGTGCAAACTTCATTCCTGTATCTAATTTTGAAGAAGATACCATTGGCTTTGTATTAACAGCAAACGGTTTAACGGTTGGAAATGATTACTATCTAATGGTGGATGGTTATGCCGGAGATATCTGTAATTACACGATAACTGCTGATTCTGGTGTTCAATTTCCTGAAATTGCACCTGTATCACCAGTATGTCCTGGAGAATCGATAACATTGACGGCCCCTCCGGGTGCAACGTCTTATTCTTGGGCACATTCTGGCGAAACAACTCAGTCGGTTGTGGTTACACCTGCCACTTCTCAAACTTATACAGCAGAAGTTACAGGCTTGTGTGATTATAAACAAACATTAACTGTTGATGTAGTTGTTAAACCTAAACCGAATGTTGCAATTTCAAATGGAACAAATATCGCTATTTGTAGTGGAGATAATGTAAATTTAACAGCAACCGGTGCCACAACTTATGTTTGGACTACTTCTGAAACAAGTACAACGATTAATGTGGCTCCAACATCGTTAACATCTTATAATGTGATTGGTGATTTAAGCGGTTGTACAGATACGGCTACGATTTCTGTAGCAATCAATGCTTTACCGACATTGAGTACAAATCCAACGGCCGTTGATGCTGGATGTGGATTGTCAGATGGTGCGTTAAATGGAGCGGTTGCTTCGGGAACTCCAAACTTTTCGTACAGTTGGACAGATGGTAATAACTCAATTGGTTCTTCAGCGAATTTAACGAATATTCCAGTTGGGAATTATTATTTGACTGTAGCAGATGGAAATACTTGCTCACAAACTTTTGGTCCGTTTAATGTTTCAAATCCTGGAGCGCCTAATGCACCAACTATAACAGTAGATGATAATTCGCCTTGTTTGAATGGAAGTGTAAATCTTACCGGAAATGGTGTGGCAGGTGCTAGTTTTTCTTGGTCAGGTCCGAATGGTTTTTCTTCAACAAATGCAAACATTACAATTTTAAATTTCACTGCGAATGAAGAAGGGGATTACTGCTTGTCACAAATGGTTGCGGGTTGTACTGGACCTTCTACTTGTGAAGAGATAACGATTAGTCCTGCTCCGTCAATTACAATCTCTGCAGCAAATAACGATTCTACAATTTGTCAGAATGAAGATTTTACTTTGACTGCCAATGGTGGGGTTAGTTATGCTTGGTCAGGTCCGAATGCATTTTCGGGAACAAATTCTATAGCAATAATCACAAATGCAACCAATTTGAATGATGGTCTTTATAATGTAGTTGGAACGGACGCAAATGGCTGTACAAATAACGCTTCGATTCAAATTTCAATTCTCCCTTTACCAAATATTTCAGTTTCTGCAAATAATAGTAACGCAACTTATTGCAACGGTTTTTCAGCAACTCTGAATGCAACAGGGGCGAATAATTATACATGGACTGGACCAAGTGGTTTTACGGCAACAGGAACGCCAGTTACTTTATTTACACTCGATGAAACGGGAGAAGGTTTTTACATTGTAGAAGGAACAGATGCGAATTCTTGTCGAAATACGGACAGTGTGTTTGTCAATGTTATTACTGATTTATCAGCATCATCTTCGGCTGATACTTCAGTTTGTCCAGGGATGAAATTGATTTTATACGGAGAAGGCGGGGTATCTTATGTTTGGTCAGGGCCACTTGGGTTTTATTCTGAAGAACAGAATCCTTTAGTGTCAAATGATATTTCTTTTGCTCACGAAGGCTGGTACACGTTGACAATTGTTGATACAAATGGTTGTTTGGGGTACGATTCAACATTTGTAGAAGTTAAAAACAGTTCTTATTGTTTAGATATCCCGAATTTGGTTACCCCAAATGATGATTTATACAACGATGCTTGGGTGGTGAATGGATTGGATAAATTTGAAAAAGCAGAGGTTTCTATTTTTAATCGTTGGGGAAGCTTAATATACTATTCTTCACCGTACAATAACGATTGGAGTGGAGAAGTAAATCGAGGAGCAAAAATCGATGGAAAAGACGGTAAAGTACCGGCAGGAACTTATTTCTATATCATTAATCTCAATGATAGTGAACTCGAGCAACAGATTTTTAAAGGTTATATTGAGGTTGAATATTAAAAACAATACAATGAAAAAAGTTATCTATTTATTCGCATTTTTTGTTTTGTATTCGGCTGAAGTGAATGCACAACAAGATGAACAATTGTCTTTGTATATGTACAATAAGTTAGCATTTAATCCTGCTTATGCAGGAAGTAGAAACTCTTTGAGTGCAATTGCAATAACAAGGTTTCAATGGGTTGATTTTTCTGGCTCACCTAGAACTCAATGGTTCAGTATTCAAGCGCCATTGATGAATAAATCACTTGGTGTAGGTGCACACATGGTAAATGATAGAATTGGTGCTCGTTCGAGAACTTCTGTTTTTGCAGATGTTTCGACGAGTATCGCTTTGAATAATAAATCGAGCAGATTATCTGTTGGATTATCTGGAGGAATTGATATGATTGGATATGATTTTGGGAAAGTAACTGCGCAAAACCCCAATGACCCTTATTACAATCAAATATTTAATGAAACTAAGCCAAATATTGGAGCTGGACTGTATTATTATAGTGAAAAACACTTTCTTGGAATTTAAACACCTCGTTTGATTGAATCTTCTTCTAGAATATTAGATTCTACCGATGCTAAGTTAAATGCGAGACATTTTTTCATCACTGGTGGTTCCGTTTTTAAGTTGAACAGTGTATATAAATTACAACCTTCTGCGTTAATCAAATATACACCTAATTCTCCAATTACAGTTGATGTAAATGTTTCTCTCATTATGTATGATAAAATTTGGCTTGGAGTTTTGTATCGCTTTAATGAAGCGATGGGGGTGAACATTGTATACAATATCAAAGATATGCTCGGAGTTGGTTATGCTTATGATTTTCCAATCAACGGATTAAGAACTTATCAAAATGGTTCGCATGAGATATTTTTACGTTTCGATTTTAAAGGTAAAAAGTCGAGTTATCAATCACCAAGATATTTCTAATTATGAAAGATTTTTTACTAATCACTTTGTTTTTTATTTCATTCAGTTCTGTGGCACAAATGAAACAGCGTGTTGCCGATGATTTTTATGCGAAAGAAGAATATGCTAAATGCGTAGAAATGTATGATGAGTTGGTAGAGAAAGCCATTTCAGGTCATAAAAAAGGGAAAACAGAGAACATCAGGAAAGCGGCAGAGTCTCATTTTCATTTGTTTCAAATGGAAGAGGCAATTGTACATTATAAGCAACTTTATACTCGAGGCGAATTAACTGAACACGATAGAATGCATTTTATTGACGCGTTGAGATTCTCTGAAGAATATGACTTTTGTACAAAAATTGCTAGAGAAAGTGCGCAATCATTTCCAGAGAATACATTCTTTGCTAGATTCGTCGCTAATGAGAATAACTTTTACAAACTTTTTTCGGATTCTTCATTTTATAAAGTTACTGAGGCTTCAATCAACTCAGGAAAAGGGGATTTTAGTCCAGCTTTTTACGGTCATTCGTTGGTTTTTTCTTCAAAATCAAAAAATGCAGGGTTTTTAACACAGAAATATGGTTGGGATGATGCTTACTATTTGAACATTATGCAATCAAATTTTGAGGAAGATTCAGTTCTGCAAACTCCTAAGATGTTAAAAAATCATTTTGTTTCTAAAGCACACGATGGACCTGTAAGTTTCAATGAGAACAATACAGAAATGATTATTACGCAGAACACATTAGGAAAGAAAAAAGGAAAAGAAGTGATTGTTCTTTCGTTGTATTTTTCTTATTTCAAAGATGGGGAATGGGGAGAATTGATACCTTTTCCTTACAATAATGAAAAGTATAATGTTGGGCACGGTGTGTTGTCGCACGATGGAACTAAATTGTATTTCGTTTCGGATATGCCCGGAGGTTATGGTGAAACGGATATTTATGTTTCGCGTAGAATGCATGGTGCGTGGTCAGAACCTGAGAATTTAGGGACAATGATTAATACCGAGCGCAAAGAAATGTGCCCTTTTGTCGAAGAAGGAAAGTTGTATTTTGCCTCAAACGGTCACTTTGGTTTAGGTGGATTGGATATTTTTGAAACAAGTTTGGAAAGTAATTCTACACCGAAAAACATCGGTTACCCTGTGAATACTTCTAAAGATGATTTTGGGTTGATTTTCGATCATTCTGGTAGATTAGGGTTTCTTTCGAGCAATCGTGGAGACCATATCGATAGAATTTACCATGTGGTTAAACGCAAAGCAAATATTCAATTGATTGTCAATGTTTTTGAGAAATACAAAGAATTAGAATTTGTCCCTGAACAACCTGTAACCATTAAAAACATGGTGACAAATGAAGAATTGGTACTGTTGACAGATTCTTTGGGCGTTTTGAACACCTCGATTGATGCAAATACAGAATACAGAATTTATACTTCAAAGGAAGAATTTGTTTTGGTAAAAGAAGCGTCTGTACAAACAGAACAAGTGAGAACGGACACTACTTTTGTGCGAGAATTGATTTTAAAACCAACGACCATTCAGATTCACATTCGTGTAGTTGAAAAAGGAACTGGTAAAATCATTCCGTTTGCTACAACAACGATTACCGATTATGGCTCACAAACAGATACCACTTTAACAACCGATGAAAATGGAATGGTGACGATTGTTGTAGATCGAAATAAAACACTTTGGGCACACGGTTCTAAAAAAGGATTTATTGATGCAGATATTTCTTTCAATACGGCCAATGAAAATGACAAGGTTTTTGATGTTGAATTAGCATTATCACCAATCCGAAAAGGGGAGACATTTAAATTGGAGAATATCTTTTACGATTTGAATAAATCAACATTACGAGAAGAAAGTAAGGCTTCGTTGGATAAGTTAGCACAATTTTTATTAGACAATGATTTGAAAATAGAATTGAGTGCGCATACCGATTCCCGTGGAAGTAGTGCGTACAATAAACGTTTGTCTCAAGCAAGAGCTCAAAGTTGTGTTGATTATCTACTTTCCAAAGGTGTAGCCAAGAAAAATATTCGAGCAAAAGGTTATGGAGAAACTCGTTTGGTCAACCGATGTCGTAATGGCGTGAAGTGTTCGGAAGAAGAGCATCAGGAGAATCGAAGAACTGAAGTGAAAATTTTGGAAGTGAATTAGACTATTAGAGCTTTAGAGGGTTAGAGTGTTAGAGCTATAGAGCATTAGAGTGTTAGATTATTAGAGCTTTAGATTTTTTGTAGGTTATATTTTATAAGTTGCCTTCTCGACTTCTTTCCTTATATTTGTCTGTAAACAAGATAAAACGAACATGGGGAATTTAAAACGGAGAACATTTTTTAAACTAGGTCTTGCTAGTGCTGCGCTTGCCGTTTTTAAACCAAGTAGAGCTAGTCAGTTGATAGAAGATTCAACTCGTGTTACCCCACCAAAACCTGTGGTGATTTCAACTTGGAAACATGGTCTTGCAGCGAATGAAAACGCATGGAAAGTTTTACAAGCTGGTGGGAAAGCCATTGATGCTGTCGAAAAAGGAGTGAGAACTACCGAAGCAGATATGAGTAATCGTTCTGTTGGAATTGGAGGACGTCCGGATAGATATGGGCATGTAACTCTAGACGCTTGTATCATGGATGAAAAATCTAAATGTGGAGCTGTTGCTTATCTCGAAGGTTTTATGCATCCGATTACGATTGCGAGAACTGTGATGGAGAAAACGCCTCACGTTATGCTTGCTGGAGATGGTGCAGCAGATTTCGCACTCGATTATGGCTTTAAAAAGGTGAAATCTCCATTGAAAGAAGTTAAAAAAGAATGGAAAGAATGGAAGAAAGCCCATACAGAAAAATTTGACAAACCTGAAATTAACAGTGAGAATCACGATACCATTGGCATGTTAGCAATTGATGCTGATGGAAATTTAAGTGGTGCATGTACAACGAGTGGTTGGGGGTATAAATTACCCGGTAGAATTGGGGATTCTCCGATTATTGGGGCAGGTTTATTTGTGGATAATGAAATAGGGGCAGCTTGTGCAACAGGATTAGGAGAGGCTGTAATTCGTATTGCAGGTTCGCACACAGTCGTTGAATTGATGAGAAATGGTCATTCTCCAGAAGATGCTTGCAGGTTAGCTGTAGAAAGAATCATTGCAAAGCATGATGACTTGTCAGGATTGCAAGTCGGCTTTCTTGCTTTGAATAAAAATGGTGAATATGGAGGTTATTCCGTCTATAATGGCTTTAATTTTGCATTGACCACTCCAAATCAAAACGAACTCATTGATGCAAAGTCGAATCGCAATTGGTAAAATAATCCCTTTATTGTTTCTATTGATGACCTTTCAATCAACCTCACAGGAAATATTGAAATGGAACCTCACATACGAAGACCGTGTTTTAGACGCAGGAAAAAAAGGTTCTGTGCAGGAAGTTTTGTTGCGAAACATGATTTTACCTCATCCATTTTATGGTAAGAATGAAGAATTGTACCTGTGGATAGAGCAGCAAGAATGGATTTTTGAATCAAATTTCTTTCTCAAAGAAAAAGATCATTCTGATTTTGTAGAACTAAATTTTCCATCTATTGATACGTATGCCAAAGTGTATGTGAATGATTCTTTGGTACTCGAGACAGACAATGCTTTTATTCCTCATTCTGTGCAGATTAAAGATTTTTTAAATGTTGGAGAGAATGCTATAAAAGTCGTTTTTACGCCTCCGATTTTGTATCATAAAGAACGATATGAGGAGGAGAAATTTCATTATCCTGCACCCAATGATGTAGGCGAAATAAAAGTAGCACCCTATACAAGAAAACCACAGTATCAATTTGGTTGGGATTGGTCGTTAAGAATGAATACGATGGGTTTTAATAAGCCTGTGAGAATTCATCAATACAATGATTTTAGAATAATCAATAAGAGTATTCAGACACTTAAAATTGAAGAAAATCAAGCTGTTTTAGAGTTGAAAACATTTTTTTCTGGGAAATCAGAAGGAGAAATTGTTTGGGAGAGTAAATTGTTTGGAACGGAGGAAGTAAACGTGAAGAATGGGGTAGCATCGCGAATTGTCAAAGTGAAAAACCCAAAATTATGGTGGCCAGCAGGACAAGGAGAAGCTTTTTTATACAATGATTTTTGGAATATTCAATCGATTGAAAAAAAGGAAAAGATTTTTACTGAAAATGTAAAATTCGGTATCAAAGAAGTAGAATTAGTTCAGGAGAAAGACCAATGGGGAACAAGTTACTATTTTAGAATCAATGGGCGAAGAGTTTTCGGCAAAGGAGCAGATTATATTCCTCAAGATATTTTTCCTGCGCGAGTGACAGATGAATCTGTTGAGCAAATGGTTGAACAAATGGCGATATCCAATTTCAATATGGTGCGTGTATGGGGAGGTGGTTATTATCCCGATGAGGTGTTTTTTGAGAAATGCGACGAATTGGGCATCATGGTTTGGCAAGATTTAATGTTTGCCTGTGCAATGTATCCTGCGGATGCTGTTTTCTTGAAAAATGTAGAACGAGAATTGAATTATCAAATTCCGAGAATATCATCTCATCCATCGCTTATTCTTTTTAATGGAAACAACGAAGTTGATGTCGCTTGGAAGAATTGGGGATTTCAGAATACTTATCATTTGGATAAAGCAGCCAACAAAGAAATTGAAGATGCATACAACGCATTGTTTCACAAATTGGCACCAGAAATTATTTACGATTGCACCAATGTTCCATACATTCATACCTCTCCGTTGAGTAATTGGGGCAAGGATGAATATTACAATCACGGTTCGCAACATTATTGGGGGGTGTGGCACGGGAAAGACCCTATGGAAGATTTCGCCACTAAAATCGGTCGATTCAATGCAGAATATGGTTTTCAAAGTTTTCCTGAATTTACGACACTTTCCTCATTCTCCGAAGAAAAAGATTGGGATTTAGACTCAGAAGTGATGAAATTTCACCAAAAAAGCTATGTAGGAAACGGAATGATTGCAAAGCACTCCAATATACTTTACGGAAAATCGAAGAATTTTAAAGAATTCGTTTACTTTTCTCAATTAACCCAAGCAAAAGCTGTGAGAATGGCAATTGCAGGACATCGTGTTGATTCTCCAAGATGTGGAGGGACACTTTATTGGCAGTTGAATGATTGTTGGCCAGCACCAACTTGGTCGAGTATTGATTATTTAGGCAATTGGAAAGCACTGCAATATGCTGTTCGAGATGAATATGAAAGTGTAACCGTTGTGCAAAGTTTCATAGATGAAAATCATTCTGACTTATATTTGGTTTCTGACCATGAACAGCCGAAGAATGTAAAAGTTAAGATTGAAATATATTCTGTGCAAGGAGAATTGTTAAAGACAATAGAAGAAGAAAGAACCGTTTCACTTTTACAGAATGCATTTTTATTCTCCCAGGAAGAATTGAAGAGAGAACTCAATAATGAACAATTAATTATTGAGGTTGCAACATTTAGTGATAATCACAAGAATTTTAGAGTTTTTGATGTAATCTCAGGGGATTGGAATAAAGTAAGTGCTGAGAATATTGATTTAAGAATACTTAAAAAAGGCAATCATCAATATTTAGAAATTAAAGTTCTTCAAACCGTAAGGAATTTATGGCTATTTTCGGCGAAAGAAAATGTACATTTGGAGCGAAATTTTGAAACATTAAGGCCAGGGATTTATTCTGTAAGAATAACAGCACCTTATGAAGTAAAAATAGAAGATCTAAAAATGATGTGGAGATAGCCATGAGAAAAATAAACTTGATTTTAGGATTGTTCTTGATTTTTCTAACGAATTATTCAATCGCTCAAACCATTCAAGGTCAAATATTTGACGAAAATAATGTGGTTGTAGAATACGCATCGATACGTTTACTTAAAATTGCTGATTCGACAGTTATCTCAGGCATTTATTCTGATGAGAATGGTCGTTTTGAAATCGATATTCCAAGAAATTCACCAGCTTCTTTTCTCAAAATTACATTTGCCAATTACCTGCCTTACTACGTAAACATTCCTGAAACAAAAAAGAAAGTCATTGAGTTGCCGAAAATTCAATTGGAATTGGATGAGTCTTTGGAATTAGAAGAAGTTACAGCATCAGGTTCTTTGGATGCTTTGAAAACAGGAATTGATAAAAAAGTGTATCAAGTAGGAGAGGATTTAACCTCAAAAGGTGGAACGGTGAACGATGTATTGAATAATATCCCGAGCATTGAGGTAGATCAAGATGGGAATATCAGTTTGCGAGGAGATGGTAATGTAACTGTACTCATCAATGGAAGACCGAGTACATTGGTTGGAAATGATGGGCAGAATGTGTTGGATGCTTTCCCTGCGAATTCCATAGAGCGAATAGAGATTGTCAATAATCCTTCGGCAAAATATGACCCAGATGGCACTTCTGGAATCATCAATATCATTCTCAAGAAAAATCGTTTGAATGGTTTTAATGGAATTGTTTCAGCAACTGCCGCAACGGGTGATTTGTATCAATTTAATTTGGGGTTGAGTTACCGAAAAAAGAAATTGAACTTGAATTTGAATTATTCTTTTGACTATTATGAAGGTTATCGAAATTTTGCCAGTGATTTAGTCCGAAATGTTACGATTGACACGACAGAACATTTTGTGCAAGACAGGAAAGGAACCGATTTGAAATCAACTAATACTATATTATTGGGCGGAGAATACCATTTAGATGAAAGAAATACAGTTGGATTTTCTGCTACAGGAACGTTGGGTAGAAGAAGGAGAACAGGAGATTTAGAGAATTTTCTTTACGACACAGATGAAATTCTAACCCATCGTTGGGACAGAAATTCGACAGACCCAAGAAAAAGAGATGGTTTAGATTTCTCCGTGTTCTATCATCATGATTTATTGGAAAATAAAGGAGAATTCTCTATCAATGCAACGCATTCTCTTGCGCAAGGAAATGTACAAGGTTTTTATGAGCAGTTGTATTATGACCCGTATGGAAATCTTAGTGGTTTAGCTCCTCTGAATCAACGTTTAAATAATGACAACAACAGTCAAGTGACGACTATTCAAACAGATTTTAGCAAAGTGTACGATTCAATCCGAGCAAGAATGGAAGTTGGTGCAAAAGCGATTCTTCGCAATGAATATTTGAATACATTCTCCGAAACACAAGACACCCTTTTAGGAAATTATTTTGAAGATACAGTTGCCAATTTTGAGTATGAATACCAAGAAGCCGTTTACAGTGTGTATGGCATTTTCGGACAAGAATTAGGTCGATTTAAGTACCAGATTGGGTTGAGAGGAGAATTTGCGGAACAAATACCAAGTTTAGTGGGGTATAATGTAGATTTTGCGAATGTCTATGTTAATTTATTTCCTTCAGGGCATGTAAAATACAAAATGGGTGGTAAATCAGAATTAAGTTTGAGTTATAGCAAGCGAATAAACCGTGCGAAGTCACGACAATTAAATCCATTTACAAGTTACGCAGACCCATTTAATTTGCGAAGTGGCAATCCATTTTTAAAACCAGAATACATTCATTCTTTCGATTTGGGTTTTTCTTATTCTTCGAAGAAATTTATTTTTTCGAGTAGTATATTCTACCGTAGGACAAAAGATGTTATATCTCGAATCAAAACCTATTATTCAGATAATTCTTCCTTAGTTACTTATCAGAATTTGGATAACTCAAACAGAACAGGTTTAGAAACGATTATTATTTATAAACCTTTCACTTGGATGAAAAATACGCTCTCTTTCAATGGAAGCTATGTTGAATATGAGGATAATAATTCTTCAAATGATTGGAATAACAATGGAGTCAATTGGACAGCGAAATACATTCTTTCTATAGAATTCTGTAAAAAAACAGCCAATTTTCAGTTGAATGCACGATATAGTGCGCCAAGAGTTATTCCACAAGGAATGATAAAGCCAAGAACATGGGTTGATTTAGCAGTAGAGAAACGATTTTACAAGAATAAACTATCCGTTGGTATGCGTGTAACGGATATTTTTGACACGAAGGGATTTGAATTAGAAGTTGAGCAATTAGATGTAAGACAAAATTCAGAATACAAATGGTTGACCCGAAGAATTTATTTAACGGTTTCTTATCGCTGGGGAAGGTTGGATAAAGTGAAGAAGGTTAGGGCGAGTAGTGGTGGAGGGATGGATTGAGGAATTATTGATTTTCATCAGGGCGCGTGGAAGCATTGTTTCGACTTGATTTTTCATTTCTTTTTCATCAAGGAAAAAGGAAACAACATTTAAGTCATAATCTTTCTTTACTTTTTATTCAGAGAATTTTTTATTTATTTTCATTCTACTTCATGAGCTCGTAAACTCGGTTTTCATTGCCAAAAAAAGTAACAAAAAAGTCTAGTGCTGTCACAAATTTAACGACCAAAATCATCCTCAATTCTAATTGAAACAAAACTCGTCGTGCCTCCTCAAACAGTTGTTTAAATTTACGAATTTTGCGGTGTTTTGGTACCTGCTAAATTTATGAATGCACTTTTTAGTTCTTCGTAAAGATTTTTATTCATTACAATGATTTATAATTCGAAGCGACGAATCACCTCTTTATATTATTTAAACAAAAATGAACATTCCGAAGCGAGATATAGAAGTGTATTGGCCTGTCGAAACAGCGGGCCGGTGGGGGTGTGAATGATGAAAATCACAATAATTGCACAAAAGTGCTCCGTCATTGTGTTTACAAAACACTTCTTTTGTAGGAATTATTGATTTTCATCAGGGCGTGTGGAAGCATTGTTTCGACTTGATTTTTTCTTTCTTTTTCATCAAGGAAAAAGGAAACAATAAAATCTTTCTTTTTCACTACTCATAAATAATTCACGAATAATAATAATAGACACCATGCTTTTCATTTAAAAGAAAATTTTAATACTTTTATTGACTTAGAGGTATGATTTAGATAAAATCTGTATTTTTATCGGACACTAATGTTTTCTTTTCAAAATAAAGCATTAAAGTTTTTTCTTTTTCTTAAACAATTGTTAAATTCGCATGACTTAGAAAAATCGAACAAATAATTAAAAAATATACACATGGCTTTTGACATTAAAATGATTCAAGATCTGTATGCGAAATACCCAGAAAGGGTAGAAGCAGCAAGAAAAGTAGTTGGAAAACCACTAACTTTAGCAGAGAAAATTCTTTACGCTCACTTATGGGATGGTAACGCTACTGTTGCACATGAAAGAGGAAATTCTTATGTTGATTTTGCTCCAGATAGAGTTGCAATGCAAGATGCTACGGCGCAAATGGCTTTGTTGCAATTTATGCAAGCAGGTAAAGATAAAGTTGCCGTACCTTCAACGGCGCATGCTGATCATTTAATTCAAGCAAAGTTAGGAGCAAGTGTAGATTTACAAGAAGGAATCAATAAGAACAATGAAGTTTTTAACTTTTTGAGTTCAGTTTGTGATAAATACGGAATTGGTTTTTGGAAACCAGGAGCTGGTATTATTCACCAAGTAGTTCTTGAAAATTATGCTTTCCCTGGAGGAATGATGATTGGTACAGATTCTCATACAGTTAATGCTGGTGGACTAGGAATGGTTGCTATTGGTGTTGGTGGAGCTGATGCTGTTGATGTTATGGCAGGAATGGCTTGGGAATTGAAAATGCCAAAATTAATTGGAATTAAATTAACTGGAAAATTAAACGGTTGGACAGCTCCAAAAGATATTATTTTAAAAGTTGCAGGAATTCTTACTGTAAAAGGAGGAACAGGAGCAATTGTTGAATATTTTGGAGAAGGTGCAGAAAATATTTCATGTACAGGTAAAGGAACTATTTGTAATATGGGAGCTGAAATTGGAGCAACAACTTCAACTTTTGGTTACGATGATTCAATGCGAAGATATTTAGCTTCAACAGGTCGTCAAGACGTGGTTGATGCAGCAGATAAAGTTGCAGAACACTTAACAGGTGATGCTGAAGTTTATGCTAATCCAGAATTGTATTTCGATGAGGTAATTGAAATTAATTTAGATACATTAACGCCACACTTAAACGGTCCTGTTACACCAGATTTAGCAACTCCAGTTGCGGATATGAAAGAAGCGGCAGCGAAGAATGATTGGCCAACAGATATTGAATGGGCATTAATCGGTTCTTGTACGAATTCTTCGTATGAAGATTTATCCCGTGCGGCATCGATTGTAAAAGATGCATTATCGAAAGGAGTTAAAGCCAAAGCAACATTAGGAATTAATCCAGGTTCTGAGCAAGTTCGTTTTACAGCAGCACGTGACGGATTCATTGAAACTTTCGAAGAATTAGGAGCAACTATTTTTACAAATGCTTGTGGACCTTGCATCGGTCAATGGGCTAGACCAGGAGCTGAAAAAGAAGAAAAAAATTCAATCGTTCATTCTTTCAATAGAAACTTTAAGAAAAGAGCCGATGGAAATCCAAATACAAACGCTTTCGTAGCATCTCCAGAAATGGTTGCAGCGATTGCGTTGTCAGGAAAATTAGATTTTAATCCAATTACAGACACATTAACGAATGAAAATGGAGAAGAAGTTAAATTAGCTGAACCAACAGGAGTTGAATTACCTGCAAAAGGTTTTGCTGTTGATGACAATGGTTTTCAAGCGCCTGCAGAGGACGGTAGTGGAATCGAAGTTGTAGTTAGTCCAGATTCTGAACGTTTACAATTATTAGCTCCTTTTGCTGCTTGGGATGGTCAAAACATCGATGGTGCAAAGTTATTGATTAAAGCACTCGGGAAATGTACAACGGATCATATTTCAATGGCGGGACCTTGGTTGAGATATAGAGGTCATTTAGATAATATTTCAAACAATTGTTTAATTGGTGCAGTCAATGCATTTGGTGAAGCAACGAATGAAGTTGTGAATCAATTGACTGGAGAAAAAGGAGAAGTTCCTGCAACTGCTCGAGCGTATAAAGCAGCTGGAATCCCTACGATTGTAGTTGGTGATCATAATTACGGTGAAGGTTCTTCAAGAGAGCATGCGGCTATGGAACCAAGACATTTAGGTGTAAAAGCAGTTATTGTTAAATCTTTCGCAAGAATTCACGAAACGAACTTGAAAAAACAAGGAATGTTAGGTTTAACATTTGATGTTGAATCAGATTATGATAAAATCAGAGAAGATGATACATTTAACTTCATTGATTTGAAAGACTTTGCTCCTAAGAAACAATTAACATTAGAGCTTGTTCATTCTGATGGGTCAAAAGAAGAAATCAAGTTGAATCATACTTACAATGACCAACAAATTGATTGGTACAGAGCTGGTTCAGCACTGAATTTAATCAGAGAGAATAACAAAAAGTAATTCAATTATATCTTGAAATGAAAAGGCTATCTGAGAGGATGGCCTTTTTTTGATTTTAATTGAGTGAAAAAAAGCAATTCTGTATTTGTAGTAAACACTTACTTAATATTGTTTTCTTTTTGTTGCAATAGTTTCAGATGACTTTTCCTTGGTTTTTTTACTAGACGCATTTCTGATTTTTTAGAAAGTATAGTCTTTTTTTTATAAAGGACATGTCCTATCTTTTTCTTATCTTTAGGTTTTATTTTGAAAACAAATCATATGAAACTTATTTTTAGAAATTTATTCTTCGGAATTCTATTATTTTCCAGTTCAATCGTTTTTGGGCAAGACACCATTGTTCACGCGACTATTCTCGACAGTAATATGATTGCTGCTGACAAGTTGTATAATGCAGGAGTGCATAAAATGAAAATCCAAAACTACGAAGGTGCTATTGAAGATTTTTCAAAAGCTATTGATTTGAGGGATAGTTTTGAAGTTGCCTATTTTAACCGTGGAGTTGCTCAATTTACTTTACAAAGATATGATGGAGCAGTTTCTGATTTTGATAAAGCCATTGGGTTTAATGATCAGAACGCACAAAGTTTTTACAAAAGAGGAAGAGCTAAACAAGAATTGGAAGATCGAGAAGGAGCTGAAACTGATTTTAATTCTGCTTTATCCCTCGATGATAAAACGGCTGAGGCATATTACTACTTGGGAATGTATCAATTCTTGGATGGGAAATATGAAGAAGCAATTAAACTCTACACACAAGCCATTGAAGCAAAAGAAAATTACGCTTATGCCTATAATGACAGAGGTTCAGCAAAAAAACAACTCGAAGATTATGAAGGTGCTATAAAAGATTATCAAAAAGCTTTAATGTATGATAATAAAATGGCTTTTACCTATAATAATTTAGGATCTGCTCAACGAAAAACAGGTAATTTGAAAGGAGCCATTCAATCATTTTCAAAAGCAATTATGTTGGATAGTGATTATTATGGAGCTTACAATAATAGAGGTAGCGCAAAATATGACGCTGAAGATTATAGAGGAGCAATCAAAGATTTCCAAAAAGCAATAGAATTAAAATCAGATTATGCTTATGCATACAACAACATGGCTGCTGCTAAATTTAAGTTAGGCGATTACAAAGGAGTGATTAAAGATTGTGATAAAGCCCTTGAAATTGATCCAAATTACAGTTATGCTTTTCTTAATAGAGGAAATGCAAAAGAATTAATCCGCGATGAGAAAGGAGCTTGTGAAGACTGGCACAAAGCAATTGAACTCGGAGCAGTAGGAGCAGAACCTCACACAAGTATTTGTAAATAACCAACGCTAAACAATTTATTATGAAAACGAATAATATATATATCTTTTTCGTCCTAATTTTCTTATCTACTTTCTCTTTTGCACAGAATGTGACTTTTGAAAAGAGTAATTTCCCCAACAATAAAGATGGATTAAAAGAAGCAAAGAAAAATATAAAATCAGGGGATGAATTGTATTTTCAAGGAAAAGGTTTTTACGAAGAAGCCATCCCTTTTTTCGAAAAAGCACAGAAATTTAATCCAAACAATGCCGATTTAAATTTTAAATTAGGGAATTGCTATTTGGAATCAATGCACCAATATAAAGCTTTACCATTCTTAGAAAAGGCAGTGAAATTAGATCCCAATATTGATCCAAGTATTCATTATTCTTTGGGGAGGGCTTATCATATCGACGGACAATTTAAATCTGCTATTTTTGAATTGAATCAATACCGAGGGAAATTAATCAATACAAACGATGTTTACGCTATCAAAAGAATTGATTTACAAATAAAACAATGTCACAATGCAGTAGAATTGGTGAAAACGCCTATTCGAGTGTTCATTGATAATTTGGGAGAAAATATTAATACAAAATACAACGAATACGGAGCGGTAATTTCTGCTGATGAATCTGAAATGCTATTCACTGCAAGACGTCCAAATTCTACAGGAGGGAAGATTGACCCAATGTTGAATGAAAATTATGAGGATATTTATGAGTCAACACGACAAGAGGATGGCTCTTGGTCGAAGGCTGTACAGTTAAATAAACCGGTGAATACAGAAAATCATGATTCTAATTCTGGTGTATCTGCGGATGGACAGCGTTTATTGATTTACTATGGTAAAAGAGGAAATGGAGATGTCTATGAGTCTGTTCTAGAAGGAGATACTTGGGGGAAGCCTGAAAGTTTGGGAAAAAGAGTGAATACAAAAGATTCCCATGAATCCTACGCTTGTTATTCTCCAGATGGAAATTCGATTTACTTCGTTTCAGACAAAGAAGGTGGGATAGGTGAGCATGACATTTACATCACTACGAAAGATGAAAAAGGAAAATGGGGAGAAGCGAGAAATCTTGGTGTAGTTATTAATACAGCACACAATGAAGAGGGTGTATATATGCATCCTGATGGTAAAACATTGTATTTTAGCTCAGAAGGTCATAACTCTATGGGGGGATTTGATATTTTTAAATCAATCTATGATGAAGAAACAAAAACATGGAGTAAGCCTGAGAATATCGGTTATCCAGTAAATACACCAGGAAATGATGTCTTCTTTGTCGTTTCGGCAGACGGTCGTCATGGATATTATACTTCTGCTTCCGAAGATGGATTTGGTCTTAGAGATTTATATGTAATTACATTCTTAGGTGATGAAAAACCGATGGTTTTAAATAATGAGGATAATTTACTGGCGTGTAGAGTTGCTCCTGTAGAAGAAGTTGTTGTTGCACCTGTGGTTGTTGTCAAAGAAGCACAATTGACTATTTTAAAAGGAGTCGTAACGGATTATTTAACCAAAGAAGTTTTAGAAGCTGAAATTGAAATCGTAGATAATGAAGCAAATAAAGTGATTGCAACTTTTAAATCGAATAGTGCTACGGGTAAATATTTAGTTTCTCTACCAGCTGGGAAGAACTATGGAATTGCTGTGAAGAAAGAAGGATACCTTTTCCATTCTGAGAATTTTGACATTCCTAAAACCGCTGCATTCCAAACGGTTGAGAAAAATATTGAGTTGAAAAACTTAAAGGTTGGAAACAAGATTGTTTTGCGTAATATTTTCTTTGACTTAGATAAAGCAACACTAAGACCAGAATCTACGGCAGAATTAAATCGTCTAATTAAATTAATGAACGATGTACCAACTTTAAAAATTGAGTTGGGAGGGCACACAGATTCTCAGGGTTCGAATGCATACAATCAATCTTTGTCTGAACGTAGAGCAAAAGCCGTTGTTGATTATTTAACACAGCATGGAATTAGTGCAGACCGTTTAGTCTCTAAAGGTTATGGAGAAGATGAACCTGTTGCAACAAATGAAACAAAAGAAGGAAGACAGCAAAATCGAAGAACAGAATTTAAGATTTTAGCATTGTAGGCTTATGAAAAGATTTGCTAGGGATATTGAAGAGTATCGTTATGAATTCTATGGATAAACCAAGTTATTTCCAATTTTTTTTGAGCCTTTATTTGTTTTTAAAAAAAATAGAAGAACTTTTACCCGAATAGACTTATGCAGCCTTATAGTTTTTTTTATACAGTTCCATTCTTTTAAC